>NZ_JAJENU010000140.1:0-13104 GCF_035615495.1 Lyngbya sp. CCY1209 | reverse complement strand
AAATTCCCTCGACATCAGGGTTTAAAGGTTTGTCCCTCTGAGGAAACTGTAAACAGACGAGCGCGCACTGCTATAACTTGCCCTGGCGGCTTGAAAGCATTAAGCTATAGATCGATTCCGTAAAGTTTTTTGTAGATCCGTGTAGAAGTGTAGTTTTGGATAACCCGATTGTTAACACCGACGCAACTGTTCTCATCCGGCGAGTGGCACTGGCCGTGGTGGGACTCATGGCGGTCATTCTCCTCTGGATTTGGGGAGTCAGTTCGGTGCAGATTTCCGATCCCTACATTCAAAAGGTGCTGTCCCTTCCCGGCGACTCGACCCGGGGACACGCCATTTTTGAAATGAACTGCGCGGGTTGCCACGTTCAGGAAGCCGACCACCAGATCGGGCCGAGTCTTAAAGACGTATCCCAACGCAAATCCCAAGTCAGCATTATCCGGCAGGTGATCGGGGGGAAAACCCCTCCCATGCCCCAATTTCAGCCCAATCCCCAGGACATGGCAGATTTGTTGACTTATTTGGAACAAATGTAAAAAACTGTGGTATACTAGAAAACTGTGGATTTATGTCCCCCATCTCCCCCGCCAGTGTAGCTCAGTGGTAGAGCATCCGCCTTGTAAGCGGACGGTCGTCGGTTCAAATCCGACCACTGGCTTTTACCTTCAAGTCCCCCTTTGTAAGAGCCCGGCCGTTTCATTCTCGGTTAAACAAGGGGAGGTCGCGCCGGGTCGAGGATACCGATTCATTTTCTACAATAGCAATGTCCCAACCGTTCTATCCATTGCTATATAATAAGTATTTTTTCGGATCTAATCCCCGTAACCCTCGGTTCCTATTCCGTCATTTTACTGAGATATGCGGCAATATAGCAGTAGGTATTCAGGTTGGGACACACCCTCCCTCTGTGCTCCTCTGTGCCGGTTGTGGTCAAAATTGCCGAGAGTCCCAATCGATTCCCGTAGTGCTATCTTTACTGGGCTTTAACTGATCCGGCGATGACCCCGGAACTTTAACGGAATGGGAGTCTTTTGAATTCGGAGATTTGGCTAGAATTTCCGCTCACATATATGGCTATTTTGCAGACCAACTCGACAAAGTGTTCGATTTTATACAGATTTTTCTTATCATTTTGATAAACTCCTCTTAACCATCTGGGTTGGGGGTGTATTGAAATCCATATTTTTTTAACAATTTTAATTTGGTATTTCCGATATTTTTTGGTACTTTTGATTTGACAGATGAATTGTTTAGATCTCCTGTCTTTATCTTTTGAGCGGAAGATATAGATTTTGTAAAGTTCGGTAAAGCCGGCGGAGACTGGCATCGGATTTAAACCTTTTTTCAATCTATTTCAAAGCGTTACTGGTGCATTTTAAACCTGATTCCGTCAAATCTTAGTTTGGGTTTTGCAAATTTGTCTGCCCCCCCCCAATCGATGGCCATCTCAACGCTCATTTTTACGTTAACGAGGCCCTGAAAATGGACAGCCCGAATCTATTCAACCCTCACCCGAGCCGAGACAATCTGAATTTTTTTCAGGCCGACTCCGGTCGATGTTACAGCGTCATTCCCCATTGTTACGCCCAAGCGGCCTATCTGACGGCGGCTTTCAGCGTCGAAAATTCCTTCGCCCTCGCCGTCGGCAACCCGGGGGTGTCCCTCCCGGACGCCCTTCGGGAACCTTCGCGCCCCCGGGCGGCCAAACCGCCCCGCCCCGCCCCCGAGCATCGCGCCGACCCGGAGACGGCCGAACGGCGGCACCGAGAAATCCGACTGCTGTGCGACAGCCGCGACGGACTCACGGGCCTTTATAACCGTTCCAGTTTCATCGACCAACTTGACGCGGCGGTGGACCGGCGACGGCATCGCCGCAACCACCAGTTCGGGGTGCTGCTGCTCGATCTCGATCGCTTCAAAATCATCAACGACAGCCTGGGACATCAGGTCGGCGATCGGCTGCTGGCGACCGTCGGACGGCGTCTGCAAGAATGCATCCCCCCCTGGAACGTGGTCGCCCGCCTGGGGGGAGACGAATTTGCCATCCTCTTCGACCCCATGCAACATCCGACCCAAATCGGGCGCTTCGCCGAGGTCATCCAACGGCACCTGCAACAGCCCATCCTGCTGGGCGACCACGAGATTTTCACCACTGCCAGCATCGGCATCGCCCTGGGCGATGCCAGCTACGAGGGCGGCAAAGATATCCTCCGGGATGCGGACACAGCCCTGTACCGGGCCAAAATCAAAGGCAAAGGCTCTCACGTCGTCTTCAACCCCGCCATGCACCGCCAAGTTTGGGAACGGCTGCACCTCGAAAGCGACCTCCGCCGCGCCATCCAACGTCAGGAACTGCGGCTGCACTACCAACCCATCGTCTCCCCGACGACCCGGCAGATCCTGGGCTGCGAAGCCCTGGTGCGCTGGCAGCACCCCCGCCTGGGGTTGGTGTCCCCGACGCAGTTCATCCCCATCGCCGAAGAAACCGGACTGATCCGGCCCATCGGCGAGTGGGTGCTGCGGGAGGCCTGCACCGCCGTCCGCAAGTGGCAGTTGATGCTTCCCCAGGGACAACCGCCGTTCGTGAGCGTTAACCTGTCGAGCCACCAACTGACCCAACCCGAATTTACCGAAACGGTGGCGGCCATTTTACAGGAAACGGGCTGCCCCCCGAGTGCGTTGAAATTGGAACTGACCGAAAGCACGATCGCGGAATACGCCGAAATGGTGATTCCGAAGATGAAAGAACTCGGCCGCCGGGGAATTCAACTGTGCATCGACGACTTTGGGACGGGATACTCTTCTTTGAGCCGGCTCTACGACTTTCCCATCCACACCCTCAAAATCGACCGCTCGTTTGTCGAAGGCATCGGCGGGTCCGGGGAAAAACTGAAAATCGCCCGCGCGATCGTCAATTTGGCGCACACCCTGGGCATGGAGGCGATCGCCGAAGGGGTGGAAACCCCCGAACAACTGGGCGTGCTGCAGGCCTGGGACTGCCAACTCTGCCAGGGCTATTTATTTTCCCAACCCGTGGGGGAAATCGAAATCGAACAGTTGCTCCTCCGGGGGACCATCCACCTGTCCCCGGCCCAGACCCTGCGGGAATGGAAACGCTTCGCCGACGAAATTGACCACTTGGCCCATCGTGCGGGGATGGAAAGAAATGGGAAAAACGAAAACGGTTGTGGCCGGGGCATCCACATCGCCTGAAGCCGAAGACCGCCCATCCGGGCGCACTTTTAACCGATATCGAGAGGGCAAGATCATGAGTGCCGAACTGTCAGAAACTCAACTTCCCGAGCCGCCGACCGTCGCTTATCGGCGGGCGATCGCGGAATTGGCCCAAACCCAACGCCAACTGTGGGAAACCCAGCAACAACTTCAGGAACTCCGGCAAGCCGTCGGCCCCCCCCAGATGATTTGGGGAGAAAGCCACCCACCGTCCGCATTTTCCGAAGGCCGATTTTCGACGCCCTCCCCGGGCGACTTTTGGGGTCGGCAGGGGGCGGGGATCAGACGCGATCGCGAAGTCGGGCGGATGCCATCCCCCATCTGCATCCGGGTTGAGAGCCGGGACGCTCTCCGCGACTCTCGGCAGATGGAAGAAGCCCTGCGGGAGAGCGAGACGAGGACTCGCAGCCTCATCGCAGCCATTCCCGACCTGGTTTTCCGAATCGACCGCGACGGAATTTTTTTGGACTACTTCCCCGCTGACAAGGAGGGGGAACAGGTTTCCGACTCGGAGATCGTGGGGCGGAGCATCGAGGACATTTTTTCGGAAGATCTGGCTCGGTGGACGCGGCACTACCTGAAGTTGACCCTGGAAACCGGCCGACCCCAGTCCGGGGAATACGTCCTCCCCGACGGGGACGGTTGGCGCGCATACGAGGCCCGCTACGTCAAGAGCGGCGCGGATGCAGTGTTGGCGATCGTCCGGGACATCACCGACCGCAAGGCGATGGAGGCCGCCCTGTTGGTGGAAAAACAACTGGAAAAACAAAAGGCGGCGGAGTTGGAAAAAACCCTCGGCAAACTGCGGCGAACCCAAACTCAACTCATCCAAGCCGAAAAACTCTCTAGCTTGGGTCAGATGGTGGCCGGGGTCGCCCACGAAATCAACAATCCCCTCGCCTTCATCCACGGCAATTTGATGTATTTCGACACCTGCATCCGAGACATCCGATCCTTGCTGTCTCTCTATTACAAACATTATCCGGAGCCGGTTGGGGAAATCCGAGAAGCCCTCGCCGACATGGATTTGGAATTTCTGATCGGTGATTTGCCCAAGGCGTTGGAGTCGATGAAATTGGGGACCCACCGCATCCAGGAGATCGTCTCGTCCCTGCGGAATTTTTCCCGCCTCGATGAGGCAAAAATGAAGGCCGTCGATCTCCACGAGGGGATCGAGAGTACCCTGCTGATTTTGCAAAATCGCTTCAAGGCGAAACCCGGACAGCCGGAAACCAAAATTATCCGAAATTACGGAAAATTGCCGCGGGTGGAGTGCCACGCCTCCCAGATCAATCAGGTGTTCATGAATTTGATCTGCAACGCGATCGAGGCTCTGGAACAATGGCCGGAACCCCGAGAAATTACCATCTCGACTCGCGTGGAAGGGGGGGCGGTGGTCGTCGCGATCGCCGACAACGGTCCGGGCATCCCGGAATCGATTCGCCGACAAATTTTCGACCCTTTTTTTACCACTAAACCGGTCGGAAAGGGGACGGGGTTGGGTTTGGCGATCGCCCATCAAATTGTCGTGGAAAAACACGGCGGCAGCATCGACTGTATTTCCCAGCCAGGAGAGGGGACGCAGTTTTTGATCGCCCTCCCCGGTTCCTAGGTAGCCGGGGGACAGAACCCGAACCCCCCATTTCAAGGTGTGAGAAGTGAGGGGTCATGTCTCCATTCTCACTTCTCTTTTCTCCCCACACCTCACACCCCGGCACCCGGCACTATCCGTTAACCGGCGGTCGATTCTCCCTTCCCTGCCAGTCGGGCGATCGCACCTTCGACCGCTTCAGTTTTGCCGGCAATCCAACTATAAATTTCTTGGCGGATTTGCTGCAATTCCGCCTCTTCCAACTGCTGCCCGAGGCGGTAGGTTCGGCGGCGAGAAAATAGAAACAGCAGGGGTTCTTGGGTGACAATTTCTAAAGTGTGGCGAAAATTTCCCTGGGCATCTTGCAGGCAAATCGGATCGATCTGTTGGATGTGGGAGAGTTTCCCCCGATGGCGGCGCGTCCAGGTGGAAGAATGCCAGCAGATCTCGTAATCTTCCCCGTCAAAATTGAGGCTGATGCGTTCAAAGTAATTTTCGCCCGATGTCAGAATCGATGCCAAAAAGATGAGGCCGCCCGGAATTGCCAATATCAACAAAATGAGCGGAACTGCCGCGAGGGATTCCAACAAAAATAACGCGATTTTACCCGTCGGTATTGGCAATTTTTGCAATAAATAAATCGTCAATAATAGAGAAAATAGAGCGCCCCCCTTGGCGAGGATCGGTAGATTTTTAAGTCGCTCTTGGGTGGTCGAAATCAGGGTTTTCGCCGTGTGGCGGACGGGGCGGACGAACTGGAGGGAAAAGCGACAGGGGATTTGAATTTGCAGGCGATCGCCCGTTTTTGATAAATTCACCGATCGCTCTGGCGGCTGTGCGATCGCGCCGATCCGGTTAAAATCTTTCAGTTCTTCCAATGCGTCTCTGGCGGAAGATAAACGATTTTCCGGCATCGGTTCGGTGAGGTGTTCCAACCAGGAAATCAGGCGAATGTCGGTATTTTTGGGGATGCGATCGTGGAATTGGACGCGAAAATTATCCTGGGGAAAATCGGACGGCGGGCAACCCGTGAGTAAATGAATTAACGTCATTCCCAGGGCGTACAGATCGGAAGCCGGGATGGACTGCCCCCCGAATTGTTCGATGGGGGTGTAACCCAATGTGCCGACGACGGTAAATGTCGCCCCGGGGGTGGGAAACTGCACTTGGACGGAACCGAAATCGATCAGATAAATGCGGTTGTCTTCCCCCCAAATCAGATTGCTCGGTTTGATGTCCCGGTGCAAAACTGGGGGCGAAAACTGATGCAAATAATCGAGAATTTCCAACACTTCCTTGGCGATCCAGAGCAGATCCGGGCGGGTGAATTGATATCCGGCTTCCAACTTTTGTTTGAGGGAAATGCCGGGGATATATTCGGTAACGAGTCCGAACCAGAGATCCGCTTCATCGAGGGAGAAATAATCCCGGTAGCGGACGAGGCGGGGGCGATCGAGTCGCTGCAAAACTTGGGCTTCTCGTTCCAGGAGTTTGATGTCATCCCACTGCATCCCGGTTCCCATCGCCAGCAGTTTGATCGCGATGCGATCGCGGCGTTTGAGATCCCGCCCCAGCCAGGTTTGGCGGACGGGGTTCGCGTTCAGGGGTTCGACGAGTTGGAAGCGATCGGCGAGGACGGTTCCGGATGAGAGCATAGACGGAATGGGGATGAAAAGCCAACGGCAGAATGTCTGTCCTTATTGTGCCACAACCGGCGATACTCCCGGTGTGAATTTGTGGAAAATGCGGATTATACCTGAGAGAGATGGCGAGAATTGACTATAATTATAGTACGATTTTCAGACCGATTTGGAAAGCAATTCTCAAGGCGATCGCGACCCTCCTCTCCGGGGGATTCAAAATGGAGGTCATTTCATGTTACAAGTCAAACCCCGATTTCAAAGTTTTGAAGACTATTTGGCTTATGATAATAATTCGGAAAAGTTCTACGAATTATTTAATGGAGAATTGGTCGAAATGCCACCCGAGTCCGGTTTAAATGTTGAAATTGCCACCTTTCTTTTACTCAAGTTCGCGTCACTGGTTGGGTATCGCAGGGTTCGTTGTCAAGGGCTGGAAGTAGAGGTGAGAGGCGAACCCAGGAACCGCTATCCCGACTTGACGATTATCCGAGAAGAACACATTCAACAACTATTAAAACGCAATACGATCCGCCTGTCGATGTCGCCGCCACTGTTGGCGATCGAGGTCGTCAGTCCCGGAGAATTGCAGCGCGATCGCGATTACGTTGCCAAACGCATCCAATATCAAGATTGTGGGATTCCCGAATACTGGATTGTCGATCCCCAAACCCGGACTATTTTAGTATTAGAACTGGTCGAAAGTAATTATACAGAAGTCGGAAATTTTTCCGGCGATGATTGGGTAGTATCTCCCAATTTTAGAGAACTCAATCTCAAAGTTTCCGAAGTTTTTGATTAAAACCCCACCCAACCCTCCCCTTCCCAAGGGGAGGGCTATTGTCGTTGTTGGGCTTTAGCCCCTCCCCTTCGCCAGGGGAGGGCGAAGGGGCGATCGCTCCCTAAATATACTTTTTCAACAGCAACTCCAACTCTTTCATCCGTTCCGGCGGCACCTTATCCAACGGAGTTAAAATCGCATATTTCAAAGCCGAGTGGGCGTCGGATTCCGGCAGATTTTGGGAGAGTCGTTTGACGGTTTCCCGAATCACTTTTTGGGCGTTGACCGCATTGCGTTTGAGGTATTCGATCACCGTTTCAACCGTGACGTGATCGTGGTCGGGATGCCAACAATCGTAGTCGGTGACTAAAGCCAAAGTCGCGTAGGCAATTTCCGCTTCTCTCGCCAATTTCGCCTCCGGTAAATTCGTCATGCCGATGACAGTTCCGCCCCAACTGCGGTACAAATTCGATTCGGCTTGGGTAGAAAAAGCCGGCCCCTCCATGCAGACGTAAGTCCCGCCCCGATGCAGGGTGACATCGGGAAAATTCAAGTCCGCGATCGCATCTGCGAGCACCCCTGCCAATCGATTGCAAACCGGATGTCCGAAGCCGATGTGGGCGACAATTCCCTGTCCGAAAAAAGTTGAAATTCGCCCTTTCGTGCGATCGATAAATTGGTCGGGAACCACCATGTCGAGGGGCTTCACCTCCGCTTTCAGGGAGCCCACCGCCGACGCCGAAATGATATATTCGACCCCCAAACTCTTGAGGGCGTAAATATTCGCCCGGTAGGGCAACTCGCTGGGGATGAGTTTGTGATCCCGGCCGTGGCGGGCCAGAAACGCCACCTGCAGCCCTTCCAGGGTTCCCAAAATGATGCGATCGGAGGGGGGGCCGAAGGGCGTCTCGACTTGCACTTCTTCCACATCGGTGAGGGCTTCCATCTTGTAGAGGCCGCTGCCCCCAATAATGCCAATTTTTGCCTGAGTCATCTTGCCTTTACTTTTCCTGGTCTGACTCAAATTATTGTAGCGGGAATCTGGCGTTTATCGACCGGCGGGAGAATTTTTGGCAATTTTCAGATGTTCCAGATTTTGGGAAACTGTCCATACATCACCCCCCGTCAAAAATACGAAAAATTTCAAATTTTCTCGCCTTTTTATCTTGACAAAAAATCGGATTTGAGCTATTTTTATATCATGGGAAACCGTGGCGACATATATAGTCTGTTTTCAGCCGGTCATCTCGACAATATGACCCCGACCGGATGGCACTGAAAGCGATCGCCAATCGTTTTGCAGTTCGGCGAGGTGATGCTCTGATGGATTCCTGAGAACACCGATCGGAGATCAAATGCGATCGCGTGATTCCCCCAGTCGAATTCGAGGCAGTTTGACGAGATTCTATCAAAAAAACTAGCGTTTATTGTGACGGGCGGGATGCCTGTGCTACGCTACGGGAAAAGTCGGCTGTGGAATCCATATGCGACGGCGAAAAAAACACCGAATCACCCACATTTTGTTGATCGTCCTCCTGGCTTGCGGGCTGGCCGTTCTCGCCCCCTTTCCCAACTCCGTCACCCCCCAAACTGCGGTGAGTGCCGCCGAAGAAATCCGGGGGGTTTGGATCACCAACGTCAGCAGCGGCGTGCTGTTTTTTCCCTGGGGAATCAACCGATCTTTAGATCAACTTTCCGCCCTCAATTTCAACACCATTTATCCGGTAATTTGGAACCGGGGAACCACCTTTTTTCGGAGTGCGGTGGCGCGGCGGGTGACGGGGCGATCGCAAGATACCCTGTTGCATTTTACCCGACTCGGGCGAGATGTGCTCTCGGAAATCGTGCGGGAAGGGCACGATCGCGGACTGCGCGTGATCCCCTGGCTCGAATACGGCTTCATGGCTCCCATCAATTCCCAACTGGTAAAAAATCATCCCGAATGGGTGACACAAACCCGGGAGGGCAACCTGATGCTGGCTGACTATCCCGACGAAGAAGACTCGCCGAGTTCCCCCCTTCCACCCCCGCGCCGCCGCTTTCGGTTTTTCAATCCCATCCGCAATATTTGGCTGAATCCCCTCCATCCCGGCGTGCAGAGATTTATGGAGGATTTAATCTTAGAAGTCGTCATGAAATATGACGTGGACGGCATCCAACTCGACGACCATTTTGGCATCCCGGTGGAGTTCGGCTACGATCGCTATACGGTGGAACTTTACCAACAGGAACACGGCGGAGAATCCCCGCCGGACGACCCCCAAGATCCGGAGTGGCGGCGGTGGAGATCCAACAAAATTACCGACTTTATCGAGCATTTGGTGAGGGCGATTAAAACTGCAAAACCCGACGGCATCATCTCCCTTTCTCCCAACCCCTACGAATTCACCTACAACGTCTATTTGCAAGATTGGCTGACCTGGGTGAATCGCGGCTGGATGGACGAATTGGTGTTGCAAGTGTACCGCGATCGCCTCGACGGATTTATCGACGAACTGGAACACCCCTCCATGAAAACCGCGCGGGAAAAAGTTCCCGTCGGCATCGGCATTTTGAGCGGCACCCTCACCCATCCCGTCCCCATCGAACAGATTAAATCTCAGGTGAAAGAAGTGCGCGATCGCGGTTTCGATGGCGTCTCATTCTTCTACTGGGAAACCCTCTGGAGTTACCTGACACCGGACGCCCCAGAGGAAAGACGCCAGGTGTTTCAGCAGTTATTTTCATAAACCGAAATCGGGAGTCCCCTATCCCCCCAAAAATTATCTTGATTTGAAGTAAATGCACCCCCAAAAATCCGCACCTTCTCAGACATCGACCGCGAGATAATTGCCGATTCTATCAGCCGTTGGATTCGTTCATACGCTTCTGCCATTCCGCATCAATGCGATCGGGGTTGGCGGTTTCCTGTTCCAACAGATCCGTCTCCGTCGTGTAAGCCAGATCGTCCCCGGCGATGACCGTTTTCGCCGCAAATTGATGGGCGTAATCGAGCTTTTGTTTCAGACTTTCATCCGCCTGGTTGATGGCGATCGCCTGTTGCTGCCGCCGCTGATTTCGCCCTTCCAGTTTGCCATTGCGCCACTGAATCCAAAAATATCGGATCAGCGGGACAATTAAGAAACTCGCACCGTAGGCAAACAGCAGGGGATAAATCACCTCCACAAATGCCACGAAGCCGCCGATTTGAGCCGCGATCGCGCCATCTCCGAGCAAACTTCCCAACATCAACGCCCCGACAATATTGACCGCACCCAACCCCGCCGCCAGCAGGATTTGATTGGAACCGGCCGAACTGAACCGCCACGGATTTTCCTTCAGATAAGCCGGAACCGGTTGCGTCCGGTATGGGGTGGCGCTGGTTTGCAATTCCGGGAAATGATACACCAATTGACCCTCGGGGCTGACTTCCGGGCGTCCGTCAAATCGAGTTAAAACGGGAAGCATATAATCCTCAAATTCCCGAGAATAAGCATTGCCGAGATCGTCGAGATAGGGGGCAATTTGTTCGGCGATCACCGCCCCTTGGTTGTTGCGGATTACCGTGGCGATCGTTCGCCAGCGCCGCTCTTCCAAGTCGGGGTTCGGCTTGCCATCTCCGAATAGGAACGAGAACACCGCCTCGAAGAAATTCATTTTATCCTTCGGACTCTCGTCGGTCCGCTGTCGCTGGCGGTAATAGTCGCCGTCATCCCAGTGGAAAAACCAAAACAAATCCGGGCCGAACCAGAAGTAGGGGACGAACATGAAGCCCCCGCCGCCGGATTCGCCCCCGCCGCCGGAATCGTCGCTGTCCCCGCTGGAATTGACAAAAATCAAGATGGCGGCGATGGCGATAAAAATGATGGCGATCGACACCAGCAGCAAAATTCCGAAGGAAATTCGGATCAGATAAAACAGAATCCGCCAGACCTTTTGCCACCACTCTTGGACTCGCAATCGCCAGTATCGATTCCGGAGGACGGCCCGAAAGTTTTCAGGGAAGAGAAAGGCGATTTCCCCGGACTCGGAAACCTGGAGATGTCCCCCGGCTTCCGATGCCAGGGCCAAAAGTTGCTGTCGGGCCAGATTCACTTCCAGTCCGGCCTGGGCCGCCACATCTCCCCCGGTGACACGGTAGCCCAACTGTTCGACAGCTTTGACGATCGAGGGATTTGGAGCCATTTTTTTCTCCCAATACAGATTGAACCGCCCGGTTCCCTGTTCCGGTGAGTTGTCGGGCGGCTATCCTTACAGTATAGATTTTTCCGGTTTCCAAAGTCACATCGATCGCCGCTCTAGGAAATTGGCGATCGCGATCTTGGCAACCGGGCCGGGAATTGGTGTACAATACGGAGCCATCGGGAGAGGCGGTCATTCGCCCCCCGTCGCCGATCTGACCGCCGAAGATCGGGGACTCAACCCAGAAGTTCTCGGATATTTCTTGGAAAGATCGAATCTTCGGGGATGCCGAATGAGTCGCGTGATTTCAAACGACCAGAAGGCGGTGAGTCTCATCGTTTCTACCTCGGGCTCGGCCCCCGGCGGGCTGGCCCTGAAGCGATCGCCCCCAATTGTGGAGATAAATAGAGAGTATGCCCCGCACTCAACGCAACGATAATTTCATCGACAAAACCTTTACCGTCGTCGCCGACATCATCCTCAAGATCCTGCCCACCAATCAGGAATCGAAGGAAGCCTTCGCCTACTACCGCGACGGAATGTCCGCCCAGGCGGATGGCGAATATGCCGAAGCTCTCGACAACTATTATGAGGCTCTCAAACTCGAGCAAGATCCCAACGATCGCAGCTATATCCTCTACAATATCGCCCTGATTCACACCAGCAACGGCGAACAGGACAGAGCCTTGGAATATTACCACCAAGCCCTCGACTTGAACCCCCGCCTCCCCCAAGCCCTCAACAATATCGCCGTCATCTTCCACTACCGGGGAGAAAAGGCGAAAGAAGCCGGAGATGGGGACGCGGCGGAAAATAATTACCGTCAGGCGGCGGAATATTGGAAACGCGCCATCCGCCTTGCCCCCAACAATTACATCGAAGCCCAAAACTGGCTCAAGACCACGGGTCGCAGTGAAATCGACGTCTACTTCTAAATTGAAATTCTGTTAAAAAACCCCCATGATCGATCGCGAACAAGTCCGCAAAGTCGCCCACTTAGCCCGCCTGGAGCTACAGGCACAAGAAGAAGAAAAATTTACCCAAGAATTGAACAGTATTTTAGAATACTTTGAACAGCTCAAGGAACTCGACACCGAAACGGTCGAACCCACGACTCGGGCGATCGATGTCAGCAACATCACCCGCCCCGACCAACTCGAACCCTACGCCAACCGGGACGCTTTGTTGAAGGAAGCCCCCGAACCGGACGGGGATTTTTTCCGGGTTCCCAAGATTCTCAGCGAAGAATAGAAATTTTAAACTCCAAAAGACACGGGTTCTCGGGTTCCCGTGCCTTTTTTTGGGTTGTCAATTGTGCGATCGCCTCTCTTCTATTCTATTTGGACTGTTGCTCCCGCTTGCGACGCGAAAAGGTGAAAGCCGCACCGATCCCCAAGAGTCCCAATGTCATGGTGGGTTCGGGAACTCCTTGCAGGTGCTTTATATTTCCTTCGCCGATATCGATCGCGAATACGATATCGTTGTAGTCCTTGTCACCGCCGTTCGTCATGTCCTCAAACGCCATCACCAGGTAGCCGGACTGTTCATAGGCCATGATGTGTTGCAACCCGTCGCTGTTGTCCGCCGCGTCGAGGTGCCACTGTCTCGGATTGCTGCGTCCTTGACGTACTCCCCGCACTAAAGTGACGGGGATTCTGAATATCACTATCCAGACTTTCTCTTTCGGCGAGTCAGCT
>NZ_JAJENU010000139.1:0-13064 GCF_035615495.1 Lyngbya sp. CCY1209 | reverse complement strand
GAGCCGTGTGAGGTGAAAGTCTCATGCACGGTTTTGAATGGGAGGGGGAGATGGTAACATCTCTCTCGACCCCTAATTACAGACCACAATTGAAAACAACCAGATGGAACCAGCAGTCGCTCTCAACATTTCCTTGGCGGCGATCGTCGTCGCGATCGCAGCCTACTCGATCTACACCGCCTTCGGCCCCCCCTCCAAAGAATTGAGCGATCCCTTCGAGGATCACGAAGATTAATCGCGGGGTGTCGGGGGACGCCGGAAGACCTTCCCATTCCCGCATCAACTCCCCCGCCGCGCCCTAGGATTTGGAGAGTGGAGATCTGATAGGATCGAAACTCTGCAAACATTCGGCGAGACTCAGTATGGGCAATACATTCGGGCATTTATTCCGCGTCACGACCTTCGGGGAATCCCACGGGGGAGGGGTCGGCGTCATCATCGACGGTTGCCCCCCCCAACTCCCCCTGGACATCTCAGAAATTCAGTACGAGCTCGATCGCCGGCGGCCCGGACAGAGCAAAATCACCACGCCGCGCAAAGAAACCGACACCTGCGAAATTCTCAGCGGGGTGTTCGAGGGAAAAACCCTCGGCACCCCGATCATGATCGCGGTCAAAAATAAAGACACCCGGCCCCAGGACTACGACGAGATGGCGAAAAAATACCGCCCCTCCCACGCCGACGCCACCTACGACGCCAAATATGGCATCCGCAACTGGCAGGGAGGAGGCCGGTCTTCGGCCCGGGAAACCATCGGGCGGGTGGCCGCGGGGGCGATCGCCAAAAAAGTCCTCGCACAGGTGGCGAACGTGGAGATCGTCGGCTACGTCAAGCGCATCAAAACGTTAGAAGCCGCCATCGACCCCCAAACCGTCACCCCGGAACAAGTCGAAAGCAACATCGTCCGCTGTCCGGACGGCGAATGCGCCGGGCGGATGATCGAACTGATCGAAGCCGTCCGCGACGCCGGCGACTCCGTCGGGGGGGTGGTGGAATGCGTCGTCCGCAACGTCCCCCGAGGACTCGGCTCCCCCGTATTCGACAAACTGGAAGCAGATTTGGCCAAGGGCGTGATGTCCCTGCCGGCCAGCAAGGGCTTTGAAATCGGCTCCGGTTTCGCCGGCACCGAGCTCGCGGGCAGCGAACACAACGACGAATTCTACATCGACGAAACCGGTGCAGTCCGCACCGCCAGCAACCGCTCGGGCGGCGTGCAGGGGGGGATCTCCAACGGAGAGGCGATCGTCGTGCGAGTCGCCTTCAAACCAACTGCTACAATTCGGAAAGAGCAGAAAACCGTGACCCGCGAGGGAGAGGAAACGGTACTGGCAGCTAAAGGGCGACACGACCCGTGCGTTTTACCGAGAGCCGTTCCAATGGTAGAAGCAATGGTTGCCCTGGTACTCTGTGACCATCTGTTGCGTCATCACGGTCAGTGCGGCACTTTTAAACCTGAAGATTAAAATGGAAACCACCACCCCATCTTCTGCGTTGGAAACCCATCGCGATCGCCCCGAGTCCTCCCCTCAAGATCTCGAAGATTTTGTGGTGGAGTTTTGGGGGGTGCGCGGGAGCATCCCCACCCCGGGCCAAGAAACCATCCGCTACGGCGGCAACACCTCCTGTCTGGAAATGCGGGTCGCCGGAAAACGGCTGATTTTCGATGGCGGAACCGGCCTGCGGGCTCTGGGCGATTCCCTGGCGGAACAGATGCCCCTGGAAGCCTACATCTTCTTCACCCACTACCACTGGGACCACATCCAGGGATTTCCCCTGTTCACCCCCGCCTTCACCCCCGGCAACTGCTTCCACATTTACGGGGCCATCCCGCCGGACGGGGAGTCGATGAAAAAGCACTTCATCGAGCGGGTCCTCCACCCCAACTCCCCCATCCCCCTGAAGGGATTGCAGGCCGACCTGAGATTTTACGAATTGAAAGCCGGGGACAGCCTCCAACTCGACGACGGCATCGAAATCGAGACCGGACAGCTCAACCACCCCAACACCGCGATGGGATATCGCGTCACCTGGAAGGGGCGGTCGGTGGTCTACTGCTCGGACACCGAACACCTGCCCGACGGGTTGGACGACAACGTTCTCGAGCTCTCCCGGGGCGCCGACCTTCTCATCTACGACGCGATGTACACCGACGACGAATATCACAACCCCAAGTCCCCCAAGGTGGGTTGGGGACACTCCACCTGGCAGGAGGCGGTGAAAATGGCCGAGGCGGCGGGCGTGAAGCAGGTGGCGATCTTCCACCACGACCCCACCCACGGCGACGATTTCCTCGACGACATCGAGCGTCAAGTTCAGGCGGTTTTCCCGAAGGCGATCATGGCCCGGGAGCGGGCAGTCGTCCCGGTCGGGGGTTAGGTGTGCGTCCCCTCGGCGTCGAACAGTTCGAGCAACTGTTCAAACTGAAAGTTTTCCACGATCGCCGTGAGCTCCCGAATCAGATCAGACCGTTCCGATGGGATTTGCTCGATCAGGGATAAAATCGCCAGATCGTTGCCGAGTTGGGCCGCATAGCGGAGTTGCTCCCGCCATTCGGGGGGCATAGCCGAGATCTCTCCCGCATCGATCGCCCGTGGCTCGGGCGCGGGGGCGCCGTCGATCGCTTCCGTTTCGGGGGGGTTCTCGGTGTACTCGAGGTGCAAATACCGGGCAAGAATATCCAAAACCTGTTGCCGGCGAAAGGGTTTGCCGATAAAATCGTCGCACCCGGCATCGAGACAATCCTGCCTTTGTTCAGAAAAGGCGCTGGCCGTGATGGCGACGATCGCCGGGATGGCGTCCCCGTCCGACCCCTTGATCTCCCGGGTGGCCGCGAAGCCGTCCAAAATCGGCATCTGCATATCCATGAAAATCAAATCGGGGCGCCACCGCTTCCAAGCAGCGATCGCCTCCTGCCCATTTTCCGCCTCCTCCACGTCCAGGCCCAAATCCTGCAACAGCGTCGTCAGCAACAGGCGGTTGACGGGGTGATCTTCCACCACCAAAATGCGATACCGTTTTTGTCCCGGCGCGACGCGGAGCCCACGGCTCAACTGGGAGTCCCCGCCGCCCGGGACCGGTCCGTCGCCCAGCAACACGGGAATTTGGAAGCCGAAACAACTGCCCCTCCCCAACTCGCTGCTCACTTCGATTTCGCCCCCCATCAACTTGACGAAGCGCTGGGAAATCACCAAGCCCAAACCCGTCCCCTGCTGGCTTTCCCGGCCCGATCGCGTCTGTTTGAACGCCTGGAATAATTCGTGCATTTCCTCCTCGGAAATACCGCAGCCCGTATCCCGAATTTCAAACTTCAGAACCGTCCGGCCGTCGCGGTCAGAATTCACCTTCCGAAGTACCGACACCCGCAGCGTTACCGTCCCTTGCTCGGTAAATTTGATCGCGTTGCCGATCAAATTGATCAGTACCTGTCGCAACTTGCTCTCATCCGTTTCGATCGCCTGCGGCACGTCCTCTTCGATGTCAAACCGCAGATTGAGCCCCTTCGATTCCGCCTTCAGGTTCAGCATGGCTTCAATCGCCCGCAATGTGGAATGCAGGTCAAATTTGGCCCGGTCGAACGTCACCCGGCCCGCTTCAATTTTGGACATTTCCAAAACGTCGTTGATCAGCTCCAACAAGTGCTGGCCGCTGTGGCTGATAATTTTGATATAGTCCTGATGTTTGGAAGCCAGGGTGCGATCGCGCTGCAACAACTGGGTGAAGCCCAAAATGGCATTCAGGGGGGTGCGGAGTTCGTGGCTCATATTCGCCAAAAACTCGCTTTTGGCGCGGTTAGCCGCATTGGCGGCGTGGGCCGCCTGTTTCAATTCCTCCGCCTGACGCTGGGTTTTAAAAAACAATTCGGCTTGATGGACTGCGATTCCCAGTTGGTTGCTGATTTGGGCGATCGCGTTCACTTCCGCAGCCTTCCAGTGCCGGGGTTCGCCATTTTGGTAAACGCACAATAAGCCCCAAAGTTTCTGTCCTTGAAAGATGGGAGCGATCGTGTACGATCGCGCCTGCAATTGCTCTAACAGTTCCAGATAACAGGGAGAAAACCCGGCGGTTTTGACATCCGAAACGCAACAATAACTGTCGGCTTCCCGGTAAATTCCACCCCGGTTTTCTTGCAAATAGGTATCTTCGATCAGGGTGTCAGAAAATCCGAATCGGGAGGCGATACAATCTCGATGATCGACCGCATTTTGGAGCCAGTTTTGGGGCGTTTCGGCGGCCGAAATCACGCTCTTCCAACCCGCCGCGACCGATTCCGCCACCAAAACGCCGCTCCAGTCGGAATTGAACCGATAAATGAGGACGCGATCGCCGGAAATCACTTTTCTCAACTCGTCCGTCGTCGCCCGAAAAATGCTCTCCAGATCCAGGCTGCGGCGCATCTGCAAAATCACCTGATTGATCGCCCGTTCGCGGTCGGCCATCAGCTTCATCGCCACTTCCGCCACGCTCCGCTCTTGCACCTCTGTCTCCAAAGCCAAATTCGCTTTTTTGAGTTCGGCAGTGCGCTCCTCCACCCGAAATTCCAACTCTTTGTAAGCCCGTCGCTTCTCTTCTTCCGCCCATTTCCGCTGTAGTTCCGTCGCCGCCCGGGTGGCAAAAATATTCACGATCGCGTGGGTGCGATCGTCTTGAAAGAGCGGTTTGACATCCAGAATTGATAAAATCCCGATCGCCTCGCGATCGCGGTTCACCAGGGGGACTCCCAGATAACTCTGAGCCTCTAACTCTTGCAACAATTCATATTCGGGAAAAAGCTGCTGTAAATCTTGCGGATAACAACAAATTTTTTGCGTTTTTAAAACCGTATTACAGGGGGTCTCGTCCCAATTCACATCTTCGCGATCGACCAAATGATCCCGCCACCAAAACGCCAGATTTCGCGGCGTCAACCGACCCGATCTGTCGGCCTCCGTGACCGCCACATAGGGCACGTCCAAACACCGAGCCAGATTCTCGACCAAAGCCGGAAAAAAATCCGCCCCCGTCACCGACGCGGTTCCCGCCACGATCGCCCGCAGGATTTCTTCCGTTCTCTCCCGTTCCGCCACCTGTTTTTGCAACTCCAGATTCACCACTTCGAGTTGTTCCGGAGTTTTCAACGCCAAAAATTGGGGCAACAATTCCCACAGCCGCAACGCCGTGTAACAGGACACCAAAGCGGTCGCAGCCCGCTCGAACCCTGAGATCCAATAGTTGGGAAACCACAGCGTCCAGATATCCAGGCTGTGGCCGATCCCGCAAAAAATGATGAAAGCCCCGAACATCACGAACACCTCGGAAAAGGGCGAATCGTTGCGTTTGCGGACGAAGTAAAACAACATTGCCGGGATCGAGAAATAGGCGATCGCGATCAACCCGTCGCTGACGACGTGGAGCCCCACCAGGGGCGTTTGCCACAGGTAACAATGGCCGTGGGGCATATAAAAATTCGGGGATACCATGCGATCGAGTAACTCCAGCACTGTTCCGTTCTCCGTAGGATATGGCGCGGTTCGTGGGATGGCGGTCGGACGGGTCTTCGGTCGATGTTGCCCGGTGTCAGAGGTTCTCACCCGCGAGATTACATCCGCAACGCCATCCGTCCGATCGCCTTGAAATTGCCAACGGACATTCGAGGGGTCAGAACGTTTCAGTCGATCGGATCGAGACATCAAACCAATACTTACCAGCATGGCATATCGATCCCGGACTGGGGAAGGATGACCGGGCGATTGGCTTCTGTGCATTCTCTTATCTGACTATCACCCAATTCACCGGCGCGCCCCGTAGTTTAGAAACTCTCAGACATTCAAACCCGGAGTTCAGCCATGATTCTCGACAATTTGAAAACTTTCGGTCTCTGTTGCGCCTTGGTTTTGGGTACGTTCGGGGTGATCGCCACCCTCCCCGCCCCGGGCTTCTCCGAACCCGCCGTCGCCCAGTCTCAGCAACAAAGCGTCATCGCGATGGGGTCTTTCGTCACCGTCGAACAAGACCACCCCACCGTGGGAACCGCTCGAATTATTAGTGAAAATGGCAAACGCTATTTAGAATTTGATAGCGAATTCACCACCGCCCAAGGCCCCGACGTGCAGGTCATTTTGCACCGCGGCGGTTCCATCCCCGTAAATCTCAATGAGGGGGATTACGTCACCATTGCCGCCCTGCAACAATTCGACGGCACCCAACGCTACGCCCTCCCCGACAACATTGATATCAATCAATTTCAATCCGTGGGCATTTGGTGCCGCGAATTTAATGTCACCTTCGGTTACGCGGCACTTTGAAGCCACAAAAAAGGGGCGATCGCGCGATCGGCTCCCCCGTGGGGGCAACCGTCTCCGGTTGCCCGATATTTGAGTATTGACGTGTAGCGGCCCTTTTGCAGGTGGGCGATCGCAAGCTGACTGCTGATTGCTATAATGAGATGATTCCCCACGGCCGATATGGATGCGGAGCGAGTCCGCACCCATATTTTGGGGGAAATTAACAAGTCAGAAAACTTGCGATCGCGCGGGGGAACCGTAAAACAGTGCGGAAGTGACGGCGAGTACCGAAATCGTTCCCAAAGATGCGATGCGAGATTGTAAGATTTTACCAACCATAATTTTAAGCTTGTCCTCAATCGAATTTTCGTTCAAAGCGTCGGCCGCGCTCGATTTGTTAATTACTAGCTTTACAAAAGATATAAAAATTAACGTCTTCCGCTGGTTATAACCTTCAATAAAAGTCGCGATCGCTTCAATTTCGGGGGTGATATTGTCGAGTTTGTTTGTGGAGGTAAAACCGCCGATATAAACCGATAGATATAAACGAGTTCTTCACACTTTCTCATTTTTCGGGCGACCCGATCGCCCCCGTTGCCCCGAAAAATCGACCATTGAAAATTGCCATAGTTGAGGCCCGACGCGATCGCGCCGGGCCGGGTTTGTTCCGAAGAGCAACAAAAGAATTTTAGGCGACTTCCAATTTCGTTTCCTGCTTTTCCATCCTAATTTTTGCCGGCAAATCCAGGGCGGAATGGCTCAAAATCTGCTGGACTAAATCCGCATCTTTTCCGGTGAATTTTAGGATGTGATCGCCTTGCAGGTTGAGAATGAGTGAATTTCCGTCTCGATCGGGCGATCGATACCAGCAAATCACCGAATTTAAGTTAAAACCGAAATCATTGACTTTGATCAGGTGTGACATGGTTCAAGTTTGAATGAATGGCGGATGAAAGCGCAGCGTCAGAGGTGATCAACCGATGATTAATTACTATATTGTGAATTTAAATTTACAGTGTCAGCATCTATCTAAAGGATCAAACGATTTGACCTCCCGTCAACGATAAATTTCCACCAACGATCGCATAAATTAAACGCGATCGCCCCAGCCGTCTGTATCGGGCGATACGATTTTCCGCTTCCATCCCGAGAATGATATCCGAGAGCGATCGGAACGTTTCGAGAAATTTATACCTTTTGGTCGATACATTTTGAGCCGCATTCGCCCAAGCTATCAAATTTATGGGGCGAACCCCCAGGCAATAACTTTGCTACCATAAGACCGATGCAGCAGAGGTAGATTTCCTATGACCACGACAATTGCTCCGGAACAGGTGCAGCGGATTGTCAGCAATCAGCACAACAATCCGTTCGAGATCCTGGGTTCCCACTGCATCGAGCAGGACGGGAAAACGAGCTGGTTGGTGCGGGCCTACCTTCCCAACGCAGATGCCGCCTGGGTGATCCGCCCCGAAGAGCGGGAACAGTACCGGATGCAGTCGGTACACCACCCCAACTTTTTTGAATGCGAATTGGACGTTCCCGAACTCAAAAATTATCAACTCAAAGTCAAAGAAGGCGATCGCGAACGGGTATTCTACGACCCCTACGCCTTCCGCTCCCCCAAACTCACCGACTTCGACATCCACCTGTTCGCCGAAGGGAAACACCACCGCATCTATGAAAAACTCGGTGCCCACCCCACCGAAATCAACGGCGTCAAAGGAGTCTACTTCGCCGTCTGGGCGCCCAACGCCCGCAACGTCTCCGTCATCGGCAACTTCAACTACTGGGACGGACGCCACCATCAGATGAAACGGGGCGGCAACGGCATCTGGGAACTGTTCATCCCCGAACTCGAAGTCGGAGAACTCTACAAATACGAGATCAAAAATAACGTCGGACACATTTACGAAAAATCCGACCCCTACGGCTTCGGGCAAGAAGTCCGCCCCAGCACGGCGTCAATTGTCGCCGACTTGAGCACCCACACCTGGGGGGACGGCGACTGGATGGAAAAACGCCGCCACACCGAGCCCCAAGACCAACCCATCTCCATCTACGAAGTCCACTTGGGGTCCTGGCTGCACGCCGGAGTTGACGAACCGCCGGAAACGGGTCAGGTGGTGGAAATTTCCGAAAAACCCGGCGCCCGCTTTCTCACCTACCGGGAACTCGCCGACCGACTCATCCCCTATGTCAAAGAACTCGGCTTCACCCACATCGAGTTGATGCCCGTCGCCGAACACCCCTTTGACGGGTCTTGGGGCTATCAGGTGGCGGGATATTTCGCCCCCACCTCCCGCTTCGGAACCCCCGCAGACTTCATGTATTTCGTCGATCAATGTCACCAAAACGACATCGGCATCATCGTGGACTGGGTACCCGGCCACTTCCCCAAGGATGCCCACGGCCTGGCCCGGTTCGACGGAACGGAACTCTACGAACACGCCGACCCCCGCAAGGGCGAGCACAAGGGCTGGGGGACCCTAGTTTTTAACTATTCCCGCCACGAAGTCCAGAACTTCCTGATCTCCAACGCCCTGTTCTGGTTCGACAAATACCACATCGACGGCGTGCGGGTGGATGCGGTGGCGTCGATGCTGTATCTGGATTACGATCGCAAACCCGGAGAGTGGGTCCCCAACCACCACGGCGGCAACGAAAACATCGAGGCTGTGGACTTCATGCGTCACCTGAACACGCTGATTTTCGGCTACTACCCCGGCATCCTCTCCATCGCGGAAGAGTCCACCGCCTGGCCGATGGTGTCCCGCCCCACCTATTTGGGCGGTTTGGGGTTCAGCTTCAAGTGGAATATGGGCTGGATGCACGATATGCTGAATTATTTCAGCCAAGATCCCGTCCATCGCCCGTACCACCACAACAACGTCACCTTCAGCATTATGTATGCGTTCAGCGAGAATTTCATGCTGGCGTTGTCCCACGATGAGGTAGTCCACGGAAAGGGCAGTTTAATTAATAAAATGCCCGGAGATCACTGGCAAAAATTCGCCAATTTGCGATCGCTTTTCGGCTATATGTTCACCCATCCCGGCAAGAAAACCTTGTTCATGGGCATGGAATTCGGCCAGTGGCGGGAGTGGAATGTTTGGAATGACCTGGACTGGTGGCTGCTGGAGTCGGAACCCCACCACCGCCTGAAACAATATATCAGCGACCTCAACGCTTTATACCGTTCTGAACCGGCTTTGTACAGCGAAGATTTCTCCTTCGATGGGTTTGAGTGGATTTCCTGCGATGATGCCCATCAAAGCGTGGTTTCGTTCATGCGGAAGGCGAAGCATTCCGATGAGTTTCTTGTCATCGTCTGCAACTTCACCCCCATTCCCCGCCATAACTATTGGGTGGGCGTTCCCCAACCCGGTTTCTACGCCGAAATTTTCAACAGCGATGCCGAGAAATACGGCGGCAGCAACCTGGGCAACTTCGGCGGCAAGCAGTCGTTTGAATGGGGAAATAATCGCTTCTCCCAGGCGATCGAACTGAGTCTGCCCCCCTTGGGCGTCATCGTCCTCAAATTAGATGAACGCAAAACCTTGACCTTGGAAGCTGAAACAAAGTAGGATGCTGAAACGATCCCGTCGTAGGGTGGGTTAGGCGGCTGAAACTTATTGCTGTTAAAGCTATTTAGAAATCCGCCGTAACCCACCGTTTAAACTGTGTCAGTCTAGTCAATTTTTAAGGTGCGTTACGCTGTCGCTAACGCACCCTACTAAACTGCTAGATCGGGAATGAATTCCCGGGCGTAACCGATAGTTAATGTCCCATTCCTTGTCCTCTCTTTTTTTGACTTAAATCGAGAATTATGGTAACAACAGCTAAACCGAAATCGACCCCCATCACCCGAGTTGAAGACGAAACTCAAAAACTGATTCAGTGGGCGGAAGACATTCACAATTCAGACCTTACCGTATTTCAAAAAGCCCAGGCGATCGCCACCCGTTTGGGCGCCCATTATCGCCCCGATGGTTTAACTGAAATCGGCTTCTGGGCACCGGAATTGGGGGCGGACATGATCCAGCCCAAAAACATTTATTTGGAATTCCTCACCCCCAAGGGCAAAATCGATCCCAAAACCCCCGTCCAAAAAGTCACCTTCCATCGGGAATACGTCCAACTCGAAAAACGGGGGGAATTATTTTGGGGGGTTTACTCCGGCATCCGCCCCGGCAACAAGGATCAGTTGGGAACCTTCTACTGGATGCACTATCTAGACCCCAACACCAACGAGATCCGCACCATCGGGGACTTTTTAGCCTACTCTTTACCCTACGGCGTCTATGCCCCCGCCGAAGTTTACGACTTCCAGGGGATGCAAAACAACCGGGGCGATCGCGACTATTTCTCCCGGTGGAAAACTGAGGGCGAAACCGACGAAATCCCCCGCGTCCATCCCCCAAAAAATATTCTGCAACTGCACGTCAACACCGCCTCCCCCAACGGGTATCTCTCCGGTCTAACCGAACTCTACAAACGTATCGGCGAAAAATTAGTCAAAAACGAAGAACTCACCCCCGCCGAACAGAATTATATCGGCTACGATTCCGTGCAATTACTCCCCGTCGAACCCACCGTCGAATATCGCGCCGAACACGAATTCGGGCAGGGATTCTTCATCTTCAACGAAGACGACATGGACGAGATGGACCCGGAAACGGAAGGTGTCGAATACGAAGAAGGGGATCTCAAAATCACCCTGAAAAAACCCGACACCCAAAACTGGGGCTACGATATCGTAATTTTCGGTTCTTCAGCCACCGATCCCTCGGTGTTGGAAACCCTGCGGATCGAAGAATTGGTGGACTTTATCGCCACCTTGCACAACTTCCCCACCGGGCCGATTCAGGTGGTGTATGATGTCGTCTACGGGCACGCCGACAACCAGGCGATCGACCTGCTGAACGGACGATTCCTCAAAGGGCCGAATATGTACGGCCAGGACGTCAACCACCAAAACCCCGTCGTCCGGGCGGTGTTGCTGGAAATGCAGCGGCGGAAGGCGGAAACGGGTATCGACGGCATCCGGGTAGACGGCGCCCAGGATTTCAAATTCTTCAACCCCATGTCCGGGCGGGTGGAGTACGATGATGCTTATCTGGCGGATATCGCCCACGTCGTCCAGACGGTGGGGGGTTGCCAACGTTACCCGTTCATGATCTTTGAGGACGGACGGCCCTGGCCGGCGGAAGGGTGGGAGGAGATTTCCACCTATCGGGATGTGATCGAATTTGTCCCGCCGGCGTTCCAGTGGGGCCCGCTGATTTTCGCCCACAACACCCCGACGCTGAGGCAATTTTGGGATAAAAAATGGAAGCGGGTGTGCGAAGTGATGCAGGTGGGAGCCCACTGGATTACGGGTTGCGGCAATCACGACACCCTGCGGCGGGGGACTCAAGTCGATCCGGAATTGCCGATCAACTGGAATTTGGGTAAAACCTATGTGGAGGTGCTCAATAATGCCTACGATAACCCGGCGATCGCAATGATGGTGTATGGGTTCAGTCCCGGACTGCCGATGGATTTTATCAATTGTACGATGCGATCGCCCTGGGGATTTTTGCGGAATACGGATGACCGCTATGGGGTGAAAGTGGTGGCCGAAGAAGCCGGTTTTTTGGATTGGCAGGTGGAGCCCGCCATGTACGCCGAAACGGACGCTTTCCCCCGCCTCAAAAAAATGGGATTCGGCAAACTGGCGGAACTGCGGCAGTTCATGCGGGGCCTTTACGATGCGATCGAAGAGACGGACTACGATCTCGAAGAAGTCGCCCGCCTCTGCCAGCGGTATTTGGGGGCAGAGTCGGAGAAACCGGAGGTGAAGGAAGAGACAAAAACTCGCAAATCGGCGTCCAACCTGCAAAAGTTGAACGTCCCCGGCAAATCTCAGGTTTTGGCGGAGTTGGATGTGGGGCGGTTGAAAGACTTCGCCCGGGCGTTCATGGAGGACGCCCACGACCTCTGCAACGTCTGGAACCACGAGGCGGCGTTGAATCCGGAACAGACGGCCTACAATTTGGCGTTGCGGCAATTCCGCCAACAAAATGATTGGCTGATGGAGAATTTGTCGGGTATGGATCGCTTCAACCGCATCAGCGACGGCGATCGCACCGTTTTCTACGGCCTGCGGACCCAACCCCAAGAGGAGGGCGTGCCCGAAAATCCCGTCCAGGTGGCGATGGTGTCCCACATGGGCGGCGACCCCGTGACGGTGACGCTGGGGGACTGGCTGCAGTTGGATCTCGACGAGTGGCGGGTGGCGATCGCTTCCCCGGGCCTGGAGATTCCCGACCTGAAAGCCTTCGAGCTCTCCGACTCCCAAGGATTGCTATTGCGGCGGGTGGTGGGTTAATTCAAACGGGTGGGGGCAACCTTACAGGGTTGCCCAGGAGTCAAAAATCAATGGTGGGGGCAACCTTACAGGGTTGCCAGACCCATCCCGGAAGCATCGGAAATCGAGGTCAACCCATTCAAAACTCCCAATATTACGTTTGCCCAATTGGTGGACGAATTGGGGTCGGTGGACGATGGGAGGGCGTTGCCGGAGATCGTCGATCAATTGTTGGCGGAATTTGAACGATCGCACCCGGGAACGAGTGGAGGCGATCGCGGGTTGTTCGACTGAGGAAATGGTGGATTATATCAAGAACAATTCGGCTAAAGAACGGGTCGATCGCGCGATCGCAAAAGTTCTGGCGTCCCGCCAGTGGACGGACTCGCAGCGGAAATGGTTGGAACGGATCGGGAAGCAGTTAAAATCGGAAACGGTGGTGGATAGGCTGG
>NZ_JAJENU010000138.1:0-2715 GCF_035615495.1 Lyngbya sp. CCY1209 | reverse complement strand
ACCTCCCCTCAAACCCCCCCTCAAACCCCCCCAAACCCCTGAAAATTCTCTCGGTCTCCACCGACAAACTCCCCATATTGACCTTTCTCGATCGCCGACACCTCCTCGCCACCTGGTCAAATCCCGAAGCCAAATCTCCGAGAACCCTATTTCAGATCTACAGTCGCCGGGGCATCCCCATGGGACGACTCAAATTGCCCATCTCCGTCAGCCCGGTCTTGCCGACCCCCCAACCCCACACGATCCTCGCCCTCTCCGACGATTCCCCCTCCCTCCTGTTCCAAATTCGTCTCAAACCCCTCCATTTGATCCGAGTCTTTCTGGAGTCGCCCGCCACCTGCTTTTTTGTTGCAGACTGGGGATATGGTTGGGCCGATGCGGATGGCAACCTCCGCATCGTCAATTGGGACGGTCGTCGGATCGGCGAGTTTCACCTGGGCGTCATCCCCCTGGCGATCGCACCCTGGGGAAAAACGGGTTTGGCGATCGTCACCGATCCCTCAACTGGGAACTCCATCCAGATCGTCGATCGCCTGGACCTCCCCCTCGATCCCTGAAATCGGGTGTAGGGTGTAGGGTGTAGGGTGTAGGGAGGGAGAAAGGGTAAGGGGCAAAGGGTCGAGATCAATTGTTCTGAAAATCCGGATTTGATATCACCCTTCACTCGTCACTGCCGGAAGACAATTTCCATTGGAGGCATTCTGACCATGTACGATACCCCCGAGAAGACGTTCGGCGAACCTTCTTCCTCTCCCGCCGAAGTTCCCCAACCCCTCTCATTGTTCGACGCCGAAGAGTCCGATCGCATCTTACTCAAACTTCCAGGAGTTGTGACGCCGACTTCGAGACCCGAAGATCGGGTGTCCCCGGCTTTGACGGACAGCCTGGAAAAATTGGTGGAATTGGTTGCCAACCTGCGATCGCCCGGCGGCGGATGGCAATCCGACCCGCCCCAAACCCCGGAACATCTGCTCCCCTACGTCACCGAAGAAATGGGCGATGTCCTGAATGCGTTGGAGGATGAAAAATCCGCCCCACAGTCCAAAAAAGAGCCAATTACCCAATCTGAAATTATCGCCTTAAATGACATCGTGCCCCTGTTGTTGTGGCATCTGGCCCGCAGTGCGGAAGATACGCTCCGGCTCCTGACGGGGATCGAAGCCAAAGTCACTGCGGCGGACGGCACTTGGAACCGGGGCATCCTGCGACTGGTCGCGGGTCTGACCTTGAAAACGTCCCAAACCCAGGAAGCGATCGACCTGGCGACCCGCCACCCCCCTCAATTTAACCTGCCCGCCGAGGCGATGATTCAGTCCGGGGATTGTCGATTTTGCCAATATCCCCTCGACGCCAAATCTTTGCTCGAACGGCTCCAAAACACCATCGACCAAAGATTTCCGGCGATCGCCAACTTAAAATCTCAGCCCATCACCCTTCTGTATCCGGGCTACAATTGGCAAGTCGGCCAACTCTCTTTGACATTGGGATGGGAATTTCTGGCGAATCCCCCCTCGTTCGAGCATACCTTTGAGTCATCATCCGTAGAGACAATAGACGAATCACCGAGAGCCCTCCTGTCGAGCCAACTCAAGCTCACGGATACGGTGGTTTTGAGTCGCTACGTCCGGGAATCGATCCGCCAACAACTGGCAATCCCCCTGAAACACCTATTTTTGGGGCAACACGAATCCCCACCTGAAGCCTTCGAGCCATTTTTGCTGGCCCGAACGAGTGAGTTTGCCGAGCGAGTCTATTCCGGGTTGCCGACTCCCGAACCCCAACTCGTCCCCCCCCAGCTCAATTTGGGTCGGCTGACCTCAAAACTGCTGTGGCACATGGTGAGCGGCGATCGCGCGATCGTGCGACTCATTGGCGGCATTTCCGCCCGAGTCCTGCAACCCGGACACCGATGGGAACGGGGGACGGTGCGGTTGGTGGCAATTTTGAACGCCGACTTTACCGGATCTCACTGGGAAATCGACATCACCACCCGCGAAACCCCCCAACTGACGGGGACGCTGTTGGCGGAAGATGCCGTCATCGATTGGGAGAACTTACAAGAGATCGGCTCCGCACTGGCGGAAATTGGAAAAAAATTTCGGGAGGTGTCCCCCGAGCTGGGCATCTGGATGGACGGGGTGGAAGTGGATTGGGCCGAGTCCACCGCAGGGGAACGGATGTGGCGATCGGCTTCCGAGGTGCGATCGGGATTGGTTCAACTCGTCTTCAGCCTGGAATGGGTGCCGATTCCCCGTCCCGCTTCGGAAGATGCTGAATCTTGAGGATCGTGTCTGATGTATGTCTACGCCTTTTTAAAGACTCCCCGAGTTCCGCTGAACTTACCCCAAGGAATTGAAAATCCGGTAGATTTGGTGACAACGGACGATCTGTGTGCATTGGTCGAGCCGAACTTGGGGGCGGAAAATTTGCCCCAAACCGACGATGAAGAATTGATGCGGGCGGTTTTAGCCCACGATCGCGTCCTCTGTGAAGTTTTCGAGCAAACAACATTGTTACCGCTGCGGTTCGGCACCTGCTTTCACTCGGAAGCCCGATTGTT
Organism: Lyngbya sp. CCY1209; assembly: GCF_035615495.1. GTDB lineage: Bacteria > Cyanobacteriota > Cyanobacteriia > Cyanobacteriales > Microcoleaceae > Limnospira. The sequence continues at coordinate 155 of NZ_JAJENU010000138.1, read as the reverse complement.
GGAACATATGGCTTCCGAACGCGATCGCTATTCCCGCCAGCTCGATCAATTGCAGGGTCGGGCCGAATATTTGCTGCGGGGAGTTCCCCGAGACTACGTTCGGCCGGAGCCACCGACGGAACCGGAGCCGAGCCAAGGGCGGGCCTACTTTTTGG
>NZ_JAJENU010000137.1:0-801 GCF_035615495.1 Lyngbya sp. CCY1209 | reverse complement strand
GGTGCCCCACAGAGATATTGGTAGAAACCCGGTTTCTAGACCTACAGGTTGGGAGGAAGAAACCGGGTTTCTAGAAGGATTTTGGTTTCCCCACAGAGATGTTGGTAGAAACCCGGTTTCTAGACATATCGTAGGGAGAAGGAAACCTATTTAGAATTATATCAGCCAGAAAAGCCACCAAAAACGAAAGCAAAGAATATAGGAGATAAACTCATGGAACCGGAATACGATCTCTCAAAAATGAACAGAAGACCCAACCCTTTTGCCAAACAGTTAAAAAAACAAGTCACAATTTATCTGGGAATCGACGCGATCGAATATTTTGAAAGAATGGCTCAAGAAGAAGGGGTATCTTATCAAGAAATCATCAATCTTTATTTGCAAGATTGCGTCACTTCTCAACGCAAGTTATCTGTCAATTAGTTGATTTTACTCTCTGGTGAGGAGGAAGAAACCGGGTTTCGAGAAGAGTGTTGGGTTCCCTACAGAGATATTGGTATAAAACCGGTTTCTAGACAGATAGCTTGGGGAAGAAGAACCCCGGAGAGATATCGTTAGGAAGAAGAAACCGCTTGGGAATCAATTCCCAAGCTAATAGCGAAAATCCTCTTAAGAGGATTAAAGAACAATCAAATTAGGTCAGTCCACTTCAGTGGACTTTTGCTGTGAGCCTTGAAATTTATTTCAAGGCGGGATTGAGCGTAGAGAGGAATAAACCGCTTCTACCCCAACCCTCTTCAAAGTCCCCCTTTTTAAGGGGGATTTAGGGGGAGCAACCCCAACCCTCTTCAAAGTCCCCCT
>NZ_JAJENU010000136.1:0-4165 GCF_035615495.1 Lyngbya sp. CCY1209 | reverse complement strand
GGGATAATGGGGGATCTTCAATCCTCGGGAAAAGCGAAGAATCCCCCCCAGCCCCCCTTGGTAAGGGGGGAGAATTGGTCTCGAAGCCCCCGTATCAATAAAAGCGAAGCATCCTTTGGCTTTCCCCTTACTAAAGGGGAATCTAAGGGAACCTTCAATCCTGACCCCATTCCGTGTGGAAGAACTCGCCGCGCGGCTTGTCGGTGCGCTCGTAAGTGTGCGCCCCGAAGAAATCTCGCTGGGCTTGGGTGAGATTTTGCGGCAAATTCGGGCGGCGGTAGCTGTCGAAATAATCCAGGGACGCGCTGAACGCCGGAACCGGAATTCCCAGAGTATTCGCCGTCACCAACACTTCCCGCCAAGCCTCTTGGCGGTCTAAAATGGTCTGCTTGAATTCCGGCGCCAGCAACAGATTGGGCAGTGTCGGATTTTCGTCGTAGGCGTGTTTGATTTTGTTCAAGAATCCCGCCCGGATGATGCAGCCGCCCTTCCAAATCCGGGCAATTTCTCCCAGATTGAGATGGTAATTAAACTCCTGGGAAGCCTTTCCCATTAAAGCCATTCCTTGGGCGTAGGAACAGATTTTAGAACAGTACAGGGCATCCCGAATTTTGTTGACGAACGCCTTCGCGTCGCCGTCAAATTTTGCCGTCGGTCCCGGCAATTCCTGCGATGCCGCAACTCGCTCGTCCTTGAAAGACGAGATAATTCGGCCGTTGACTGCGGCGGTGATCGTCGGGATACAAACGCCCATTTCCAGGGCGCTTACCACCGTCCAGCGTCCGGTTCCCTTCTGTCCGGCCGAATCTAGAATCAGGTCGATTAGCGGTTTGCCCGTTTCCGGGTCTTTCTGCTTGAAAATATCCGCCGTAATTTCAATCAGAAATGAATTGAGTTCGTCGGTGGTGTTCCACTCGGCGAAGACTTCGTGAAGTTGCTGGTCGTTGAAGCCCAGGACATTTCTGAGTAAGTCGTAGGCCTCGGCGATCAGTTGCATATCGCCGTATTCGATGCCGTTGTGAACCATTTTGACGTAGTGACCCGCACCGCCGGGGCCGATGTAGGTGACACAGGGGCCGTCATCCACTTGAGCCGCAATTTTCGTGAGGATGGCTTCGAGTTCCTTGTAGGAAGCCTCCGTTCCTCCCGGCATCAGGCTCGGCCCCCACAGTGCCCCCTCTTCGCCGCCGCTGACGCCCATTCCCATGAACCCCAGACCGGTGGCTTCGAGTTCGCGGGTGCGGCGTTCGGTGTCTTCGTAGAGGGAGTTACCCCCGTCGATGATCATGTCATCCTTGTCCAACAGGGGTTTGAGCTGGTCGATTACCGCGTCAACGGGTTTGCCAGCCTTCACCATGACCAAGATGCGGCGGGGACGTTCGAGGGATTGGACGAATTCCTCCAGGGTGTAGGCGGGTTTGACGTTTTTATCGATCGCCCGCTTTTGCATGAATTCGTCCGTTTTGGAGCTGGTGCGATTGTAGACGGCGACGGGGAAACCGTTGCGCTCGACGTTGAGGGCCAGGTTTTCGCCCATGACGGCCAGACCAATTACACCAAATTTCTGCTGTGACATAGACTTCCGTTTAACTCTAATGTTGATCCAAGGGGAATTGGCTCATCGTCTCTACACTGTATCGTTGATTTTTGGTTTGAGATTATTCCGATCGCCTTTTTTTTAAAATTTTCCGAAAAATTACCCCGGTGGGGGGAAATCGCTGGGACATAGGTGACGGTTTGACCCCGCGATCGCTTCCCCAGTCGCCGCCGAAATGGACTTCGATCGCCGGGGGTTTATCTGGGAATTTGAGAACTGACATCGGGAAGTTTGAGATGGGCGAAACATATTTAATTTCACCAGTTTAAAGGGTGGCAACCCCTCCCACATCGTCCGAAAGTGATAAGTTGGAAATGGGGCGATCGGACTCGAGGCTTTCATGAATGTGAAATAGAATAACGCGATCGCATCCGAGGGAAACTTGCTCCAATGCAACAGGAACGCGATCGCGCCTTGGAAAAGTTGCGGGAAATCGGCATCGACCCCGACGAACTATCAGAAAGCTGACACTAAAGCACCGAGAGTATGTGCAGCAAGCCGAGGGTACGAAGGAGGTTGACCATCGGAAATCCCCCGCCGATGTGGAAAGGTTCTACCGCCCTATTGAAGGGGGACTAGCAAAAGAGTGAAGATTCTACAAAATCGATGCCAGTTCCGGAATGCTATAGTAGAATTGAGAAGGTCATTCGGTATCACTAAGCTCACAGGCAACAATGGAAGAATTAAAGTATCTCGCCACCTGGGTTCGGGAACAACACGCCCCCGAGTACATTTTGACTTGGTTGCTCAACCAGCCGGGGATCTGGTGGTCGAATGGGGACATTTACCAGGCGGCCGTCCAGAAGTCGGGAGCCCGACTCAAGGAATACGTCAAAAACAGCAAACAAGGTGGATTGTTTCAGGGGATCGCAGATAAAATAACGAACGAGGAGGCTTGGGACGCGATCGCGGTCAGTCTCGCCCACATCATCTCCGCCTACCAGGAAGAACTGGTCAAATTGCAGGAACAGAACCGCATTGATGTGAACAAACGGGTGGAAACGTTGTCCGAGGAAAGTGACGATGTTTGGAATTCCAATTTTCAGGAACCCTTACCTGATCACAATGCGGATGCCTTGACGGGTTTGTAATCCCGCCCTCCCCTTTAAATCGACACCGATTTTTCGCCGTCAGGGTGGTCTATTTGAGATGATTTGGAGTCACAAACTCGGCAGTTTAACCGTCAGTTGCTCTTTTTTTAATTGGGAATTTCATTGATTTTCGTCGGTCATCCCATCTCCGTCTTTCTGGACGAGCAAATAAATGGGAGCGTGGGTGACAATAAAATCGGTCATGACGTCCCGTTCCTCCACCGTCGGCGTGGCCAAACAACCTGCCGTTCCCGTTTGATCCGTATTGGCAAATGCAGACGGATCGTAGTGAATCCCAAACCCTCCCCGATACGTTTCAAACGTCGGCGTCACCGCCGACCACACCCCGCCAAACTCTCCCGGAGCCGCCTCGACCGCTCCGGGGATGTCAAATTTATACAAGCCGAAGGGAATGGGAGTCTGAGATCCCGGATATTCTGACGGGACTTGCTGGCCGATGCGTCCGGAGACGCAGCGGACGGTATCGACGACCCAACCCCCCGCGTCGATCAATTCTGTGCGATACACCTTCAATCCCCCCGCGATCGCCTCTTCGGTCTGGGTGGCGACCACCTTCGCCCCCGGAATGGCGTCGCCCTCGGTTTCCGGGGTGTAGACGCTCAAAAATTCCCGGGCCACCCAGCGATCGCCCCCGATGGGAACCCAGGTGAACCCGCCGGCCTCGACGGGGGCACCGACCACCTCGACGAGGGTGCCGTTGTCCAGGACATCGACGATCACGCCGTCGGGTGTGGCCCGCACGTTGAGAGTGTCGCCGTTGGTGCTGACAATCGCCTTTTGGTTCATCAAATCATCTCCTGTCGGTCAAACGGGAGGCGATCGCAACTCAAAAAGAAGCGATCGCCCCCGGTTTTAGCTCGGGGTCCGTTGCAGTTCCGGTCTCTCTTCCGCAACGATCGCCCCCTCTACCGGACAAACTTGCAGGCAAATGCCGCAGTCGATGCAGGTGTCAAAATCGATCCAATACCAATCGGTTCCCTGTTGATTCTTACCCGGACCGGGATGGATGCAGGCGACCGGACAGGCTCCGACGCAATCGGCCACACCTTCGCAAGTTTCGGTAACAATCGTATGGGCCACAGTAGATTCTCCCTCTCGGACGAGCTTCCAACATTCGGACTTGACTCCGATACCATTGTGACACCCTCCCGGGGCGGCAGGACCCCGTTTTCCTCAATTCCAGGCTATCAGGGGATTTGAGCGGATCGCGATCGCCGATTCACAAAAAAATTGAAAAAAAACTTGACACAATCCCGGGAGGTGCTGATAAGATAGGAACTTGTGAGACGACGTTGGGGCGTCGCCAAGCGGTAAGGCAGCGGGTTTTGGTCCCGCCATTCGGAGGTTCGAATCCTTCCGCCCCAGTTGAAATCAATTCTTTTACGAGAAAAGGACGAGAGCTTGAAAGCCGTGTCTTTTTAAAGCACGGATGAAAAGCGAACGGCGACTTCAGTCG
>NZ_JAJENU010000135.1:0-12370 GCF_035615495.1 Lyngbya sp. CCY1209 | reverse complement strand
CTCCCCCCTTATCTCCCCCCTTACAAAGGGGGGTTGGGGGGGATGGGGGCGGGGGGGGGATCGAAGGGGGATAATGGTGGATCATCCGAATCTCAAACGGCCCCGACCATTCCCGAAAAAAACTCGGGCCGGCAGTTTGCCGCAGTTGAAATATGTTGTGAACGTCGTTTAGATTGGTGATGGCTTTGGTGACACCGACGGTTTGAGACATGGCAAAATTGCGATCGCGTCCCGTTATTTTAGCGGCGATCGTCCGCTAGAATGTGGGTTCAGTTCATTCAGCCATCTATCGTGAGCCGAGATCTGTTCGCCGCCGAAGCCCTGGGGCAAATCCCCAAAATCCTGACGTTGCTCGATCGCAACCCCCACAGCCCCAGCTACGGCTGTTTCGATCGCAATTTTTGGCATTACAAAATTATCGATTTCCCCAGCGGCATGGCCCAGGAGTTCGTCTGGCCCCTCGCCCTCGCCCACGAAACCGACATTCCCGACAACCCCTACCACAAAAACCCGGCGATTCGGGAGTGGGTGGAAGCCGGGATTTCCTTCGCGGCCCGCAGTGCCCACCCGGACGGGTCCTGCGACGACTATTTCCCCTACGAACGGGCCGCCGGGGCGTCGGCCTTTTCCCTGTTAGCCTGCGTGGAGAGTTATCGCCTGCTGGGGTTGGTGGACTACGAGGCTTTGAAATTTTTGGAACGGCGGGCCAACTGGCTGGCGAACCACTACGAAAGCGGCCGGCTGGCCAACCACGAAGCGTTGATTATCCTCGGGTTGGAACGGCTGGGGCAACTGCTGCAAACCTCCAAATGGCGGCGGATACAGGCCGCCAGACTCGATCGCCTCCTGAGTTGGCAGAGTGAGGAGGGCTGGTTTCGGGAGTACGAGGGCTGCGATCCGGGCTATCATACTTTAACGCTGTCCTGTCTGGCCGAACTCGACCGCCTCAAACCCGACGATCGCCTCAAAACCGCGATCGCCAAGGGGGTGGAACTCGCCGGCCATTTTATCCACCCGGACGGGACCTATGGCGGCGAATACGGCAGTCGCAACACCTACAATTTCTTCCCCCACGGCTTTGAATTGGCGGGCCAGTGGCTCCCCGACGCCCTCCGCATCAACGACCAATTTTTAAAGGGGTTAAAAAACGGCCTGGCGCCCTGCTACGCCGACGACCACATCATCGGACATCATACCTGGAATTATCTGTTGGCTTGGCGGGATTTCGCGGGCGATCGGCCCCAACCGATGCCCCGGGACGTGGCGAGTATTTGGCTCAAGGAAGCGAAGATTTTGATCAAGCGGCGGCCGGGGACGGAACTGTACGTCGGGTTGAACAAAGGCGGCGTTTTCAAGTTATTTCGGGATGACAAATTGGTGATTTCCGACACCAACATTTCCCTGCAAGTTCGCCAGGGCAAGAAAATCCGCAACGCCGTCAGCCATTTGATCGGGCCGGCGACGGTGACGGTGGAACAGGACGAAATCTCCATCGAGGGGCAGTTGGGATGGGCGAAACAAACCCAGATGTCGCCCTTGAAGTTGATTGTATTGCGGGTGGTGATGTTGACGTTCGGCCGCTTTTTTCCCAATTTAATTCGCAAGTTATTGCAAAAGATGTTGATTGTCGGAAAGCAGGATGCCCCGTTTCAGTTTCGGCGGCGGTTCCGGTGGGAGGATAATCAGTGGCAGGTGACGGACGAGTTGTTGGCGCCTTCTTGGCGGGGGGTCATCGCGGCGGGAATCGGGGCGTCTCAGACGTCGATTTATGTGGTGATGAGTCGCACGTTTCAGGCGGGACAGTTGGAGCCCTGGCTGGATTTGACGGCGGATATTAAGAAGTTGACGCCGGGTAAGTCGTTGAGGGTCGAGCGGTTTTTTTAAGCCACGATACTGGCGCCCAAACCCCCAATTCTGGGGGCTTTGAGAGGAGAGGGGGAGATTTGAACCACAGAGGCACAGAGAACACGGAGGGGGTTTTGATCTGAGTTTGTATTGATCGATTATATCAGATGCGGTTTTCTAACCGGACAATCTTTCCAATCATCTGAATATGATTTGAGTAGGGGCGCAAGGCTTGCGCCCTTGGGAGTTGATTCCCAAGTGGTCTGGCGATTCAAACGGATTTGATGTTATAACGAATATCTTTTAAATCATGGTTTTCTGAGGCGGTGTAACCGTAATGAATTTTAATTGATATATTGTTCAATTTGATCCATTCCCAACTATCCGGCAACTCATAAGGAATCTCATCCGGCGTAATATCCGGCAACGGCTTCGACTTCTTAATCTTCCCTTCTTTAACCAAGCGTTTCTTTTCCGCCTCAATCTCCTTTAAAAGCTCCCTCGCCGGCTGTTCGGTGGGCTCTTGCGGTACGAGTTGCCCCCGCATTGCCAAAGACAAAATCAACTCCCGCAACCGTTCCACCCCATCCGGCGCCGCAAACGCCACATCAAAATACTTATCCAACAACACCGCAGCATCCACCATCGCAACCAGACCCTAACTTCATGCTAAAATTATCCTCAAACCATCATACCTCAATTTCCCCCTTTAATCCTATGGAAACCTCCAAAACCCCCATCGAATCCCCACCCCAATACCTCACCGATGCCGAAGGCAATAAAATAGCGGTTGTCCTACAACTGCAAACCTATCAGCAACTCCTCGACGAACTCGACGAACTCCGCTGCCAGCAAGGTTATCAACAGGCGATCGAGGAAACCGAAGCCGAAATCCAATCGGGAGATTACCTCACCCTCGATCAATATCTCAATCTTGATGAAAAAAAAGCATGACTTATCAGATTCGCATCCCCAAAGCGGTGCAAAAGCAACTGCAAAAAATTCCCGATCCTAACAAACAAAGGATCATTGAAAACCTGTTGCAGATGCGAGAAGATCCCCGGCTCGGCAATGCAATCAAAATGAAAAATAGCCAAGGCTACCGTTTGCGAATTGGAGACTATCGAATTTTGTACGACATTGATGATGCCAACCAAATCGTAACAATACGCCGTATTGCCCACCGTCGAGAGGTTTATCGCCAACCCTAATTTTCCAACGCCTCCATCAACTCCGATTTCAGGGCATCCTGTACCGCCTTCACCTCCTCGGAGATCGCCAAAAACTCCGCCATCAACTCCGCCGGATCGCCGTGATCCACCTCAACTTCGTGGGGATTCTTGCAATCCAAATTGTAATTTCGCTCCACAATTTCCCCCGCCGAAACTTTCCAGGCGTGCTCGTTCACCTCCCGGTTATTCCACCATTTCTTTTCGCGATCGAACTCTCGAATCGTCAGCGGTTTGGAACGGGAATAGGACTTGTAACCCTAGGGCGGATTGGTGAGGATTGCGTCCACCCGCTCCGACGGTTTATAATCCCTGAGCGGGCGGCTCAAGGTATTGTCGCGGCGGACATTCGTCGGCACGTCGATACCGTGCAACATCATGTTCGTCATCGCCAACAGATGGGGTAGGGGTTTTTTCTCAACTCCGCGTACCGTCGCCTCGATCGCCAGGCGATCGTCCGGCGTTTTCACCTGTTTGTTTAAATGCTCGATCGCACAGGTCAAAAAACCCCCCGTTCCGCAGGCCGGATCGAGCAAACTTTCCCCCAATTTTGGATCGAGAATATCGACAATAAACTGCGTCACGGCCCGGGGCGTGTAATATTCCCCCGCATTCCCCGCCGACTGCAAGTCCGCCAAAATCTTCTCGTAAATATCGTTAAATAAATGGCGATCTTCGGGGGACTGGTAGTCATCGAGGGTCAATTCCCACTCCTGTTCCTTATCGTCCAAAATCTTCAAAAACAGCAACCAAACCAACTGTCCGATCCGCTGGGCGTCGCCGTCCACGCCGACATCCTTCCCCATGATGTCCTGAATGCTTTTCACCAGAGTCGCGATCGCCATTTCACTCAAACCTCGAACTACCGCAACCCCATTTTACGACAAATTGACCCCGCCCCCTAACTCCCCATTTCTCCATCTTCCCAAGTCTGCCAGTCCAATCCCTCAATCCTTCCCAAATCGCGATCGCGGGAGACCACCGTCAACCCCTTCACCATCCCCGTCGCCGCAATTAAAATATCCTCATGCTAAAGAAATGATATTCGTGTCCAATAAATAACTCATGTATTCAAGATTTTCTTAGGTTCGTTGAATGGCTTCATCAAAAATGGCGAGTTGTTCCGGACTCAAATCGTCTAAAAAGCCCGAAAAAGCTTCGACTGACATGATACCGCTACAACGTTCCTTCAAATCATCATCCGCGATCGCTGCAAACTCTTCGGGACTCAACGTTTTTTGAATCACCCGAGTTAATTCTGTAATTACGTCTTGAGCGTTCAATTTCTCTCGAAACCAGTCTCGCTCCTCCATCAAAGCTGCAACGACGGGTTCGATTCTCGCAACGATATTTTTTGTATAAGTTTCAGTTGACAACATCAATTAATTCCTCCAAACCATTCTTTTTTATTATTTTAGCACGACCTCACCCTATTTTTCTCATGCTCCCAAGTATGTCATGATTATTTATCGATTCTCGATCGCCGCCATAAGTTCTTCAATATACTTCTGCAATAACGCCTCCAAAACCTTCCGCGCCGGTTCCCCGTACTTCGTGAAATAATCCCGTTTTTTCACTTCCCGCACCCGTTCCCGCCGCGTCAGCGGGGGGACATCCCAAACGATATGACAGATCAAATCGAAGGGATCGCAATCCCGCCCCACTTCTTTCGCCAATAAGTCGAAAAAGACCCCCACTTTTGCCAATTCTTCCACCACCGCCTGTTTCTTGTCCGCATCACTCCACCGCCGCAAAAAATAATCCAAAGAGGCCTACTCCTGATTGACCGCTTTGCGGGTATAATCCTTGAGGGATTCCGTCACCAATTTGCCGTCCGCGTCGTAATATTGAACCCGTTCCGAGGCGACTTTCACCTCAACGTCCGCCACCACATACCGCTTCACTTTGAACTCGTCCGACTGGCCCCAATCTCCCCAATCCTGTTTTTCTGCAAGGCGATCGCTCCGACTCGATTCGTCCCCTTCAGGATATTTTAAACCCTCCGTTTCCGCCTCCAAATTGTCCGGCGGCACGGGCGATTCGTCCCCCTGCGGTTCGTAAATCTGCACCGGATCGCCATCAAAATCCGGATCGGCGAACAATTCCGTCGCCTTTTTAAAGTCCATGATAGTAAAGAAAAACTTATCGAAATCTTCGTTAATTCGAGTTCCCCGGCCGATAATCAGCATTTCCGGCGAGGGCATCTCATCAAATTCGATTTCTTTTTCCAGGATGCCATCGGTGTTAATTTTATTGTGAAACAGGAGGCGATCGCCGTTGGAACTGAACGCGAAGGGTACTTGCAATAATTCGGCGTACCCCAGCGCCTGCTGCATCCCATCCCCCACCCCGATTTTCTACAAATCTAAAAACGCCGCGTCGTTCCCCTTTTCGCGCCGGATTTTTCCATCCTTCTCGAACCAACCGACCACCTGTTCCACCGTCAATTCTTCCACGGGAGTTTCCAATTCCTTGGAAATTTGATTCAGGGGTTTCATCGACGAGATCACCAGGCGGCTGAAAAATACCTCGAAACTCTCGTCGATTTCCAGTTGGTGGCGGATTTTTTCGTCCTGTTTGATCCACCCGATCACCTGTTCCGGGGTGATGTCGGCGATCGCGCAATTCTTCTCCTCGGCAATCTGTTGCAGGCAGCGGAGGGCGTAAATCGCGAGGCGGGTCGAAAATTTCTCTTTGGAAGACAACAGCGCTGCATCGACTTTGATCGCCTCCTCCGGCGTCAGAAATTCCATATTCGGTTCCATCGATTTCGCCTCAACATTTAACATTCCATTTGCGTAGAACAAGCTTCCAGCTTGTCGGCCTATTCAAAACACAGGCCAGATGCCCGTGCTACGGATTCGATCAATGACTCGTGATCAAATAGCCGCAGCGATGTTCGCCATTAACCAGCCAGTGCGTCCGTTCCACGGTACAATCGAACAGGACTGCCCCGAACATTTCCAGTTCGTGGCCGCAGACACTCGGAAAAGACTCGGCGACATTGGAGATGGCGCAGTTGTGTTCCGTCAGGATGTAGCGTTCTGCCGTGCCGGATTCGTCTTGGGCGTCCACCGCATACCACTCGGCCATATATCCTTCCGCTTTGCGAATTTCCACCAATTTTGCCACCCGATCGCGCACTGAACCTGTTCCCACCCGCTTGCGATACTCCATCGCCTTTCTCTGCCACTGTTTGTGCAGGATCTCGCTCACCTGTTCCGCTCCGACGGTTTCCGCCAGGGTGTCCAGGAAAGAAAGCGCAAATTCATCGTAACTGCTCGGAAAGCGATCGCGCCCCATACTCGTCAGCGTATAAATATGTTGGGGGCGTCCCATCCCCAACTGTACCGACTCGTAACCGATCAGTCCCTCCGCTTCCAGATCCTTGAGGTGGCGCCGGGTCGCCTGGGGGCTGATCGCCAGGGCCTCAGCCAGTTCGTGAGCCGTCGCCTGACCCCGCTTGAGGAGGTGCTTGAGAATGTCCTGCTTGGTGGAATGCTGCTGGGTCGTGGTCATCATCTTTACAAAAATTAAAATATTTTGACTTTGACAATACACTTGTTGCTAATGTAACTTAAAATAGACTTAAGTAACAAATCTGTTGTTTAAGTCCCCCATCCCCCGGCCCCCGATCTGCCGTCCTTTGAACCTCCGATCCCGGAACATCGGACTGACAACGAAACGAACACGAGAGAACACAAACTTAAACTTATGAGTGCTTCAGTCAAAACCCTAGTCAATCAACCCTACAAATACGGCTTCGTCACCGATATCGAGTCCGACACGATCGCACGCGGGCTCAGTGAAGAGGTCGTGCGGCTGATCTCGGCCAAAAAGAACGAGCCGGAATTCATGCTCAACTTCCGCCTCAGAGCCTACGAAAAATGGCTGAAGATGAGCGAGCCCACCTGGCCCCACGTCAACTATCCCCCCATCGACTACCAAAACATCATCTACTACTCCGCCCCCAAAGTCGAGAAGAAAAAGGGCAGTTTGGATGAAGTCGATCCCACCCTGCTGGATACGTTTGAAAAACTGGGCATCCCCCTCTCCGAACAGAAGCGGCTGGCTAACGTGGCCGTCGATGCCGTCTTCGACAGCGTGTCCATCGCCACCACCTTCAAAGAAAAACTCGCCGAAGAGGGGGTCATCTTCTGTTCCATCTCCGAAGCGGTGGAAGAGCACCCCGAACTGATCGAGAAATACCTCGGCAGCGTGGTTCCCGTGGGCGACAACTACTTCGCCGCCCTCAACTCCGCCGTGTTCAGCGACGGGTCCTTCGTCTACATTCCCAAAGGCGTCAAATGCCCGATGGATTTGTCTACCTATTTCCGAATCAATAACGGCGAGTCGGGGCAGTTTGAACGGACTTTAATTGTCGCCGAAGAAGGCAGTTCCGTCACCTATTTGGAAGGCTGCACCGCCCCGATGTTCGACACCAACCAACTGCACGCGGCGGTGGTGGAATTGGTGGCTTTAGACAATGCCGAAATTCAATATTCCACCGTCCAGAACTGGTTCGCGGGGGACGAAAACGGCAAGGGTGGCATTTACAACTTCGTCACCAAACGGGGACTCTGTAAAGGCATCAACTCCAAGATTTCCTGGACTCAGGTGGAGACGGGTTCAGCGATTACTTGGAAATATCCCAGTTGCGTTTTGGTCGGGGATAATTCCGTCGGGGAATTTTACTCCGTCGCCCTCACCAATAACAGCCAGCAGGCCGACACCGGGACGAAAATGGTCCACATCGGCAAAAACACCCGCAGCACGATTATTTCCAAGGGAATTTCGGCGGGGAAATCGGCCAACAGCTATCGCGGTTTGGTGAAAATGGGACCGAAAGCGGCGGGCGCCCGTAACTATTCCCAGTGTGATTCCATGCTGATCGGCGATCGCGCCCAGGCTAACACCTTCCCCTACATCCAGGCGGAAAATAGCACCGCCAAAGTGGAGCACGAAGCCTCGACTTCCAAAATTGGAGAAGATCAGCTATTCTACTTCACCCAGCGCGGCATTTCCGAGGAAGACGCCGTGTCCATGATTATCAGCGGTTTCTGTAAGGATGTGTTCAACAAACTGCCGATGGAATTCGCGGCGGAGGCGGACAAATTGCTGAGTCTGAAACTGGAGGGAACCGTTGGCTAAGGGGTTCCGGCGGATCGGATTTTTGCTGGGCGGTTTGGCAGTGGTCTGGCTATTGCGATTAACCGCCCCCGGCATCGCCCAAGAACCCCCGGATTTCTACCCCGGTTCCTGGCCCGATCGCAACGGCGACTATCCCATCCGCCAGCAGTATCACGGCACTTGGAAAGTCGTCGATCCAGACCCGAACGGGTTGAACTGTCGGGGGAATATTCCCCCTTTTCGTCGGAGTCGAGATATCGTCACCACCTTTCCCACGGGCACGTTAATCAACGCCGTGAAACGCGATCGGGGAGTCTTTGAAATTGGCGACAGTCCCCGGGGTGAACCGTGGCTGCGGGTGCAGTTATTTACCCCGGAAGATCTCGATCCCGCCTGCTGGGTGAGGGCGAACCGCCGTTATGTGATCCCCGTCCGGTGTGAAGAGTTGTAATCGTCTCCGCGTAGCACAGGCATCCTGCCTGTTTTCACAAGCTAGAAGCTTGTTCTACGAAGACTATCAAAAGTAACTGAGAGGTAAGTAATGCTCAAAGAAAATAGCGAAGTGATTCTGTCCGTCAAAAATTTGACGGCTACCGTCGATGGCAACCCGATTTTAAAAGGATTCAACCTGGAAATCAAAGCCGGGGAAATCCACGCGATCATGGGTCAAAATGGCTCCGGAAAAAGTACCTTTTCCAAACTTCTTGCTGGACATCCCGCCTATGAAGTGACGGGGGGCGAAATCAGCTTTTTGGGACAAAATATCCTAGAGATGGAAGCCGACGAACGGGCGTTAGCCGGACTGTTTTTGGCGTTCCAATATCCCATCGAAATTCCCGGCGTCAGCAATATGGATTTTCTGCGGGTGGCTTACAACGCCAAGCGGAAACATCAGGGATTGGAAGAATTGGACGTGTTTGACTTTGACGATCTGATCCACGAAAAGTTGGAGGTCGTCAAAATGAAGCCCGAATTTTTGGAAAGAAGCGTCAACCAGGGTTTCTCCGGCGGGGAGAAAAAGCGCAACGAAATTTTGCAGATGGCGTTGCTGGAACCCAAATTGGCAATTTTGGACGAAACCGATTCCGGCTTGGATATCGACGCTTTGAAAATTGTCGCCAACGGCGTAAATCAGTTGGCGAATGAAAATAATTCGATGTTGGTGATCACCCACTATCAGCGGTTGTTGAATTATATCGTCCCCGACTACGTTCACGTCATGGCCGACGGCCGGATTATCAAAACCGGCAGCAAGGATCTCGCCCTGGAATTGGAAGAACAGGGCTATGATGATGTAATTGCAGCGGCGACTGCGGGGGTGTAATTAATGGTTCAAGTTAAAGAAAAACCGGAAGTTTCCTATTTGAGTCGGCTACTCGATCGCGTCACGACTTCTCTCCCAGTTCCGGCGGCTTTTCCCCTGGAACGGGCGATCGCCGAACAGTTGCAGCAGGTGCGGGATAATGCGGCGAGTTGGGTGCGGGAATTGGCGATTCCCACCCGGCGGAATGAAGATTGGCGATTTACCGATCTGGCACCTTTATTAGAATTGCAATTCGAGGCAGCATCGGCGGTGGAACTGCCCATCGATGCGATCGCGCCTTTGCTGTTGGCGGAGGCGGAAGAAACGCGCCTGGTGTTCGTCAACGGCCACTTCGCCCCGGAACTTTCCGACCTGCAAAAACTGCCCACGGGGGTATTTGTCGGGACTCTGGGACAGCTATCGGAACCCTACCGCGATCGCCTGGGGGACTACATCGCCCAACAACCGGACAGCAAGGAAGTTTTCACCGCTTTGAATACCTCCTCCCTGGCCGATGCGGCGGTGGTTTGGGTCGCCAAAAATCAGGCGATCGAAACTCCCATCCACCTATTATTTATCTCCCTAAATGGAGAAACTTCCGTCACCAGTCAGCCCCGCGCTTTAGTGGTTGCCGAACCGAACAGCAAGGCGACGCTGGTGGAACATTACGCCACCGCCGACATTTTAGGCTGTTCCGATCGCCCCGCGAAAACCGCCTATTTCACCAACGCCGTCACCGAAATTTGGGTAGGCGAAAATGCGGAAATTAACCATACCCGAATGCAGCGGGATAATGGGTCGGCTTTCCACATCGGACGCAGCGCCATTTCCCAGGCCCGCAACAGTCGCTATACCTGCAATGCCATCAGTTTGGGGGCGAAACTCTCCCGCCACACCCTCGACGTTTACCAGACCGGAGAGGGCACGGAAACCCACCTGAACGGGTTGACGCTGATCGGCCGCGAACAGGTGTCGGACACCCACAGCGCGGTGTTTTTGAACCATCCCCACGGCGCGATCGACCAGTTGCACAAAACCATTATCGACGATCGCGCCCACGCCATTTTTAACGGTCGCATCGTCGTCCCCCAGATGGCACAAATGACCGACGCGGCTCAACTCAACCGCAATTTGTTGCTATCTCCGAAGGCGCGGGTGAATACCAAACCCCAGTTGGAAATTGTCGCCGATAACGTCAAATGCGCCCACGGCGCCACCGTCAGCCAACTGGAGGCGGACGAGATTTTTTACCTGCGGAGTCGGGGACTCGACGAAACCACCAGCCGTAACCTATTAATTGATGCTTTTGCAGCAGAAATTTTGGATCGGTTGCCGTTGGTTTCCCTGCGACACATCCTCGCCCGATGCGTGGCCTGTCGCACCGAAGAACACGAGTTCTAAATGGATGGCGCAACTCGTCGGGGTTGCGCCCCGCTTTCCCCTTTATGAAAACTGCACTAAACGTAAGGAATTAGAGGAAATGACACTGATTCAAGAAAGAACATTGGGCGAAAAGGTGCGGCGAGATTTCCCGATTTTGCACCAGGAAATCAACGAACATCCCCTGGTGTATCTGGATAACGCAGCCACATCTCAAAAACCCCGGGCGGTTTTGGATGCGATTCAAAACTATTACCAAAAATACAATTCCAACGTCCACCGGGGCATCCACACCTTGAGTGCCAAAGCGACGGACGAATACGAGGGGGCGCGACAAAAAGTCGTCCGGTTCGTCAACGCGGATTCTTATCAGGAAATCATCTACACCCGCAACGCCAGCGAAGCGATCAATTTGGTCGCCTATTCCTGGGGATTGGAACACCTGCAAGCCGGGGACGAAATCATCCTGACGGTGATGGAACACCACAGCAACTTGGTGCCCTGGCAGATGGTGGCGAAAAAGACGGGGGCTGTCATCAAATATGTGGGATTGACGGACTCCCAGGAATTCGATTTGGAACAGTTCAAATCCCTGATCTGCGATCGCACCAAGTTAGTTTCCGTCGTCCACGTTTCCAACGTTTTGGGCTGCATCAATCCCGTCGAAGAAATTACCGCGATCGCCCACGAACACGGCGCGAAAGTATTAATCGATGCCTGCCAAAGTTTACCACATATGCCGGTGGATGTCAAGGCGATCGGCTGCGATTGGCTGGTGGGTTCGGGACACAAAATGTGCGCCCCCACCGGCATCGGATTCCTGTACGGAAAGCGGGAAGTTTTGGAGTCGATGTCGCCATTTTTGGGCGGCGGCGAGATGATCGGCGAAGTGTCTTTGGAGGGGTTCACCTGCGGGGAACTGCCCCACAAATTTGAAGCCGGAACTCCGGCTATCGGAGAAGCGATCGCCCTCGGCGCGGCGGTGGATTATTTGATGGGAATCGGCATGGACAAAATCCACGCCTACGAAGCGGAACTCACCGCCTATTTGTTCGACAAATTAAAGGATATTCCCGAGGTGAAAATCTACGGCCCCAAACCCGATTCCGAGGGCGAAGGACGGGCGGGACTGGCGTCATTTTCCGCCGGAAATATCCACGCCAACGACCTCTCAACGATGCTGAACGATGCGGGTGTCGCCATCCGTTCCGGACACCACTGCACCCAACCGTTGCACCACTATTTGGACGTGAATTCAACGGCCCGGGCGAGTTGCTATTTCTACAATACCCGCGAGGATATCGATGCCTTCGCGGCAGCGTTGAAGGATGCGATCGCATTTTTCAAGCAGTTTGAATAAGTCATTTTGTAGGGGCGCAAGGCTTGCGCCCTTTTTGGGTACGAGCAACCGCTTGGGAATCAATTCCCAAGCTAATAGCTCAAATCATCTGAAGATGATTGGGGAGGTTTAGGAGGGGATAAC
>NZ_JAJENU010000134.1:0-37240 GCF_035615495.1 Lyngbya sp. CCY1209 | reverse complement strand
CAAAGACTCCTTTTGAAGTCATACTACGCAAGGCTCTTAGCGGTAAGGCGTGTGACCCAAGATAACCAAGGCAAGAAGACAGCCGGAGTGGACGGAGTGGTATCAATATCTCCGAAGCAAAGGTTCGCCATCTCAGCCGTGATGGGATGCAGCCGTTGACCTATCCAATTATTGGGAACAAACAATGAATATTATCAATATTAAACATTTGTCAGTCGTCCTCGGCCTGGCGGTCGGCGCGATCGCCGTGCAAGTGGTCGCCCCCGCTTGGGCGCAATATTATCCTTACTATAGCTTTTTCAATCCCATGTCCTCCTACTACGAATCGGAGGAAGACCTGGGGTTGGTGGAGACGATCGCCCAACAGGAGCAGTTGAGAACTTTTGCCAAAGCCCTGCGGGAAGCGGGTTTGAGTCGAGAACTCGCCGGTCAAACTTACACCATTTTAGCCCCCACGGACGACGCCTTCGCCAACCTGCCCCCGGCAATCCGGGACGACCTCCTGCAGCCGAAAAACCGCCAAATCTTGCAAGAAATATTAAATTATCACCTCGTCGCCGGCCGCATCACCCGCGAACAGGTGGAAAGTGGTGAGATCCTCACCCGGCAAGGCAACACCGTCCGCATCGGCGGCGACCCCGAAGCGGCCCAACTGATGCTCAACGACGCCAACGCCGATCGCCTGCCCATTCCCGGCCCCAACGACAGCGTGATCGTCACCATCGATCGCGTCTTGTTGCCACCGGGACTCGTACCCCTGGGCGCGACGACCTCCGATTCCGGAACCGCCGGCGGGGGGTCGAGTTCGGGGACGACCGACAACTCCTCCGTCACGGCCGTAGCCGAACCCCCGGCAGTGTCCCCAACTCAGTTTATCTGCGATCGCGGCACGGACAACCTATTCACCACCTACGCCGTCACCCCCCGAGGTCGGGTGCCGGTGGTGAAGTGGTACTCCGACTATTTCAGCGATTCCGGCTACACCCCCGAACAGCGCTGTCGAGCCGTGTCGGCCCGATTTCAAAACTTTTACCGCCTCGGTTGGCTCAACTACATCACCCACGGCATCGTCAACCGCCAGAACGTGATCTGCGTGGCGAACGATAGGGGGATGCCCTGCGGGGGCGATCGCGTCCTGTTCACCCTCAAACCGGGGTCTGACCCGGCCGATACCGTGCAACGGCTGTTCGACGTGCGGACGGGGGCGAGTTCTCCCCTGTTCGAGAGCGAAGACGATACCGGAGTCTACATCGACTTCCGACAATTTTTAGACACCACCCCCGTCGAAACCGGAACCGCCCCGGCTCCGGAACCCGAACAACTGACAACCCCCGCCGACCCCACCCCGGGCGGAGGGATTTGGTAGGGGGAATCGGGAGTACCTGTGGGGGCGATAATCGCCCGATCTTGGCGAAACCCGTCCCGAGTCCTAAGATAAGTGGAAAGATCGATTCAACTATCAACGGGCAGATATCATGTGTGAGGAGTTTCGGGTGATGACCCAATTGTTGGGGGGGAGCCTCTTGACCGTTTTGGCGATCGCGTCCGCCGGCCTGGGTTCCGCCGTCGCTGCCGAGGAGTCGGAGTCCCAGATCACAGCCCATGGGGAAATGGGGGCGATCGTCGCCCAACTCCCCGAAGACCCGCCCCCCGACGACCTCGTAGAAGTCCAAGGACAAGTCACCTCCGTCTCCCAACTCTCCGACGTCCAACCCACCGACTGGGCCTTTCAAGCCCTCCAGTCCCTCGTCGAACGCTACGGCTGCATCGCCGGATATCCCGACGGGACTTATAAAGGCGATCGGGCCATGACCCGCTACGAATTCGCCGCCGGACTCAACGCCTGCCTCCAACGAGTCAACGAACTGATCGCCTCCTCCGTCCTCGATCGAGTCACCCGAGACGACCTCGCCCTCCTCCAAAGCCTCCAAGAACAATTCGCCGCCGAACTCGCCGCCCTCTCGGGCCGGGTCGAAACCCTCGAAGCCCGCACCGCCGAATTGGAAGCCAACCAATTCTCCACCACCACCGTCTTCGGCGGGGAAGCCATCTTCGGCTTCGCCACCGCCGCCGGCGGCGATCCCCCCGGCAGCGGAGACAACCACCAAGCCGTCCTCCACTACCTCCTCCGCCTCGGCACCGTCTCCTCCTTCAGCGGCCTCGATCGCCTCCGCATCGGCTTCGTCGCCGGCAACTTCGACAACCGGGGATTAGCCGGCACCTTTGAAAACCCCGGATTCGGCGACATGGCCCTGCTGTCCTACCAAACCGACACCGACGCCAAACTCTTCCTCGACTATCTTGAATACCGATTTCCCGCCTTCAACAACCGCGTCGTCTTCACCGTCCGCCCCGTCGGCTTCAGCCTCAGCAACGTCCTCACCGCCAACTCCCCCTTCTTCGACAACGGCCGAGGCGCCATTTCCCGCTTCGGCGAAGCCAACCCCATCTTCAAAATCGGAGCCCTGGAAGGTGGCGCCGGCTTCGACTGGCTGGTATTCGACAAACTGCGATTCCAACTCGCCTACGGAACCCGCGGCACCGCCGACGCCACCCAAGGGATCGGCGGCTCAGATCACAGCGCCCTAGGGATGCAACTGCTCCTCAAACCCTCCGCCAACACCCTCGCCGGCCTCACCTACATCAACGCCTACGCCGCCAACGGCCGCCTCGACACCCTCACCGGCAGTTTCAGCGCCGACACCTCCGGATTGCTCGACGAACCCATGCAATTTAATGCATTGGGCGGCTCCTTCCAGTGGCGCATCAACCGCCAAATCACCCTCGCCACCTGGGGAGGGGTGACGCTCGGAGAATCCCTCGGCAGCGATGCCTACGCCAACACCACCACCTATAGTTTTTCCGTCGGGGTTTCCGAACCCTTCGGGCGGCAGGGCGACCTGTTCGCATTCATCTTCGGCCAACCCCCCAAACTGGTGGCCGGTCGCAACCTCCCCCTCGGAGAAGACGAAGAAACCTCCCTGCACTTCGAGACGTTCTACCGCTTCCGCGTCAGCGATTACCTTTGGGTGACACCGGGTGTCTTCGTCGTCACCAACCCCGAACACAATGCCAATAATGACACAATTGTTATTGGCGTGATCCGCAGTACATTTCTCTTTTAGCGACTCTTCCCCATGTCCGAACTCAGGCTCCGGCTGTTCCTCGAAAACCAACCCGACCGGCTGATTTCCGTCGATCGCGACGAATTCATCATCGGCCGATCGCCTGAGTGTGACCTGCAACTGCCCTTTATCGAAGTCTCCCGCCACCACACCCGCATCTACAAAACCGCTGACGGACAATGGTGGATCGAAGATCTGGGCAGCAAAAACGGCACCAGCTTGAACGATCACCCCGTAACCGGCACCGAACCCCTGCAAGTGGGCGACGGGGTGAAAGTGGACCAGATCCGCCTCGACGTCCTCCCCCCCGACACCCAAACCCACTCCGGACGGGAGATCGGGACAGTGGTCGAAGGGGCCCACCTGATCGGCCGGGTTCAGGATCTCAAGCAGCAGTGGATACAGAGCAACACCCAATTCGACGAGGATATCGGCAATTACCGCCGCGCCGTCGCCCGACTGCAAGATCTCGTCGAAATTGCCAAATGTCTCAACAGCGCCGAGTCCATCGACGCCATTTTCTCCCAAATTCAATCCGTCATCTTTCACGACATCCCCATCATCGAACGACTGGCGTTGCTGATCGATTTGCAGGGGACCGGACATCTCGAACTCGTCAAAGCGGCAGCCAAGAGTCCGGCCGAACAGCGGGCGATGCCGAAGGACGGGAGTTGGATCGGCCGCAGCATCTGCCAGCGGGTGTTTATGGATAAGGTCGCCATCAAAACCGCCGACGCCCAGCAGGACAAGCGGTTTGAGAGCGAACCGAGTATTTTGGTCAAGGACATCCGCTCCTGCATCGCGGTTCCCCTCTGGGACGAAGATCAGGTGGTGGGGGTACTCTACGCCGACGCCCACTTTTCCTTCGACTATTGGACGAGGGGAGGAGACGAAGACCTGAGTTTTTTCTCGGCTTTGGGAAATTTGGTCGCCGCCAGCGTCCAACGCTGGTTGCTGACTCAGAAGTTGCGACGGGAAGAAACCATCCGCCAGCGTCTCGAACGCTACCACACCCCCGCCGTCGTCCAGCAGTTGATCCGGGTCGGGGCTTTGGAAAACGGCCGCCTGCCCTCCACCGAGGCGGAGATCAGTATTTTATTCGCCGATATCGTCGGGTTTACCGCCCTGTCCGAGCGCCTGCCCCCTGCCCGACTCGCCGCCCTGCTGAACGGGTTTTTCGAGGAGATGCTGCACGAGGTTTTCGCCCTCGGTGGTACCCTCGACAAGTTTATCGGGGATTGTATCATGGCGTTTTTCGGCGCCCCGGAACCCCAGCCAGACCACGCCGATCGCGCCGTGGCGGCAGCCCAGGGGATGCTCGATCGCCTGGAACAACTGAACGCGACGGGGGGGTTGCCCGAACCGCTGCAGTTGCGAATTGCCATTAACAGTGGTCGGGCCGTGGTGGGAGACGTGGGCAGTTCCCAGCGGGTGGATTATACCGTGTTGGGGGGGACGATCAACCTCGCCGCCCGCATCGAGCCGATCTGCCCCCCCGGACAGTGTGCGGTGGGTCCGGCGACCTACGCCTTATTGCGATCGCCCGAACAATTTGAAATGCTGGGAGATTACACCTTCAAAGGCATCGATCGCCCGGTGAGAATCTATCAGTTGCGACGGCAATAATATAGCAACAGACTCCAGCGGTTAGGACATTGGGATGGTAGAAAGGGAGTCGGGAGTCGGCAGTCGGTATTAGGGAACTCAAACTGCTTTTATATAAGGGTTTGAAGATTTCTGACCCCATTTCAACTGTGACCACGCCAGCGATCGTTGCTATATATCAGATCCCAATAATTGTTAATTGTTAATTATTAATTCTATTGTCGCTTTGGCGATCGCATCGCCGCCATTTTTATCCAAAGATCGAGACTGACGGGGAGGGTTGAAAGGTTGTCGGAGAAAGTCCCAATCCCCCTCGAAAAAGTCCCCGGATGTAAGAATCTGGTGACGGGCGTAGTTTTGTAACCCCTCCATCAACAGGGGGGCTTCCGCGAACCCTTCCCGCACCAAAGACACCAGGGGGACATCCAGACGCAACGCCTCGGAAAAGGTGCTGAACCCCGGTTTGGAAATTACCCGCCCGCACAGGGGCATCAAATCCACGGGGCGGATGCGGGAATAATCCGTGGAGAATTGCCCGGAACGGATGCGACTTCTGACCGGAATCAAGTTAGGCAAATCCGGAGAATTGTTGTCAAACGTGATAAATATATGATCCGGAAATTGTCGCAAATTTTGATAGGGAATTTTTGCCAAACCCAACCCCCCGAACGTGAGCATGACGGTTTTTTCCGGGGGGGTGTCGATGCCGAAGTCCCCCCGAAGTTGGGAGAGATCGTAGCGCGGATCGCCCCCGGTCAAACCCACATCTCGAATGTTTGGAAATGCGGACATCGGCTCGTGGAAGGGGAGGCGAAACAGGCGATCGCACTGTCCGAAACAGTCGGCGGCCCAGTCGGCGATTTCCCCGAATTCTCCCCCCCAATCCCGATAGATAAAATCCCAGCCAAAATTGCCCATCATGAAACCGGGAATGCCCGCTGCCCGGGCGATGGGGGCGGCCAGGGGCGGGATATCGGCCAGCAGCAAACCGATGCGATTTTGGCGGATAAAACTCACTTCCCCGGCCATAATCGATCGCTCCCGCCGGCGGATGTCCCGCAATTTTTCCAGAGTCGCCCCCTTGTCCATCGTGATGCTGTCCGACTGAATCACCCCCACGTCAAACGCCCGGGGACGGACCACAAACGGCCCGGAAATATACGATTCCAATAACCACCGGGGTGCGGTCGTCACCAGAAACAATAAAATGTCGGGGCAAAGCCGTTGAATTTTGGCTGCGACGGAAGCCGCCCGGACGGCGTGGCCGAATCCGTGATTGGTGATGGCGATATAAATAGCGGGTCTGGACATGGGTTGGTTCCATTTCTCATCAGAGGTCTATTATATTGCCGGTGAATTTCCGGGTTTCAACCGCTCCCGCCCGGGAGAATGTCACAATAGACCTAACAGATCGTATCAATTGGGGTCCCGCACTTCGGCCGTCCGACCGGAGGAAGCACGTTCGTATCAGATTGTCAACTTCTGAATTGCCATGCCCTACCTCCCGAGATCTATCCGACGTCGCCGGTTTCTGTTGTGGCTGGGAACCGGCCTCGCCCTGTGGGTTGGGGCCTGCCGTCCGAATTCTCAAACTCCCCCCGACATCACCATCGGCCTGATCGCCCCCCTGAGCGGAGAATTGGCGGAAACGGTAGGCCAAGCAACCCTGCGGGGGGCACGATTGGCCGTTTCGGAAGTCAACGAGGCGGGGGGGATCGAAGTCGGCGACGCCGGACGAAAGGTGGTTTTGGCGATCGCCGACGATCGCGACAGTCCCGACGAGGCCGTAGCCGCGGCCACCCGCCTGATCAACGAAAAAAATGTCGTCGCCCTGGTGGGACTCCCCCTGAGCCGCATCGCCATCCCCGTGGCCGACCTCGCCGAGCGGGCCAGGATACCGACGGTCAGTTCTTGGTCCACCAATCCCCGCACCACCGCCGGCAAAAAATTCGTGTTTCGGGTCGCCTTCACCGACGATTTTCAAGGCCGGGTGATCGCCCGTTTTTCCCGGGAAACATTGGGGGCAAATACCGCCGCCGTTTTGTACGATATCGCCAGCGATTACAACCGGGGACTGGCCGAAATTTTTCGGCAGGAATTTGAGGCCGTCGGGGGCCGGGTCGTCGCCTTCGAGTCCTACACCACCGACGAGGGGGACTTCGGCGGTCAACTCCGACACATTCGCGACAGCGGAGCCGAGGTTTTATTTCTCCCCAATTACGATAACGAAGTCCCCCGACAGGCGCGACAGGGGCGCGAGCTCGGCGTAGCGGCCCAACTGATGGGGAGCGACACCTGGGGGGGACTCTCTTCCGCCGAACATCCGGAATTGGAGGGGGCTTTTTTCACCGACAACTGGAACGTCGCCCTAGACAATCCGGAAGCCCGATCTTTTGTCGAAACCTATCAAAAAACCTACGGTTCTCCGCCCTCCTCGGCAGCCGCCCTTAGTTACGATGCCACCCGCTTGGTATTGACCGCCATCGCCCGTCTAGGTCGAGCCGATCCGGAATCCATCCGCGACGGTTTGGCTAATATAGAGAAGTATGAGGGTGTGACCGGAACGTTGCAATTTCAGGGGAACGGCGACCCGATCAGAAGTGTCGTCGTGCTACAGTTCCAATCCGGGAAACCTGTCTTGTACGAACAGGTGAATCCGGAATCGCGGTCCGATGACTGAGGGCGAATTCTGATGAAGTTCTGGACGAAAAGCCTGATGTCAAGGCTGGTTGTCTATTTTTTACTCCTGTCCGTCATTACCGTTTTCAGCGTGGGGGCGATCGCATTCGCCCAGGCCAGAGCTTCCATTGAGAGTCTCGTCTTTGAACGGCTGGAAGTGACCGCCACCCTCAAAGAAGAAGCCCTCGAACTCTGGGTCAAAAATCAGCTCGATGCGACCGTCTCCCTCGCCCAACTCCCCGGAATTCTCGCCCAAGCGCAAATTTTGCTGACTACAGACGACTCAGACCCTGCTTTTGTCCGAGCCCGCGAGCGGATGCAGGAGTACATGGCTTCGGCTTTGGCGGGGCGCCCCGATTTGCAGGAGGTGTTCGTCCTGACGCCGGTGGGGGGTAAAATCGTCTTTTCCACCGACCGCGATCGCGAGGGGGAATATCGCGTCAGAGATCGGTATTTTATCAAAGGAAAAAAAGGCACTTACATCCAAAACGTCTACCCCTCTTCCGCCACCGGCCGGCCCGCCATGACCGTCGCCACCCCCCTGGGAGACGGGAAGGGAAACACCGTCGGCGTCCTCGCCGCCCATTTAAACCTGCAAAAAATGGACCAGATCGTGTTCGACGACACGGGGTTGGGGAACAGCGGCGAAACCTACCTGGTGGACAATTTGCGGACCTTCGTTTCCGCCGAACAATTCGGCCGGGACGGCTTCCCCCGGGGGCTGCACAGCCCGGGCATCGACTGGGCGATCGCGGACCGAAAAAATGGCCGGGGGATCTATCGGAACTACGCCGGAATTCCCGTCCTCGGCGTCTACCGCTGGTTGCCGGAGGAAGAACTAGCCCTCCTCGTCGAGATGCATCGCAGCGAAGCCCTGGCCCCGGCCCGGAAGTTAGCCTGGATCATCTTCGCCGTGGGATTCAGTTGCAGCGCCCTCCTCACCTTGGGCGTGTACCTGTTGGCCCGCCAAATTTCCCGGCCGATTTTAGTGGTTGCCCGGGTGGCGACCCAAGTGGCCGACGGCGACCTCACCCCCGTTGCCCCCGTCATGACCCAGGACGAAGTGGGGACCCTGGCGATCGCTTTCAACCGCATGACCGCCCAGTTGCGCCACCTCTACGCCGGGATGCAGGAAAAGGTCGCCCAACTCGAGAGCATCGAAATCGAGCTGCACGAGAGCCTGGAACAGTTGCAGCTCGAAAAACAGACCGTCGAATTCCAAAAAAGCCAACTCGGCATTGCCAACCGGGAAATTACCCTCCTCAACGATCGCCTGCGGACGGAAAATTTCGACCTGGCCCGGGAACTGCAGGTCAGCACCGAACGCCTGCGCCAGTTTTTGGAAGTGATGCCCCTGGCGGTGGTGGTGACCGACGCCGGGGGCACCATTGACTACACCAACCGCGCCGCCCAAATCCTCTTCGGCCCCGGCGCCGTGCCCGAGGCGGGGGACGACGAGACGGCGATTATCTATCCCAGCTACGTCGCCGGGACGGACCGCCCCTACCCCGGCGAAGAGCTGCCCCTGTTTCGGGCCCTGCGGGGAGAAAATGTCGTCCTCGATGATATCGAAGTCCGCCGGCCGGACGGCACCATCCCCCTGGAGGCCCGGGCGACGCCGATTTACAATTCGTCCGGGGACATTTCCTTCGCCATCGCCACCTTCCAAGATATCCGCGATCGCAAGAAAGCCGAGGCGGAACGGCAGAGCTTCATCGAGGAGATGTTTGAAGTCAACTGCGATCTGGAACTGGCCCTCGACGAACAAGAAAAACTCACCGACGCCGCCGGCCGCTTCGTCCCCAATCAGTTTCTGTCGTTCCTCGGCTACGAAAGTATCGTCGAGGTGCAATCCGGGCACGCCGTGCAACAGGAAATGTCGATCCTGTTTTCCGACATCCGCAACTTCACCCACTTCTCCGAAAAGATGAGTTTGGCGGATAATTTCAGATTTATCAACGCCTATCTCTCCCGCATGGAACCCGCCATCACGGCGAATTACGGCTTCATCGACAAGTACATCGGGGACGCGATCATGGCCCTGTTTGGGGGGAAAGCTGACGACGCCGTGCGGGCCGGAATTGCCATGCTCGAAGCCCTCCGGGATTACAATGAAACCCGCCACCGCCCCGGACGCCCCCCCATCGAGATCGGCATCGGCATCAATTCCGGGGAGATGATGTTGGGCATCGTCGGCGGCCAGGATCGCATCGATACCACCGTGATCAGCGACGCCGTGAATTTGGCCTCCCGCCTGGAAGAATTGACCAAAAAATATCGCGTCCCCCTGTTGGTGAGCCAACAGACCTTCCTGCGGCTGCAAAATCCCGAGGAATATTCCTTTCGGATCATTGACAAAGTTGCCATCAAGGGCCGGTCGGAAATGGTGTCTGTCTTTGAAATCTTCGACGCCGACCCGCCGGAGATACGGCGGGCCAAGTTGGCGACCAAAACGCAATTTGAGAGAGCGCTGGCACTCTACAATATGGACGAATTTAAAGCCGCCGCCCGACTGTTGGAAGGGTGCTTATCCGAAAATGAAAATGATGCCGTCGCCCAAATTTACTGGAAACGGGTCGTCGATCGGATGTTGTCCTAGAGACATTTCCCGCCCCGGGGCCAGCCGGGGAGTTGAGAGACCGCCCGTATTGATGGTAGGCTTGAAGTTTGAGTGTACGGTTGCGATCGCGCCGGCGATCGCAATTCCCATCCCTTCCCCCCCCGAAACCCCGGATGTGTCAGCTTTTCCCGGACTCGTTCTCAGAACCCCGGGCCGAACCGGCGGCGACTCGCCCCGAAGGATTGCGAGATATACTGATTTCATGGCAATTCTTGACAGAAAGACACGGCATTGCATCATGGCACAAATCTTTGGAGACTATATCGATGCTCCGAGTACGAGTAATGAATTTTTGGTGATCGGATTTTCTCCCAGTTCGATCCCCCTCAAGCAGCGGTGGAGAAATAATGGTCTGTCGGCTAATTTTATGGCCGATTACGTCACCACATTTTTTCCAAAATCCGAGCAAGACCCGGAGGGATTGAGCCGGCAATCAGAAATCAAAAGTGCCGTCAGTTTTATCGCCAATGAATTATTAGAAAATGCGATGAAATTCAGCGATGATTCTTCATCGTATCCCATCAAAATTCAGCTTTTTTTGAGCAGCGAAAACTTGGTTTTCTTCGTCGCCAACAGCATTTCATCCGGAGCCGTCTCCGGCTTTCAGAATTATATCCGGGAATTGCTCAGTTCCGACCCAGAAGAAATGTACGTTAGGCAGGTCGAAAAAAACCTCGACAACGACCATCAGTCGGGCTTGGGTTATCTAACGATGGTCAACGATTATCTCGCCCAACTGGGTTGGAAGTTCGAGGAAATTCCGCAAGATTCATCGACCCTTATCGTCACGACAATGGTCCAACTGAAAATTTGAGTTGATGGCTTTTAGACAGACACGCTGGCAGGATGCAACGATGGAAATTACAGAATACAAAACCGAAGATTACAGTGTCGAATACGATCGCGAAACGACCACCGTCACCCTGGCGGGTTCCCTCAGACTCAGCGGACTGGAGGACTCCAATCCCGTCGTCAAGTTGCTCAACGACGTGCTGGCTTTGGAACCAAAAACGATCACCCTCAACCTGCGGGAATTGGAGTTTCTCAACAGTTCCGGCATCAATATGCTATCCAAGTTCGTGATCAAAGTCCGTCAAAACAAAACCATCCACCTGATTTTGTTGGCATCTAACCGCATCCCCTGGCAAGGAAAATCCCTCAAAAATCTGCAACGGTTAATGCCGACGTTGGAGTTGGAAGTACAGTGATTGATGACACCGAAACCGTCAGACCGTCAAAATCTGAAATCGACGATTTCAGATTTTGATTGCGAGGGAGTAAATGGGGAGGATGCAGGAAGAAGAACGAAGCCGGATCGATTTGCTCTCAGAAATCGACGAATTGCGCCGAGAAATTAAGGCGCTCAGACGGGAAAAAGCGGATTTGGAAATCCTGCTGGAAACAACGATGGTTCACGCCGATTTGGTGGAAGAACAACTGCACGAGTCGAACCGACACCTGCAGGCAGAAATCGCGGAGCGCTCCCGCACCGAAGTCCGGCTCAAAGCCTCCGAGAAAAACCTCCGCGCCCTGCTCGAAGCCGTCACCCGGACCAATACGGACCTGGAAATCATGTTGGAGACGACCACCACCCACGGCGACTTGATGGAGGAATTTTCTCACAATCTCAGCATCCGCGACGCCCTCACCGGCCTATTCAACCGCCGCTATCTCGAACAATCTTTAGTCCGACATCTGGAACGAGCCAAACAACAACGTCAACCGCTGAGTCTGATCCTCGGCGATATCGACCACTTCAAACGATTCAACGATCGCTGGGGACACCAGGCCGGGGATTTCGTCCTGCAGGCGGTGAGCCGCTTCATACAAAATCACATCCGCCTGTCGGACATCGCCTGCCGCTACGGGGGGGAAGAATTGCTCGTCATTTTGCCCTCGACTTCCACCCAGGAAGCCTACCACCTGGCCGAACGGCTCAGACATGGCATCAAAGAAATGTGTCACGAATATTCTTACACCTTCATCGAAGGGGTGACGCTCTCCATCGGCGTGGCGAGTTTTCCCGTACACGGCGACTCGGACGAAACCCTGATTCGGGCGGCCGATCGCGCTTTATATACCGCCAAAAACCGGGGCCGCGATCGCGTCGCCGTCGCCGACCGCAACACCCGCGAAACTTCCGGAAACAGACCGTAATATACCGCTACTACGCGCGGGCGGGGCCGGCTCGTTGCTATCAAATCGAGTCGGCAACGGTGCATTCCCACCCATCTATAGCAATGGGCGAAGAGTGTGTTTACAAATTGCTGCGGGTGTGACGGGCTTTTTGCAGCAAATCCTGCGCTTGGGCGTTCACCGTCGTCCCCGGTTTGACCGACTCCAACGTATAAATAATTTCCGCCAGATGTCCGTTCAAAGTTGACAAACTGGGATTTTCGGAATTGACCAGTTGCCGCCACTCGGCGATCAATTTTTGCGATCGCTCGATCGCCTTCACCGAGGCCTCCTCGTCTTCGAGCCGCCGTTGAATTGCCCCCCGGTTGGACTGGTATTCGGCCAATTTTTTCTGCGCGTCCAGATAGCTGGGATTGTCCCGGGGCACCTGTTCCAACCGGGCGATCGCCTCGTCCCAATGTTGCAAAACCTGCCGCCAATGGGAGGCGGTGTGGGGGGGATTTTGGGCATCGTTGGCCGCTTGGCTGGCGAAAATTTGCGCCGCTTCGATCAACGTGTCGCCCTGCAACCGTCCGGCCACAAACCCCACCTCCTGCCGAAAATCCCGCTCGGCAGCCTCCAAGGCTTGTCCGGCCGTCTTTCCGGCCAGGGTTTCTCGGGGGATGCCGCGGAGTTCGTCGATCGCCGCCTGCCACGCCTGGATGGCCGCTTCTTCCCCCGTGACATCCGCCGCGCCGTCGAACTGTTCCCGGGCGAGTTTCAAGGCTTCTTCGGCTGCCGCCAGGGCCGTCTGGGCGTTCTGTTCCTGGAAAATCTGCGCCTCCATGCGGCCGATTTTCTTGCGGGCACTCTCGTACTCATCCAACGTAAACTTCCAGGTACATCCCATCCAGGAACAGTACGCTTTTGGATAATATCCCAAAAACCAGACGGGCAACTTGTCGAGGTGTTGTTGGGCCCGTCGGGACTTCTCGGCGCCGAGATCCAAATCTTCCGCCGCCGTGGCTTGATTCACCAACTGATCCGCCTGCTCCACCAAAGCGATCGCCCGCCGGTAGTTATAATCCATACTCATGTAACTCGGCAGCAGCAGCAGGGGGGCCGTCTTCGCCACCGGCATCCGGATCATCGGGTAGGGCAGATTCGCCACCCACACGAATCCCGCCAATCCCGCCAGCACCGCGCCCCCCCAGGTGACTTTCGACATCAGACCCGCCGGGCGGTTGGCCCGGGCTGCGCGGTCGAGGACTTTCGGGTTAAAATTGGGGAACTGATCGTCGAGCAGGCCGGCGATTTCGGCGCGGGTGAGGCGTTCTCCGGGCTGCGATCGCATCTTTTCCAACCGTCGCATCCCGATCTGCCGGCTCACGTCCCCCGCCGGATCGTTTTGCCCCAGGCGTTTCACCTCGGCCGCGAGAATTTCAAACGCGCGATCGGAAAGTCGTCCCATTGACCTGCCTCCAAACCTGAAATGCTCCTGCTTCCTCCAACATAGCCCAGGTCGAAGCGGGGGTGAGTCGGAAAAAGCGAGGAATTGATAATTATCAATTGTCAATTATCAATTGTCAATTATTCCCCAAGGTAGATGTGGGAGTGGGAAGGGCGGTTCATCCTTAAGGGGGACGTCGGGGCTGAAGCGATCGCCTCACCGGTCGAATCGAATCGCCTCCCGAGTCGGCCAACATCGCCAAAAATTCATTGCTGCTTCCGACGGACTTTTTGATAGATTCGAGACCCATGGCAATCGTAAGTCAACTCATCCTCCCATTTTCGCCGGCCAATGGGATATGGTTTTCCGGCGCGATCGCGTGGTCGCAGGGTTCGGCTGTCTTACTGGGAATCGCCAACTACATTGTCGCGGCGCTGCTCATTTATATTGTCCACAGGCACCGGGAGCTCCCCTACATCGGGACGATCCTGTTGTTCGCCCTTTCCGGGATCGGCGGCGGCACGGCTGCCCTGTCGGCCGGATTGAGAGCCGATCCCGCCCTGATGGGAGCCGCCCACGCCGTCGCCTCCCTGGCCGCGATCGCGATCGTCGGGCGCCTCGTGAGCCTGCTCCCCGCCGCCGGGGGCGGGCCGAACCCGACGGCGTTGAACACCGCCAACCGGCAACTCGAAGCCCAAGTCCGGGAACGGCGGGAAATCGAAACCACCCTCCAGAACGCCAAATCGGAACTCGAATTCCAAGTCAAAGAACAGACAGCCGAACTCCACAAAACCGTCATCCAATTGGAGCGACAAATCCGAGAGCGGGCGACGATGGAAACCGCCATCCAACAGCAGCGGGCGCAACTGCAAGCCATTTTGGACAACTCCCCCGCCGTCATCTACGTCAAAGACACCCGCGGCCGCTTCACCCTGATCAATCGCCAGTGCGAAATCCTCTTCAACCGCCCCGCCGCCGAAATTCTCGGCCGCACCCACCGCGACCTGTTTCCCCCGCCCCTGGCCGAAACCTTCCAAATGGGGGAGCAGACCGTTTTGGAGGGGGGCGTGCCCGTGCAAATCGAAGAAGAAATTCCCTGCCCCGACGAACTCCGCACCTTCCTCTCGGTTCAGTTTCCCCTGTTTGACGAAAATTGGGTTCCCGACGGGATCGGCAGCATCTGCACCGACATCACCGACCGCAAGCGGGCCGAAGAACGGCTGCGGTTGCTCGAATCGGCCGTCAGCCGTACCAGCGACGCGATCGCGATCGCCGAATGCGAACACGGAGATCCCGCCGACTTCCGCATCGTCTACGTCAACGACGCCTTCACCCGCCTGACGGGCTACCGCCCCGAAGACATCATCGGAGAAAGCCCCGCCGTCCTCCACGGGCCGGAGACCGACCGCCGACAACTCCACCGCATCCTGGCGGCGTCCCAGAGCAACCAGTCCATCCAGGTGGAACTGGTCAACTACCGCCGGGACGGCTCCAAATATTGGGCCGACCTGAGCATCTCTCCCGTCACCGACGGCGACGGCCGACTCACCCACCTGGTTTCGGTGCAGCGGGACGTCACCTCCCGAAAACTGCGAGCCAGCGCCCTCCAGCAGGAACGGCGGCAACTCCAAAACATCATCACCAACGCCCCCGTCGCCGTCGCCATCCTCGACCGCAATATGCGCTACCTCGCCTACAGCGATCGCTGGCTGAAAGACTACGACCTGCCCGCAGAATCCCTCGTCGGCCGCTCCCACTACGAAATTTTCCCCCACATCCCCGAACGGTGGCGGGACGTCCACCGTCGCGCCCTGGCCGGGGAAGTGCTCTCCTGCACCGAAGATACCATCGACTATCCCGACGCTTCCCGGGGCTACTTCCGCTGGGCGATCCACCCCTGGCACACCCCGTCCGGAGAAGTCGGCGGTGTCGTCATCGCGACCCACCCCATTGACGAATTGGTGCGGGCTCGGGAAGCTGCCCTGGAAAATTCCCGGCTCAAATCCCAATTTCTCGCCAACATGAGCCACGAGATCCGGACGCCGATGAACGGGGTTCTGGGGATGACGGGGCTGCTGTTCAAAACTGACCTCGACCCCAAGCAGCAGGATTTCGTCCGGGCCATCCGCACCAGCGCCGATCATCTGCTGGCGATCATCAACGACATCCTGGATTTTTCCAAACTTGAAGCCCAGGAGATCGAACTCGAAGAGTTGGATTTTGACCTGGAGGAGTGCTTGGAGAACATCATCGATCTCCTCGCCACCCAGGCAGACCAAAAGGGGCTCGAACTGGCCGCGATCGTCGATCGCGATGTCCCCCGCTACCTGCGCGGCGACCCGGGCCGGCTCCGTCAGGTGCTGTTGAATCTGATGAGCAACGGCATCAAATTCACCGCCACCGGGGAAGTCACCTTGCGTGTCCACCGCCACCGGCGATCATCGCCCGATGCCCACCCCGCCTCCGCCACCCTCTGCTTCCAGGTGCAGGACACCGGCATCGGCATCCCCCCGGAAGCTCAGTCCCGCCTGTTCGAGGCGTTTTCTCAGGTTGATGCCTCCACCACCCGCAAATTCGGGGGGACCGGTTTGGGATTGGTGATTTGCAAGCAACTCGTGGACGTGATGGGGGGAGAAATTGGCGTGGAAAGTCGGGTCGGGGAAGGGACGACGTTCGGGTTCACCCTGCCCTTTTCCCAACCCAAAACGGTCTCCATCCCCGATTTGCCCAAAACGCTGACGGAGTTGAAGCTGCTGGTGGTGGACGGCAACGCCAGCGTCCGGCAGTCGGTGCGGTATTTGGTGCAATCCTGGGGGATGCACCGGTCGGAGGCTGCGGACGGGGAGACGGCACTGCAGATCTTGCGCCGGGACGCCCGCCGCGGGAAACCGTTCAATTTGGCGATTTTCGACCAAAATTTGTTGATGGGGAGCGGGGAAAATTTGGCGGAAGTCATCCACACGGATTCGGAACTGCAAGACACCAAATTGGTGTTGATGACCTCTATGCGCCGGCTCAATTCGGTGGAGCCGTGGTTGGAGCGGGAACTCGCCACCGGCTACCTGATCAAGCCCGTGCGGGCCTCCCGACTCTTCGACGCCCTGCTGACGGCGATGGCTTCGGAGATCGCGGGGGACGTGGTGGATTTGCACTCGCGGCGCGGCGGGGACGCCGATCGCGGATTTTCGGACGGCCTCCGGGGGGAGGAGGCACCGGCGGATTTGGACGTGCAGATTTTGCTGGCCGAAGATCACCCCATCAACCAACAAGTTCTGTTAAATCAGTTGAGTTTGCTGGGATGCTCGGCGGACTTGGCGGAAAATGGGGAAGAGGTGTTGGAAAGAGTCCGCGATCGCCCTTACGATATTGTGTTTATGGACTGTCAGATGCCCCGCTTGGACGGCTACGCGGCGACCCGGGAACTGCGGCGACGGGAGGGAAGCGATCGCCACACCGTCGTCATTGCCCTGACGGCCCACGCCATGCCAGCGGACCGCGAAAAGTGTCTGGTCGCTGGGATGGACGACTATATTAGCAAACCCATCGCCCAGGAGGAGTTGGAGCAAAAGTTGAAAACCTGGGCGGGCCGCATCCGGGGCGGGTCCCCCCCGCCGTCCGATTCCGAACCCCGGATTCCGGACACCGAACCCGAATCCGCCGACCCCCTAGACTGGGAACGGCTGGAGTCGATTTCCCGCGGCCGGCGGGAATTTCAGCAAAAGTTGCTGACGGCCTTCGTCGGCAACGCTCGGGAGGACTTGGGGCGGCTGCGGGAGGGGATGGAGGCGGAAGATTTCGAGTCCCTGGCCGCGATCGCTCACCGACTCAAGGGGGCCAGCGGCAACGTGGGGGTGTGCCTCCTTCCCCCCCTGGCCCTGGAACTCGAACAGAAGGCTCGGGCTCGAAATGCGGACGGTTGCCGGGGCGCGATCGCTTCCATTCAAGAACAGCTCGACCGGGCTGAAACCTTCATCCGGCGGGAATTTTCGGAGACTTGAGGGTGGACGTCGGGGTGGTCTGTGGTTTACGGTCGAGATGGGGAAATCAATTGATCGTTGAGAGTTGACAATTGATAATTGATCAGGGTCAATTGTTCTGAGTCCCCGATTTCCCATTTCACTCCCCGCTGTTACTCACTCAATTTTGATACCAAAAATGGCGACAATTTTAGTTGTCGATGACGACATCACAACCCAACTGATTTTGCAGAATGCCCTCGAAGAACAGGGGCATGATGTCACGGCGGTCGGAGATGGCACCGCGGCGATCGAATGGGCGGAAAAACTCTCGCCGGAACTGATAATTTGCGACTGGATGCTCCCGGAGACGGACGGTTTGGCGGTGTGCAGACAGATCCGCGATCGCCCCCCCCTGGCCGAAACCTTTTTTATTTTGCTGACGGCTCAAGAACAGATGGACGAGCGCCTCGCCGCCTCGGAATCGACGGTAGACGAGTGGATGACGAAACCGATCGAAATTGACGGCCTGCTGGCGCGGGTGCGCTGTGGCTTGAAAATCAACCGCCTCAACCGACAGTTGCGACGGGCCGAAACCCAGCTTTTTTACGGCGAAAAAATGTCAGGTCTGGGTCAGATGGTTTCCGGCATCGCCCACGAATTGAATAACCCAGTTTCTTTCGTGACCGGGAACGTCAACCACGCCGCAGATTACGCCGGAGATCTGATAGAATTGGTGCAGTTGTACGGGGAGCATTACCCCGAGCCGGACGAAGAAATTCAAGATCAAATCGAAGACATCGACCTGGAATTTCTACTCGAAGATTTTCCCCAACTCCTCGACTCCATCAAAACGGGAACCGATCGCATTCGCCACCTGGTGCAGTGCCTGCGGAATTTTTACAAGGAAGAGGATTCGGAGCTGAAAAACTTTGACCTCCACGCCGGACTCGAAGATATTTTGCAGATCTTGCAGGCGCGACTCAAGGGCAAAAAAGGCCGCCCCATCGAAGTGGTGAAAGAGTTCGGGGAACTGCCGGAAGTGCAGTGCTATCCGGGGCAACTGAATCAGGTGTTGATGAATGTGTTGAGCAACGCGATCGACAGTTTGGATATCTGTCGGGAGCGCGACGCCGATTTCGACCCGGAAATTCGGATTCACATCGGGCAGGAAACCGACTCCGAACCGCCCCAAATCGCGATCCGGATCGGCGACAACGGCGGCGGCATTTCCCCGGACGTGCGCGATCGCATCTTTGAACCCCTGTTCACCACCAAACCGCCGGGGGTGGGGACGGGGATGGGATTGAGCATCAGCCGCCAGATCGTCGTCGAAAACCACGGCGGCACCCTCGACATCGATTCGGAGCCGGGGAAGGGGGCGACGTTCACCGTCAAAATCCCCCGCCGGCAGACCCCCCCGGACTCTTAAAAAATATCGCAGAATTCCGCCTTCAGATCCCGCTCCATCAGCGCCTCCACCGCCTGCTGGGGCGTGATTTTATTGTTGAGCAGGCGGTACACTTGCCGGGAGATGGGGGTCGGAATTTTTTCCCGGTTGGCAATTTCGATCAGCACGTTGGTGGTGTTGACCCCCTCCGCCGTGCTGCCGAGTTCCTCCAACACCCCCTCCAGGGTTTTGCCCTGGGCCAGGCCGTAGCCGACCCGGTAGTTCCGACTCAGGGCACTGTTGCAGGTTGCTAACATATCCCCCAACCCGGACAGGCCGAAAAAGGTTTCCGTCTGCCCCCCCAGGTGGGTGCCGATGCGGATGATCTCCGTCAGGGCGCGGGTCAGCAGGGCGGATTTGGCGTTGATGCCCAATTCCAGGCCGTCGCAGACCCCCGAGGCGATCGCGATCACGTTTTTCAGGGTTCCCCCCAACTCCGTGCCGATGGGGTCGTTGCTGGTGTACACCCGCAGCAAACCGGAGGCGAACACCTTCTGCACCGCTTCGGCCGCCGCCGGGTCGGAACTGGCCACCACCGTCGCCGCCGGCAGGTGGCGATCGATCTCCGCCGACAGGTTCGGCCCGGAGAGGACGACGATGGGATGGTCGGGAAAATCCGCCTCCCAAATTTGGGAGGGGGTACGGGTACTCTCGGGGTCGAGTCCCTTGGTCGCCGTCACGATGGGGACGTGTTCGGGGATGCCGATTTCCTGCAATTTCGCCGCCGTCGCCGCCACCCCTTTCATGGAGATGGCCGAGACGATCAGATCGACGCCATCGACCACTTCTTCGAGGGTGTTGCCCAGACGGCGGGACCACATCTGGATCTGGTGGCCGTTGTGGCCGGCTAACTCGGCCAGGGCCGATCCCCAAGCCCCGGCACCTAAAACCGCCAGGGTAGCCGGTTCGGCGTTGAGGAGTGTTGAAAAGGTTTCGTTGGCTTCTGTCGCTAGATTGGTAGTCATGGGGATAGGGAATAGGGAGTAGGGAGTAGGGAATGGGGAGTCGGGAATGGGGAATGGGGAATGGGGACTTTTCCCACAGCCGAAATTTTAACAGGGAGTTTGAGCCGGTTCCTCACCCGGCGATCGCCCGGACTCCGCCGGAACCGGCAATTCCGGGGCCGGCAATTCATAGTCCGGAATGCAGTTGCGCTTCATATAGTCATGGTACGCCGCCACCTCGCGATCGCACTGTTCTGGACTCCAACCCCCGTACTTCCGCAGGGTTTCCGTCAGCACCGGCAGCAACTCCAACCCATAGCGAGCGTGCATGGCCAGGGTCGTCCGGCGCCGGGTCAGGTCTACCAGGGTGTGGGCCATCTCCGATCGCACCCCGTAGATAATTTGCGCTTTGATATCCGGCAGGGCGGGGGTAATTTTTTCCGCCAACTCCGGGTACTCGTCGGTGAGTTGCAGCACCTCCACAGCCCGAGCTCCGTACATCGAGAAGAGATGGTGGATCGACTTCAGGGGCACTCGGGGGCGGTAGTCGAACAGCGCCTGTCCGAGGCGGGAATCGTCGGGCAAAATCGCACCGGGCAGGGGCTTTTTGTCCGTCTGGCAGGGGGGAACCGATCGCCCCATCTTCCGGAAACTGGCATCGACGAGTTCTTCGGCTACCTGCCGGTAGGTGGTCAGCTTCCCGCCGATCAGGGAAATCAGGTTTTCCACCCCGTCTTTTTTGTGGTCGTAGAGGATATGGTTGCGACTGATGGAGGCCGTCTTTTTGTTCGGATCGACGTAGGGCAGGGGGCGGACGCCGGAGTAGGTGAACTTGACGTCCTGGCGGGACAGTTCCGCCGTGGGGATGATGCCGTTCGTCTCCCGCAGCAGATAATCGATTTCGTCGTCGTCGGCTTTGATGGCGTCCAAATTCTCGTTGAAGTAAATATCCGTGGTGCCGATCAGGTACATCCCCAGCCAGGGCACGATAAAAAACGGGCGCCCGTCGGATTTCGCCTCGACGTAGAGGGAGGTTTCCGGGGCACCGGGGAAGGGATCGACGATGATATGGCTACCCTTGGTGCCGCCGATGTGGCGCTTTTGGGACAGGGGGGAAGCGACTTCTTTTTCCCGGCCCAACTCGCAGATGCGATCGACCCAGGGTCCGGAGGTGTTGATGACGACGGCTTTTTCGCTGCCCTTCACCTCGAAGGGTTCCCCCGTGAGGACATCTTTACACTGCAGGGAGCCGATCCGCTTCCCTTCCCGCCGCAGCCCCGTCACTTCCGCGTAATTGAGGACGGTGGCGCCGGCTTCCGAAGCCGCCAAAATATTTTCCAGACACAGCCGCTCGGCGTGGGCAACTTGTCCGTCGTAATATTGGGCGCCCCCCTTGAGATTTTCGATGTCCAGGGAGCGGAACAACTGCCGGAATTTGGTTTTGGGGAGCATCCGGTGGGTGGGGAGGGTCTTGTCGTAGCTGAAGATATCGTAGAGGATCATGCCCGCCCAGATTTTCCAGTAGGGGCGCGATCGCCCGCCGTACACCGGGACCGTCAACAACAGCGGTTTGACCAGGTGGGGGGCCGTCCGCAGCAGGATTTCCCGCTCTTTGAGGGACTCCCGCACCAGGGGAAATTCAAAATACTCCAAATAGCGCAACCCCCCGTGGACGAGGCGGGTAGACCAACTCGACGTCCCGGAGGCAAAATCTCCCTTTTCGATCAGGATGGTTTTCAGACCTCTCAGCGCCGCATCCCGGGCCGCACCCGCACCGTTGACACCGCCTCCGATCACGATCAAATCGTAGGGTTGCGTTTGAATGGTTTGAAAATCTCGCATGATAATTTCGATCGGTTATCAATTTTTCGATGCCAGGTCGAGAATTGGCGGTGTCACCCGCGAAAACGGCGATCGGGTGAGCCGACAGGTTTCAACTCGCCAACCTCACCCTGATGGTTCCCAAATCAGACGGCTCCGATATTTCTGACTCGAAACCTGACCCGAGCCGGTTCATGGGAGCGTTTCGGCCCGTCGCGGACGGGTTCTCCGATTTCCCGGCAACTTCGGGTATTCAGTTGCACGATAGCGCGACTTTTTCGAGCCGGCCAGTCGGAACGGGGCGGACGGTTCACACCGAAACCACTTCTTTGTCCCCCGCCGTCTGGTGCTGTAGGGACTCGAAGCGCTCGAAGACGTGGTCGGCCCAGCATTTGACGTCGTATTTGACGACGGTTTCGCGCATTTTTGCCATCCGCTGCTTCTGCTCCTCGGCGGGCATGGCCAGGGCTTGTTCGATCGCCTCGTCCATACTCTTGATGGAGTAGGGGTTGGTCAAAATCGCCTCGGGCAGTTCCACCGCCGCCCCGACGAATTCGGAGAGTACCAGGGCTCCGCCGCGATCGCCCCGGGCCACGACGTATTCCTTGGCTACCAGGTTCAACCCGTCCCGCAGCGGCGTCGTCCAGCACACGTCCGCCAGCCGGTAGTAGGAGAACAGCTCGGACAGGGGGATCGGCTGGGTGAACAGCAACGTCGGAATCCAGTCCAATTTGGCGAAGCGGCCGTTAATTTTACCCACCAACTGCTCGATCTGGTGCTGGGCCGTCTTGTACACCCGCATCCCGGCCGCGGCCGAGACGCAGGTCATCACGAACTGAACCTTCCCGTGCAGGTCCGGGCGACGCTGCAACAGGCGCTCGTAGGCTTCGAGCATCTCCCGGTTGCCCTTGACGTAATCCACCCGGCCCGCGGCGATCATCAGTTGGCGCCCGCCGAGTTCGTTCCCCATGACTTGCAGCCGTTCCTGGGTTTCCGGCTTCTCCAACACCGACTCGATGAATCCCGGGTTGGTCCCCACCGGGAAAGCATCAATGTTGACGATCTGACCTTTATATTTGAGTTGGCTCACCACTTCCGGCTCCGCCAAGGCAGTCCCCACGGGGGTGATATGTTCCGGGACGGGTTCGCGTTTCAGAATGTCCACCTCGCACAGGCTGCGGGCGACGTTGACGAAGTTCTCCGAGTAGCGGGGGATGTGGAAGCCGACGATATCGCAGCAGAGCAAACTTTCCACGAT
The DNA here is from genome assembly GCF_035615495.1 of Lyngbya sp. CCY1209. Taxonomy (GTDB): domain Bacteria; phylum Cyanobacteriota; class Cyanobacteriia; order Cyanobacteriales; family Microcoleaceae; genus Limnospira. Next base: position 14,217 of record NZ_JAJENU010000134.1, on the reverse strand, counting down.
TTCCTGCCGCCAGGGGAGGATGTTGAACACGTCCACCGACGGGAAGGGGGTGTGGTGGAAGAAGGCGATCTTGGCGTCGGGCTTCAGTTCCCGGATGTAGCGGGCCGCCAGCCACAAATTGTAGTCGTGAATCCAGATCAGGGCGTCGTCGGCGGCTTCCTCGCAGGCGGCTTCGGCGAACAGGCGGTTGATCGTCTGGAAGTTCTCCCAGTCGGCTGTTTCGGAGGTGAAATGGTAGGGGAACGAGTGCAAAATCGGCCAGAAGGCTTCCTTGGAGGTGATGTGGTAGAAGTGTTTCACCTGGTCAGGGGTGAGGGCGATGCGGCGCACCGCGTAGTTGCCCTCGTCTTCCACCGTCACCCGCTCTTGGAAGTCGGCCTTTTGTTTGGCCGTCACCTGTTTCCACGCCACCCAGGTGCCTTGGTTGACGTTGGCGAAGAAACTTTTCAGGGTGGGGACGATGCCGTTGGGGCTTTTTTTGGCACGGTAGTGGACTTTGCCATTTTCGATGACTTCGTCGTAGGGTTCCCGGTGGTAGAGGATGACGAGTGAAGATTTCATGATTGCTCTCATCTAAAGGTTTGGGTTTGCGAAATTGGGAATCGATCTCGTCGGTCTGAAATCGCCCGAGCGGATCGATTCGGCGACGGTTGAAGCGACGCTAGAACACGGCGCCGTAATGTTTCAAGCCGTCCCAAATTCCAGCCGCCCCGGGGTGGGGGCTGTGATAAACGTTTTTCATTGTTTGGATTTTCTCGACAAGTTTGGGTTCCGAGTTTCCCACGGCAATACTTTTGAGTCCCGTTTCAAATAGGGACCAGTCGTTCAGGGTATCTCCGGCCGCGATCGCCCGATCTTCCGCCCGCCGGTACATCGAGAGCAGTTTCATCAGGGTCGGGCCTTTGGCGATACCCCGGGGGACGACATCCAAAAAGCGATCGGCTGAACGGATGATCTCGAACCCGGCCCGGTCAATTTTTTCGAGGGTCGCCGATCGCAACTCGTCGGGCCGGTAGTAGTAGGAAACTCGATATTGGGGATCGATCTCCTGCGGTTCGAGTCCCGGTTCGCCCGCCAAAAGCTCCCGGACTTGGGCACCGGCATTTCCCCACTTTGCGGCAATCCACTCCTGTATCTCGATTACAGGGGTCAGGGTGCCGTCAAAAACGGTCGTTCCCACGTCTGCGATGATGTAGTCCGGGCGGGGAAAATCCGGTTCCTCGAATAGCGGCTCGACGGCGGCGAGGGTGCGTCCCGTCACGAAGACCAGTTGCAGGCGATCGCGGTGGGTTTGGATGTATTGGTAAAATTCACGGCGCTGCCCTTCGGAACCCCCCAAAAAGGTCCCGTCCAGGTCTGTCGCTAAAATTAGGTGGTCTTTTGATGCCATCACAACTGTCTGTTGACAACGGGTGCCGGTCAAACGGTTAGTTGTCAAACTCCGGTTCGGAGTCGTCTTTCTACCTCGCAGCAAATGTTTTCCGGAGCCGGCTGAGTGAGAGGGGCGGCGGCGACTTGCCGATCGTAATTCGCCAATGCCTCCGACCGGGCCGCACCGTCTAATGAACTACATTTCGATTGACAATTGTGCTTATACTATACCCGATCACCTTAACCTCACGGTTGCAATCCGCTGCTAGAAGTGTAACAAAACTTAATCTCCGTTCGCATCTATCCCAGGAGTGAGGACAGATCCCGGGGCGATCGCGATCCGCGTGTCATCGCCGCCGCCGAGCCGGACCCGTCGGAGGATTGGGTTAGACTGGAATCCGAAAACAGTCGAGTCGAGAGAAAAGGGAAGGGCAGCCTTGGTAACGACAACACAACCCTCAGTCCAACTGGTCGAAGAGAAAACCCAAAATTTGCTAACCTGGGCCGCGACGGTCGAACGCTCCAAAGCCTCCTACTTTGAAAAGGCGCAAATCCTGACCCGCAAGCTCGGCGCCCACTGGCTGGGCGACGGACTCACCCAGATCGGGTTCTGGACGCCCAAACTCACCTCCCAGGTGATGCGGAAACTGGAAATTTACCTGGAAGTCCTCACTCCCCTGGAGGCGATCGATCTGCGGGCCGAACGGCAGGTCGTCCGCTTCCGCCGGGAACGGCTCAACCTCAAACAGCAAGGGGAATACCACTGGGGCATCATCGAAGGCATGGAACCCGGGAGCCGCGATCGCGTCGGTTCCTTCTACTGGCTGCGCTACATCGATCAGGCTGACCGACTCCAGGCCATCCGCGACCCCCTCGCCTACTCCATCCCCTACGGCGTCTTCGGTCCGGCCGAACTCTACGACATGGAAAATCTCCAGGCCACCCGCGCCGACCTCGAATATTTCGCCCGCCGGGGCACCTCCCGCCACCCCACCCTCGACAATTCCGACGACGACATCACGGCCCTGCCCAACCCGCGATTAATTCCCCGCGTCCGCCCCCCCAAAAATATCCTGCAACTGCACGTCGGGACCGCCACCGCCGAAGGCACCCTGGAGGGCCTGACGCGCCTGTACGGCAGAATTTCCGACAAACTCGCCCAAAATATCCCCCTCACCCCGATGGAGGAAAACTACGTCGGCTATGGCGCCGTGCAGCTCCTCCCCATCGAACCCCCCATCGAATACCGGGACGAGTACAGCCCGGAAAGTGAGTTTTTCGCCTTCGTTTCCGAAGATGGCGAAACCCTCGAAATCAACCTCACCAAACCCAACACCCAAGATTGGGGCTACGACGTGCCGATATTGGCGTCTTCGGCCACCAACCCGGCCCTCCTCGGCAGTGTCCGCCCCGATGAAGTGGTGGATTTTATCGCCACGTTGCACAACTTCTCCGCCGGTCCGATTCAACTCATCTACGACCTGGTCTTCGGCCACGCCGACAACCAGTCGGAACTGCTCCTCAACCACCAGTTTCTCAAGGGGCCGAATATGTACGGCCAAGACTTGAACCACCAATTGCCGACGGTGCGGGCGATCTTGCTGGAAATGCAGCGCCGTAAGATCGACACGGGCGCCGACGGCATCCGCGTGGATGGCGGACAGGATTTCCGCTTTTTCAACCCCCTCACCGGTTTTGTGGAACAAGACGACGCCTACCTACTGGCGATGAGCGATGTCGTCCAGGAAATCGGGGGCAACCAGCGGCTGCTGTTCACCATTTTCGAGGACGGCCGACCCTGGCCGGAGGAGGGCTGGGAGGAAATCTCCACCTACCGCGACCTGATCGAACTGCGCCCGGATTCGTTCCAGTGGGGACCGCTGATCTTCGCCCACAACACGCCGACATTGAAGGGATTTTGGGAGCGAAAATGGCGGCGGGTTTGCGAGGTGATGTACCAGGGGGAAAATTGGATCACCGGGTGCGCCAATCACGATACGGTGCGCCGGGGCAATCAGGTGGAGTTGGAGCAGGATATCAATTGGAATTTGGGCGAAACGTTGCTGGAGGTGTTGAAAAATGGCTACGACAACCGGGCGGTGACGCTGTGGGTGTACGGCTTCAGTCCCGGTTTGCCGATGGATTTCATCAACGCCACCACCCGGGCGCCCTGGATGTTTTTCCGCAACACGGATGAGCGCTACGGCGTGAAGGTGGTGTCGGAAGAAATCGGGTTTTTGGATTGGCAGATGACTCCGGAATTGTACGGGCGGGACTATGTCTTTCCGCGTTTGAAAGCGCTGGGATTCGAGCAGTTGGAGCAGCTCAAGGAGTTCGGGAAGGCGCTGCAGCGGGGGATGGCGGACGCCGACTACCACCTGCCGACGGTGGTGGAAGCCTGTCAGGCCTGTTTGGGAGAGTCCACGGAACAGTGCGACATCGAGTATTGGAAGCAGATGAATCGCCCGGAGATGGTGGCGTTTCTGAAGGACCTCGACATTCAGAAGCTGAAGGAATTCGCCCTGAAGTTTATGGAGGATTGTTACGAGCTGTGCAATGTTTCCCACTACGCGAAGGATTTGAATCCCGTGCAGACGCACTTCAACTGGAAGCTGCGCCGCTTCCGCCGCGATCGCATCTGGCTGCGTCAGAACCTGATGGGAACGGACGAGTTTCACAAGATCGGCGACGACACCCGGACGGTGTTTTACGGGGTGCGGGGAAATCCTTACCGCGAGGAAGATCGGGTGGTGATGGTGGCTCACATGGGGGGCTCCCCGATGACGATCGCCGTCGGGGAGTGGCTGGCCCTGGACCTGTCGGAATGGAAGGTGGCGATCGCTTCTCCGGGAGTCGAGTTGGACGACAACCTGGCGGATTTGAACCGGTTTGAACTCAAAGATAGTCAGGGGGTGTTGTTGGTTCCCCAAGCGGGAAAGTGACGCCCGATCCATCCCCCCGGAGGCGGATTGAAAATTGGTGTGATCTCAGGCATATTGATTTTCCGGGGGTTGATGTTAAAGTGAAGGTAAAGGAATGGTAATGGAAACTTCAATCTGATCGGATTGCATGGCCTAACATAAACTTTAGAAAAATTTATTTTTCGCTTTGGTGGCTGTCATGGAACTTAACAATTTTGTCAATCCCCGATATCGCTATCGAGGCCCGGACAAACCCGAAAATTTTCTGTTCAACGCGACTCTGCAAGAATTCGCCCAAAACGTCAGTTATGTCGCCGCTCTGCAAACGGGGGGTAAAATCACCTCCTCCGAATCTTACGAGCAAATTAAAATGGGCTTTAAACAACTAAAAAAGGCACACAAACAACTGAAAATTGAGAAAAGTTGAGACTATTTTTGATATCAATAAAATGGCGGGGATGCGAGGGCATCCCTTTTTTTTGCCGCGCATTTGATCGACATCCCATCCCCGGGAACGGCCGCGGGCCGTCCCGCCGAGGTGGGAACCCGGAGCAGGGTCCGTCCCGGCGGAAAAGGTCGCGGGCGGCGGGGGAGACGATCGCCGCATACCCGTCCCGAGGGACTATCGGGTGGCGATCTCAATTTTCAATTCGGGGTACGATCGCGGCGGAGTTGAGCTAACATAACGACTATTCCACAACTCATAACAAAACTATGTCTCGGCTGCTCAATTTCGGTCTGGCAATTGCGATGGGCGCCCTCAACTACAACTTGTTATCGGAGCGGGTTGTAGCCGAAGCGATCGCCCCCGACCTGGAAATGGTGGACGAATATACCATCGTCGGCCCCACCAGTTTTCTGACGGACTATTCCCCCAGCAATTCCGACGGGACCGTCAATGTCGTGGTCGAAATTCCCACCGGAACGGTCGCCAAGTGGGAGGTGTCCAAGTCCGACGGACATTTGGAGTGGGAAATGAGAGACGGACGGCCCCGCGTCGTCCGCTACCTGGGCTATCCCGGCAACTACGGCATGATCCCCCAATCTTTGCTGCCCTCAGAAATGGGGGGGGACGGCGACCCCCTCGACGCGATCGTTCTCGGTCCGGCGGTGCCACGGGGTTCGGTGGTGCGGGTGAAATTGATCGGCGTGCTCAAACTCCTCGACGGCGGCGAACAGGACGACAAACTGATCGCCGTGATGGTCGATACCCCCCTCTACGAAGTCGATTCCATCGCCGAATTGGAGGAGCAGTTTCCGGGGGCCGCGGCGATCGTCGAAACCTGGTTCGCCAATTATAAAGGACCCGGAGAAATCGAAAGTCTCGGCTACGCGGAACGGGAAGAAGCCCAACAAATTTTGGAAACGGCCGTCAACGCCTATAGCGCCAATTTGAATTGAAAGCGCCAGAGATCAGGAGTCGGGAATCGGGAGTCGGGAATCGTAGGGGCGCAAGCCGAGCGCCCCAATTGCAGAATCGAACCGCATCAACAATTATTAATTATTAATGATTAATTGTTAATTGTTAATTGTTAATTATTCGTTCCGCCCGCACCATCGGCTCTCCGATCATCCGTTTGAGGGTGAACCCGAGCTTTTCGCAGATGTGCTGCATCACCCGGTTGTCAGTCAAAATTTCGGCGACGATGCGGTTGAGTTTTTCCTCGCGGCCGATGTGCAGCAGTTGTTTGAGCAACTCCGTCCCCAACCCCTGCCGCTGGAAGGCATCGCTGACGAGGAGGGAAAATTCGGCGTCGTCGGTCCCGTAGACCCGGCTGAGTCGCCCGATCCCGATTAGTTGTCGCTCTCCGGTTTCCGGGTCTGCGTATTCCCCGACCAGGGCCATCTCGCGGTTGTAGTCGATGAAACAGAGGCGGGAGAGGCGATCGTGGGCGACCCGGGAACTGAGCTTGATCAGGTGGGCGTAGCGCAGGTAGACGCTCTCCTCCGACAGACCTTCGTGGAACTTGACGGCCATCGGCTCGTCTTCCGGGCTGATGGGGCGGATGGCGATCGCCGTCCCCTGTTGAGAAACCCAGCGGGTGACGTATTGATGGGGATAGGGGCGGATCGCCGGTTTGGACAGTTGCGCTTCCGGCGTGTCGGGGTCGTGCAGCACCACCCGCGCATCCAGCGCCACCAGCCGATCTTCGGACGCCAGCAGCGGGTTGATGTCGATTTCCTTGATCCAGGGCTGCTCCACCACCAGATGAGAAAAGCGCACCATCAGCAGTTCCAGGGCTTCGATATCCACCGGGGGCCGCCCCCGCACCCCCAGCAGGGCTTTGTAGATTTTGGTCTGTTCCATCATCCGCCGCGCCAGGGTGGTATTGAGCGGCGGCAGGGCCAAGGTGCGGTCTTTGAACACCTCCACCAGTTGCCCCCCCGTGCCAAATAACAGCACCGGGCCGAATTGGGGGTCGAGGCTGCTGCCGATTATCAATTCGTAGCCGTCCAATTGCAACATCTCCTGGACGGTGACGCCCTGGAAGTGCTCGGCGCCGACTTTTTTCTCCACGGATGTGGCGATCGCTTCAAAGGCCCCCCTCACCTGCTCCGCCCCGCTCAAATTCAACTTCACCCCCCCCACGTCCGTTTTGTGGGTGATGGTTTCCGAGAGCAACTTCAGCACCACCGGATAACCGATCGCCTCGGCGGCGGCTACCGCATCCTCCGCCGTGCGGGCGATGCGGGTTTCCACAATCGGAATGTCGTAGGACGCGAGCAGTTGTTTGGACTCGAACTCGGTGAGCAGGGTGCGCCCGTCTTGGCGGACTTTTTCGATCAAATCCCGGGCCGTTTCAAAGGTGAACAAATGGTCTTGAGCCACCGCCACCGTCGGCGTTTCGTACAACCCCCGCAAGTTGTAGGTGTAGCGGCACATATAATTAAACATCCGCACCGCCGTGTCCGGGTAGGGGAAGGTGGCGATGTTAGCCTGGTTGAGGATCTTGGCACCCGCCGCCACCTCCGCCCCCCCCATCCAACTGGCGAGGATCGGTTTTTTGCGGCCCTGCAGGGCGTGGAACTTCAGTTGTTCGGCGGTCTGGGTGGGATCGGTCATCGCCTGGGGCGTCAGGATCACCAGCAGGCCGTCCCCGTTGGGATCTTTGGCGGCAATTTCAAAGGCTTTGGCGTAGCGTTCCGGGTCTGCGTCCCCCAAAATGTCGATGGGGTTGCTGTGGCTCCACTGGGGGGGCAGCACTTGGTTGAGGGCCTCGGTGGTTTCCGAGGAGAGCTGGGCCAGGGTTCCCCCTTCGACCAGCAGGGTGTCCGTCGTCAGCACCCCCGGCCCGCCGGCGTTGGTGAGGATGGTCAGCCGCGGGCCTTTGGGGCGGGGCTGTTTGGCCAGCAGTTCGGACAGGGAGAACAGGTGGGCGATGTGGTACACCCGCAGCACCCCGCAGCGTCGGAAGGCGGCATCTAAAACGTCGTCGCTCCCGGCCAGGGCGCCGGTGTGGGAGGCGGCGGCTTTGGCGGCGGCTTCGGTGCGGCCCGCTTTGATGACGATGATCGGTTTGGTGAGGGCGACTTCCCGGGCCGCGGACAGGAACGATCGCGCGTCCCCGATGGATTCCATGTAGATGACGATGCTGGTGGTGTTGGGGTCGTTCCCCAGGTAATAAATCAGGTCGCCCCAACCGACGTCGAGCATCGAGCCGATGGAGACGAAGGCGCTGAAGCCGACGTTTTCCTGAAAACTCCAGTCCAAAATGGAGGTGCACAGGGCCCCGCTTTGGCTGATGAAGCCGACGTGGCCGGGGATGGCCATCGCGCTGGCGAAGGTGGCGTTGAGTCCGGAGATGGGGTTCATCACCCCGAGGCAGTTGGGGCCGATGATTCGCATCTGGCTCCGGCGGGCGCATTCGAGGATCTCTCGCTCTAATTCCACCCCGGCCGGGCCGATTTCTTTGAACCCGGCCGACAGGATGATGGCGCCTTTGACCCCGGCCGCGGCGCACTGGCGCACCACGTCGGGCACGGTGGGGGCCGGGGTGACGATAATCGCCAGGTCTACGGGTTCGGGGACTTCGGCGATGCTCGGGTAGGCTTTGATGCCCAAAACGCTGCCCCGGTTGGGGTTGACTGGGAAAACGGTTCCCCCGAAGGGATTGCTGATCAGGTTCCAGAGCAGGGTACGGCCGACGCTGTTGCGCTTCTCGGTGGCCCCGATGACGGCGACGGTTTTGGGGGAGAAGATGGCGCTGAGGGGTTGATATTCGTAGCGTAGGATGTCATGAGCCGGATCGGTGGTTCGGGATGGGGTGGCCTGCATAAACCATTCCTCGTTGTCGTGTCAACTGTGACGGGTTGTGTTGGGGTCGAGTTGGGGATCGGGTGTCCGATGGGGGTGGGGGGAGTATTTATTCACAAGTATAGTCCGCATTGATTCCAACCGGCCAGATAAATTGGAATTTTTCTAAGTTGATAGGGGTTCTCGGAGACGGGCCGGCGGGGGGCGGCCGGGACTCATTTTTGGGAAGTTGTGAGGAGGCGATCGCTAAGTTAAAAAAAGTTTAATTTTTGACGGCCTGAATCGGTGTCCCGCAATACAATTTTAAATTTTAAATGGGACGGACATTGCATTGAAATGCGGGTCGGAGGGGCGCGATCGCGGTGTCAGTCCCTTGAAATTGATGCGATCGCCCTTTCCGTTTCACCCCGGCGCGGGCATCGAATTGCCGGCTATTCTAAAATGATGTAAACGCCCCGTCGGTTTTGTAAATTTTCGTGAATCGATGTTGCCGTTTCTCCAGAATTGGGACGGCGATTTTGTCCGTTGCAATATATTAAGAATTGAAAACTTTTGTCATAAAATATTGACGGCTGTCAAGTCGGCGATCATACAATAAACTCATGAAAACTGTGGATGTTTTTATAACGATTTAAGATCGGAGAATTTCCGGCTACAGAGTCGCTCAAAGCCGTCGGTCGTTTAGGCAGATAGCCCGTCTATCAATGGGGGTCTGGCGAGCGATCGAGTCGGGTTAAAATTGCTCGATTCGAGTGGAAATTGGGCGGAGGATGTTGATCGCAAAATTCGGAGCGCACCGTCGATGGATGAGAGTCGAGTTGGAACGCCTCGCGGTTTCGAGCACCTTTTGGGGTCGCAAGGTGCTGCGCGTCCACTTAGACGGCGTTTTTCCCCCGGAAAGTATCGTGCAAATTAAAAAACAAATTTTGCAGGTGACGGGTCTGCCCGCGAGTCGAGAAACGGCCGCGATCGCCGACCGGGAGATTTGCGCCGACGAGCTGGCGAAAATGTTGGTGATCTGGCGGTTCTTGGAGCAGGTCAATTATCTGATTCACGAGCGGATGAAATCCGGGGTGCTGCCCCTGAGAGCCACGCCCATTTTGCCCCGTTAAAACGAATGAAAAAGCGATCGCTGTTGGCGACCGGGCGGAGAGTCTCGCGGGGACCCTCCGCCCGATTGTTGTGGGAATTTGACGGAGTTAGACGGTATATCCTGTTACCGGAATTCTCCGACCCCCCATCCCGGCGATCGTGAAATCAACACTTGAGAGGTTCCCGTTTTAATTTTTTTTTGCTACCCTAGTCAGATTGAATCTCGGCGCACCATCCCGGCGATCGCCGCTTTCGCGATCGCCCCCGGAATATTGTTGAAAACAATCTTAAGAATAACTGTAAAAGCTACACCACTCTCGGCATCTGAAATAAGATGATCGGTGAAATCATCTATCCCCTCGGCAACTGTCCTATCAGAGGCACCCACATGGTTAACAAAGTTACCAACATCGAAGAGCTAGAGAACCTCATTCAACGGGTGAAAGCGGCGCAGCAGACTTTCGCCGGCTTTTCCCAGGAGCAAATCGACCACATCTTCAAGAAAGCGGCCCTGGCCGCCAACGCCGCCCGCATCCCCCTGGCGAAACTGGCTGTGGAAGAGACGGGCATGGGGGTGGTCGAGGATAAAGTGATCAAAAATCACTTCGCCTCCGAAATCATCTACAACAAGTACAAACACGAAAAAACCTGTGGGGTGATCGAGGAAGACAAATCCTTCGGGTTCCAGAAAATCGCCGAACCCGTCGGCGTCCTGGCCGGCATCGTCCCCACCACCAACCCCACCTCCACCGCAGTTTTCAAGGCCCTGATCGCCCTGAAAACCCGCAACGGCATCATTTTCTCCCCCCACCCCCGCGCCCGCAAATGCACCAACGAGGCGGCGCGGGTGGTCCGGGATGCGGCGGCCGAAGCCGGGGCGCCCGAAGATATCATCGGCTGGATCGACGAACCCACCGTCCCCCTCTCCCAGGCGCTGATGCAGCACCACGATATCAAGCTGATCCTCGCCACGGGAGGCCCGGGGATGGTGCGGGCGGCTTACTCCTCCGGACGCCCCTCCCTCGGCGTGGGGGCGGGCAACACCCCGGCTTTGATCGACGAGTCCGCCCACATCAAAATGGCGGTATCCTCCATTATCCTCAGTAAGACCTTCGACAACGGCATGATCTGCGCCAGCGAACAGTCCGTGGTGGTGGTGGATTCCATCTACGATCGCGTCCGGGCTGAATTTATCGCCCGCGGCGCCTATTTCCTCACCCCCGAGGAAACCGATCGCATGGCCGATGTCATTTTCGTTGACGGCCACCTGAACCCGGAAATCGTCGGCCAGCCGGTGACGAAGTTGGGCGCAATGGCCGGACTCGACCTGCCCGAAAATACCCGGGTGATTATCGGGGAACGCCCCGAAATCGACGACGACGACCCCTTCGCCCACGAAAAACTGTCCCCCGTCCTGGTCATGTACCGGGCGCAGGACTTCGAGGATGCGGTCGAGAAGGCTGAACGCCTGGTGGAATTGGGCGGACGCGGCCACACCGCCGCCCTCTATACCTCCCCCCGCAATACCGAACACATCAAGCGGTTCGAGGACAAGGTGGAGACGGCCCGGGTGCTGATCAACACTCCCTCTTCCCAGGGGGCGATCGGCGACATCTACAACTTCCGCCTCGACCCCTCCCTCACCCTCGGATGCGGGACTTGGGGCGGCAACTCCATCAGCGAAAACGTCGAACCCCACCACTTGATGAACGTCAAAACTGTGGCGGAACGGCGGGAAAATATGCTCTGGTTCCGGGTTCCCCCGAAAATCTACTTTAAATACGGGTCGCTTCCGGTGGCCCTGCGGGAGTTGATCGGCCGGAAGCGGGCGTTCATCGTCACCGACAAACCCCTGTTCGACCTGGGCATCACTGCCACTTTGGAAGCGGTTCTGGAGGAGATCGGCCTCAAATACGACGTCTTCTACGACGTCGAACCCGACCCCTCCCTGGATACGGTGCAGCGGGGGTTGACCCTGATGAATACCTTTGAGCCCGATGTCATCATCGCCATCGGCGGCGGGTCCCCGATGGACGCGGCTAAGATCATGTGGCTGATGTACGAACACCCCGACATCGAATTTGAGGGTCTGGCGATGCGGTTCATGGACATCCGCAAGCGGGTGTACGAGTTGCCGCCGTTGGGAGAAAAGGCGATGATGGTCGCCATCCCCACCACGTCGGGAACGGGTTCCGAGGTGACGCCGTTTGCCGTCGTCACGGACCGCCGCAACAATATCAAGTATCCCCTGGCCGACTACGCCCTGACTCCCAATATGGCGATCGTCGATCCGGAGTTGGTGTTAAATATGCCCAAGAGTCTCACCGCTTTCGGCGGCGTCGATGCCCTCACCCACGCCACGGAAGCCTTCGTGTCCGTGCTGGCATCTGAGTACACCAACGGCATGGCTTTGGAGGCGATTCGGCTGATTTTCAAATACCTGCCGAGTGCCTACGAAAATGGTGCCAACGATCCCAAGGCGCGGGAGAAAATGCACTACGCCGCCACGATGGCGGGAATGGCTTTCGCCAACGGCTTCCTGGGCATCTGCCACTCGGTGGCCCACCAGTTGGGTGCGACTTTCCACATCCCCCACGGTCTGGCTAACGCGCTGATGATTACCCATGTCATCCGCTACAATGCCACCGACGCGCCGTTTAAGCAGGCGACGTTCTCCCAATATAAATATCCCAATGCGAAGTGGCGCTATTCCCGGATTGCGGATTACCTGCACCTGGGCGGCGAGACGGAGGATGAAAAGGTGGATCGGCTGATTTTGGCGATCGACGAATTGAAGCGGAAAGTCGGCATCCCCGCCGCCATGAAGGATGTGGTCAAGGAAAGCGAAGCCGAGTTCTTGATTAAAGTCGATGAAGTGGCAGATCAGGCTTTCGACGACCAATGTACGGGGGCCAATCCCCGTTATCCTCTCATTCAAGATCTCAAGCAACTGATCCTGGATTCCTACTACGGGCGCCCGGTGGTGGCGCCGGAGAATAACGGTCAGACGGTGTTCCCCGAGTTTGGCCCGCAACCGGTGATGATGGGCGGATAATTGTTCTGTCCCTTTATTTTTCAGCCCCTCTCCTTTTTGAGGAGGGGGGTTTTATAGCGGTTTTCGCTTTAAAATGATGATGGTGCGTTCCCTTTTTGGCTGTTACAGTATCGTCGCCATTCAAAAACCGAATTGCAACCGATGTGTCCAAAGCCGTCTCACCACTCATTTTCATCAACCTGCCGACAATCTTTGATAATTGCTTGCCAGATCTCCTCTGCCTCGGAGTCACTTAAAATTCCGGCAAACTTGGCCAGGGGGTGTTGTTCTCGGACTGCCTTCACCCGATGTAAAAAATCGAGGAGAGTTGGCACCAAATCATCTGGCGCTTCCTGAATTTCTTGGAGCAACTGTTCGCGATTTGTCATCTTGTTAACACTCTTTATTAATGAATTAAAATTGAGCCTGACTTTGCTTTTTTATGGCGTTTAGCGCTCGAAGTGGGAGCGGGGACTTGAACATTATAGCGTGAAGCTTGACGCGATCGCCCAATTCCGCAAGAAAACCTATGAACCCAACTGTTTCTGCCAGCGATCGCTACCAGTGCAGAGAAAGGCGATCGCTCCCCAAATGTAGGGTGTGTGACCCTCTAGCACAAATATAGGAATAGTTTAGCTTAACTCAGATTCCATAAAATCTATAAACTCTAAAATATTTCGAGATTGACCCGGTTCGACGTTGATTTCTGAACCCATATGAACAGGATGGGGAAAATTGGGTAAATCCGGAAAATGCTTGACACTATCCCAGCGTTTTCTCAGGACTTGTTTGGAGTGATCCATCCATTGGTAGCGATAATCTAACGTTAAAATTTGGTTGTTTTGAAGGGTGAATGATTCAGCCATTTCTCAAAAGTCGCTGTTGATCAGGGTCAAACGAACCCGAAAGTAGCCGCGATCGAGGATAATTCGCTCATCACCAATCTCGATCGCACTAATGATTGGGCTACTCACCAGCTTTTCTTTAACGGCAACAATATATTGTTCTAAATTCATACTTTGTCAGAGAGTTTAACTTGAGTGAAAGTTAGCATTTCATAATAAGTATTCCACTCAAAAAAATCGATTGAATCTCCGAGTTTGCCAGCCTGGAATTGCTGATAAAATTCCGTCGATGACATCTGATATTTGTTTTCAAAAAAATTTAGTTTGTCTTCCAAATTTTCCATCTGTTTTTCCAGGGAATACTTTTGGACTTCTCGTTCCAGATATTGCCGTTCATCATCAGATAACGACAAAATAACTTGGGCCAAAGATTGGATCAATTTTTGATTCATAATACCCCTCAAGTTTGATGAATAAGATGCTCTCACAGTTTCCGATGCAGAAACCGATAACATCCACCCCTGTTGCTGTTCTTGGTCGGACTGGCGGGTAGATATCCCCAAATATAGATCGGCTCTTTATTTTAACACATTCATACAAATGATAGGAGGGGACAATAACCGGCGATCGCTCCCCAGATGTAGGGTGTGTGACCCTCTTATCAATAATGGTAAAAACCCGCATCTCTCGGCTGAGAAT
>NZ_JAJENU010000133.1:0-510 GCF_035615495.1 Lyngbya sp. CCY1209 | reverse complement strand
GAAGGCGATGAAGGAGAATCTGCTCCTAATAACTCGACCACTGCCAACCATCTATGACTAACCGAAAGGTAAACATCTGCCATGAACCCTCGAAACCATTGGGTATCGAAAACAGATTGACTACGGTGCTGCTCGAATGAGTATGTGGAAAAGTGGAAGATTTTTCAAACTATCCACACAGACCCTTAAAAGTACACCGGGGGACAGGATGAGTCTAAGGATGGAATACCCATATAGATGGAACGAAATAACCCCATGTTGGCTCTTGCTTAATGGTCGATTAGGCAAGTAGTGAAGGCAATAGCCACAAGTGTAAGCGCAAGCCACATGGGGGTGAGATGTGACCAGAAGCCAACGCCCAGATGTAATGTTTGGGATATGCAGACGGGTCACGGTTCAGACGTAAGATGGAGATTTGAGTAGCAATAATGGCGTCTAGTCAAACTAAAGGATTCGGCAAACCGAAACCAATGGTCACTAAGAATGCATGGAGAGCTATCAATTGGGCAA
>NZ_JAJENU010000132.1:0-8079 GCF_035615495.1 Lyngbya sp. CCY1209 | reverse complement strand
CAGTTGTGTAGCACAAGCTTCTAGCTTGTCGTAGATACAGTTGTGTAGCACAAGCTTCTAGCTTGTCGTAGATACAGGCAAGATGCCCGGGCTACAAAACTCTAAAATTGGAGGGCGATAGAATGCCCACCTAACGGCATCAGGTGGGCTAAATTTACCTCTGGAAATGAACCGAAATTCGATTAATCCAAATATCCCATCAACAGATCCGGATCGTCGATATCGTTGGAGGCGATGGGACGATTCATCACCATCGAAGAAATCTGCAATTGAGTCATTCCGATCGGACGGTTCGACATTACTCCCGTCCCTTCTTCGGGTTGAATTAATGTCACCGATACGGTATTATTCGCCTTGGCGATGGGGCGGTTTGCCGTCAGCATTCCCGCCACTTGCAACTTCGTTTGTTCCACGGGGCGATTGTGAACCATCATGTTGGGCTGGGACACCTGAATTTGGGTGGGTGCCGAGTTGCCTTCTTGGGTGGGTTTGGTAGCCACGTCTAATTTCTCCTGTTTGGTATCTGATTCTTTTTCATTTTCAGCCGTTTCGGTTACGGCTTCAACAGATTCTGTTTCAGTCGTTTCAGCTTGAGTCAATTCCTCTTTAGACTGATTCTCCGCATCCTTTTTTGTAGTGCTACGGGTTCGTCTACTTGTGGTCCTCCTATTTGAACTAGAAGAGCTGGCAGCCATACTTAAATACCTTACTTATCAAACGGGACTCGCCCATCGATGCGAGACAACTCGCCCTATCAGCCTCGTCCCTTTTATTATTCTAGCTTTTTATGTTCCCCTCTTCCCCGCGCCTCACGGCTGACGGTGCGATCTGACTAAAAATCGGTCAAAGGTAAACGGATTATAAAATACATCGGACACAAAGTAAACGGGGCGTAACAAAAAATAACTTTTTGCAACGATAAGTAACTAAAATCCCTGGAAGCCCGTCCCCCCGACCCGAGCCACGGGCGCGATCGCGGTATCGGGACGGGGGTGCGATCGCCCGCAGACAACAGGACACCCCGCCAATTCTCTCATCCGACCGATTCCGGCAACTTTTCTCAATAAATATTATCAAATTTTAAATACTTGTTTAATTTTTTTTACAAACCCCTCTTAAATCCTTTGCTATATTGGTGGTACAGACAGGAAGGATGTCCCACCCGTACCAACTACCTTATCACATATCGAGGGTTCGGCTCATGTTCGATCTGAATGCAATTCTAAAAACTGCCTCTCTGACTTCAGATGTAACCGATCTGGTTTCAGATTTGGTCGGAAAAAAAGAACGCCAAGTCCGAAAAATCAAGTTTTTTCGCTACAAGGAAGGCAATCTCGGCATCGCATTTTTTGACAGTCAAACCATCCACGGGGAATATTGGATTGAAAATATCCCGGTTCCGGCGGAATACGAACCCGTTTTCGAGGCGAGTGGGTTCGATATCGGAACCAAATATGATGTCGTGTTGCTGGGGTTGCAGCCGTTTTCTGCGGACAAAAAAGTGTTGAGAACTCCGGCAATTCAGAAGCGTCTGTTATCGGTTATTTTTGAGGCGATCGCCTAAATTGACTGTCGCCGACGTGCGATCGCTCCTCATCTGAATTTTATCAATAAGGGCGATCGCTCCCCCATTTAAAATGCTGTCCGTTGCCATCATTTTTGGAGTGCCTATCCCATCATGAATGAATCCGCAAGCGAATATCAATCAAAGATACTGGATCTGGCGACAAATCGTTACCTGGATCAAATCGCTCCTCCTTCCGAAGATAATCTCAAATATATAGAATCTAACGTCGATGAAGTAGTCTGGAAGGTGGCAACCCAAATCTATCAACAGAGCGGTTTTAAAGCCGATTTAACGAGAGTCAAAGATATCGTGATTTCTCGCATTGAAAATATGAGGCTTCAACTTAAGCTTCAAGCCGAACAAGAGGCGGCAGAAGAAGCCCAACGTGCCGCTAAGTTGCGGGCAGAAGAAGAACGAAAAGCGGCAGAAGAAGCCCAACGTGCCGCCCAATTGCGGGCAGAAGCGGAACGAAGGGCGGCAGAAGAAGCCCAACGTGCCGCCCAATTGCGGGCAGAAGAAGAACGAAGGGCGGCAGAAGCAGCCAAGCGTGTCGCCGAGTTGCTAGAGAAATTTGATGGCAATCAAAATAAAGTCGAAATTTTTATCAAAATACAAAAGATAGTTTCAGAACAATTGGAAATCGACGAAGAAGCCATCACTTTGGATAGTGATATCTATCGAGATCTTGATGCAGACTCCTTGGATGTTTTTGAACTAATTATGGCTGTGGAAGAGGAATTTGATGTGGACATAAAAGATATAGAAAAAGAAAAATTTTTGTGGAATGAGGTACGGGAAAGTCCTGCTAATTGCCCCGATGAGGATGGCTTTCATTTTGTCAAATTTAATGATGCTTGTACGGTCAAAAATTTGCTCGGTATTTTGAACAAAAAAATCGAAGAAAAAAATAAATATCGTCGCGTTTTGAAAGGTTGCAATGGAGATGCCAGAAAAGCAAATACATTTTTTAAAATTAAATCAATTATTGCTGAATCATTCGATTCAAATGCAACGGATATTGATTTAGATACTCATATATCTGACGTTCTCAATATCGATGAAATTGATACCAGAATACTCGCCAAAAATTTACAATGTCAATTTGATATTGATATGCCAGGTAAAAAGCTTGATTCCGTGAAAAAGTGGTTGCTATCACCTGTTTGTCAGACTCTGGATAATTATAATCCTATATCATGTTATATCAGAGAATTGCTTGATTATGTTTATGATAAAATTTGCGAAAATGATGCAATTTATAATTTGGCAAACACATTGAATGTAAATAAAAGAAAAGCCAAAATTTTGGAAAAAATAAAAAAAATTATTGCCGGTCAATTGAGAGTTGATGAAGATGAAGTGAATTTGCAAAGTCATATATATCGGGATTTTCAAGTCGATGACAGTGAATCACAAATCAAAAAAATTTTCGTGGCGCTAGAAAATGAATTTTATATCCAAATACCAGAAAAAACACGAGAGAAATTTTTATGGCATAAGCGACCTTGGAATGTTGATAATAAGTCTGATGGTTTTAGTTATCATTATATTCAATTCAACGATTCTTGTACCGTTGGAGAGTTGCTCAACTCCATTTATAAAGAGATTTGTGAACTCGATGAAATTTATCCTTGGCTAGAGCTATTTGATGGCGATAAAAGCAAAGCTAAAATTTTTGTGCGACTCCGAAAAGTCATTGCTCAAGAAGCAGAAATAGACGAAGAATATGTCAGATTAGACAGTCATATCGGAAACGACTTGCATGTAGATGAATTAGATGTATTTAATCTGGCTATGGCTGTGGAAGAGGAATTTGATATGGAAATACCAGAGGAAATTTTGGGATCTGTTGAAAAGTGGCCCCCATCCTACAGTAGCTCTAATTGTTTCCGTGATCGGGTTCCTGTAGGCAGAGTTGGAGAATTGCTCGATTATATTTATCAGAAAATCTATGAAACTACAGAAACAGAATAGAATCTGTCCTGGGTTCTGGTCATGCTTCAACTACGGCGATGGTGTCGCACAAATGAGGGACTTGCCAATGGCGCGATCGCCGTGTTAAACCTGACTCAATCGTGCGATCGCAAATGGGTAAAATCATCATGGAATCAGTCCCTTATATTTTTATCGGTGGCGGCGGACTTTCAGCCGTCCGAGTCCTAGAAACCTTCGAGGCTTTCGGAGGTTCGACAACCGCGTTAAAAACAGATATCGCAGAAAACACGAGTTATCACGCTTCTATTGACGGGATTCGTTCGATACCCACCCTGATGCTTGGGGATACATCCGGCGAGTTTCCGGTTTTTTTCGATACGAGTTTTGAACAGCAGTGAATCTGTCCCAAATCTCACCCATTCAAAGCCCCCAGAATTGGGGGTTTGGGGGCGAGAAGATTTTCAAATTCTTTCCGATTGCCATATCTTGACTCAATCGCGCGATCGCAAATGGATCAAATCATCCTCACCCATTCAAAGCCCCCAGAATTGGGGGTTTGGGGGCGAGAATATCTTCCAATTTTAGACCCGCCTTGAAATGAATTTCAAGGCTAATAGCAAAAGTCCACTCAAGTGGACTCGGGATCGGCGATCGCGTCCTCACACTGAGTCAGTTGCTATATTTCCGATTGCCCTATCTTTGTTCAAAAATTTGTGATATACTTTTTTGATAATGGAAGTGGTGAAAAATTTTTTATATCAGATCCGCTTATTTGACCGCATAACTTCCCCAATCATCTTTAGATGATTTGAGCTATTAGCTTTGGAATTGATTCCAAAGCGGTCTTGCATATCCCACCCCGGTCAGTTCCGAGCATTCAACCGGATTTGATATTATTTTCACAAATATTCCAATTGTGAAAGATGATAGCTTAATTTTATCTCCCAATCCCACCCATGTCAACCCCCGAACCCGGCGCTTAAACATTTCTTAAAAAAAATCGAGGTTTTGCATGGCTTATTCCCTCCAAAAACTGCTCAGTTTTGAAGCCTTCGTCAGTCAATATGCTAACAACCCCCGTTACGAACTCGCGGACGGAGAATTGATCGATATGGAACCCACAGGCGATCGCGAAACCGTCAGCGGTAAACTGGCGACTCAAATCGGCATTGCCATCGCCGCAGCGAAGCTGCCCTGGTTCATTCCCCGCACTTGTTTGATCCGCCCTTTCGCCGATGCAATAACAGCCCGCCGTCCCGACGTTATCGTACTAGATGAAACCGCGATCGCCAACGAACCCCTGTGGCAAACAGAACCCGTGATAACCCTCGGGAGAACCATCAAATTGGCGGTAGAAGTCGTCAGCACCAACTGGGAAACCGACTACGCCCGAAAAGTCGAAGAATACGCCCTATTTGGCATTCCCGAATATTGGATTGTTGACTATCGCGGCTTGGGCGGCGTCGCATTTATCGGCAAACCCAAACAACCCACCGTCACCGTCTGCCAACTGGTCGGCGAAGATTATACCCAACGACAATTCCGCCTCGGCGAACCGATCGCCTCTCCCCGATTCGAGAACCTGCAACTTCGCCTCGATGACGTTCTGCCCCGCTTCGGAAGTCAACTTCGGCGCTCAGACGATATACTATAAAAACGTCAAAAAGTCGGTTTCCGAAATATGGTGCAATTCGACCTCCGAGCCCCCTTCCAACCCACCGGCGACCAACCCAAGGCGATCGCCCAATTGGTCAACAGCATCGAATCCGGACACCCCTTCACCACCCTGCTGGGGGCGACGGGCACCGGGAAAACCTTCACCATCGCCGCCGCGATCGCCCAATTGGGCCGCCCCACCCTCGTCCTCGCCCACAACAAAACCCTCGCCGCCCAACTTTGCAACGAATTGCGGGATTTTTTCCCCAACAATGCCGTCGAATATTTCATCAGTTATTACGACTATTATCAGCCGGAAGCCTACATCCCCGTCACCGACACTTACATCGAAAAAAGTGCCGCCATCAACGACGAAATCGATATGCTGCGGCACTCCGCCACGCGATCGCTCTTTGAACGCCGGGATGCGATCGTCGTCGCCTCCATCAGTTGCATTTACGGCCTCGGAATCCCCACCGAATACCTCAACGCCGCCATCCCCCTGCGGGTGGGGGAAGACCTCGACCAGCGGCAATTATTGCGGGATCTCGCATCCATACAATACCGCCGCAACGACACCGAATTGACTCGCGGACGGTTTCGAGTTCGGGGGGACGTTTTGGAAATAGGTCCCGCCTACGAAGACCGGATCATCCGGGTGGAATTTTTCGGCGATGAAATCGACGCCATCCGCTACATCGACCCCGTGACGGGCAACGTTTTGCAGAGTTTGGAGGGGTTGAATATTTACCCCGCCCGACACTTCGTCACCCCCGAAGATCGCCTCGAAGAAGCCTGCGACGCGATCGCGGACGAACTCAAACAGCGATTAGAAGAATTGGAAAAAGCCGGCAAACTTTTGGAGGCCCAACGCCTCGACCAGCGAACCCGCTACGACTTGGAAATGTTGCGGGAAGTGGGCTACTGCAACGGGGTGGAAAACTACTCCCGCCACCTCGCCGGACGCCTCCCCGGTTCCCCCCCGGAATGTCTGGTCGATTATTTCCCGGACGATTGGTTATTGGTGGTCGATGAATCCCACGTCACCGTCCCCCAAATTCGGGGAATGTACAACGGCGACCAAGCCAGAAAAAAGGTGCTGATCGACCACGGGTTCCGCCTTCCCAGTGCGGCGGACAACCGGCCTTTAAAAGCCGATGAATTTTGGCAAAAAGTCGGACAGTGTATTTTCGTTTCCGCGACGCCGGGAGACTGGGAAATCGAACAGTCTCAGGGTCGGGTTGTCGAACAAATTATCCGCCCCACGGGGGTCGTCGATCCGGAATTGTTCGTGCGTCCGACGGAGGGTCAGGTTGATGATTTAATTGCTGAAATTCAGGAACGGGCAGCGCGAGATGAACGGGTATTGGTGACGACGTTAACCAAGCGGATGGCGGAGGATCTGACGGAGTATTTTCAAGATCGGGGAATTCGAGTCCGTTACCTGCACTCGGAGATTCAACCCATCGAACGGATCGAAATTATTCAAGCCCTGCAACAGGGGGAATTCGACGTTTTAATCGGGGTGAATTTGTTGCGGGAGGGGTTGGATTTGCCCCAGGTGTCTCTGGTGGCGATTTTGGATGCGGATAAGGAGGGTTTTCTGCGGGCGACGCGATCGCTTATCCAGACCATCGGACGGGCGGCGCGGCACGTTCGCGGGCGGGCAATTTTGTACGCGGACAACATGACCGACAGCATGATCCGGGCGATCGACGAGACGAACCGGCGGCGGACAATTCAACTCGAATATAACGAAAAACACGGGATTACCCCCCAACCCATTGTCAAAAAATCTCGCAATGCGATTTTGGCGTTTTTGGATGTCTCTCGGCGGCTGAATGCCCGGGAAATTGAGGAGGCTTACGAACAGGCGGACGAGTTGCCCCTGGAACAGATTCCGGGCCTGATCGAACAGTTGGAAAACCAGATGAAGGAGGCGGCGAAGCAGTTGGAATTTGAAGAGGCGGCAAAACTGCGCGATCGCATCCGGTTATTGCGAGATAAATTGGTGGGCCGTTAATTGATTTTTTTATTTTTTGGACTCGGCGGCGGCGATTTTTTTTCGGGAAAGGCTTGCTTTTTGAAAAATTTTCTGATAGACTATGAGATAATGGAAGTGGTGCTAAAAATATTATTTTTTCAAATACTCCCATTATGAAGGATGATGTCAATATCTTACCCCGCAGCCGCCCATCTTGTCAACCCAATTCATCGGCGGGGCGAAAAATTTAACAAAACTTAAAAATCCGCCGATTAATTGTTACAGGAATTGAGAAGATGACTCCCCAATCTCAACTGACATTAACTGAATTTTTAGAAGATCCGCAGTACGGCGATCGCCACGAGTTTATCAATGGAGAGGCTGTCCAAAAAATGTCACCCAAATTTTTTCACGCTTCCCTACAGACTCAGCTACTTTTACTGCTTTATTCTTGGGGTCAAAAACGGGGTGTGGTCGCGACAGAATGGGCGGTCGCCCTCAAACGGGATGGACGAGATTGGGCTCCGATTCCCGACCTACTTTATATCTCCAACGATCGCCTCCCGAGTTCCGACATCGAAGATATCCCCTGTCCGGTTCCTCCCGATTTGGCGATCGAAATTATTTCCCCCGGTCAAACCTTCGGAGAATTATCAGAAAAGGCGACGGATTACCTCGCTGCGGGAGTGTTGCGGGTGTGGGTTGTCGATACGCGATCGCAGATTATCACGGTATTTTTTCCCGACTCGCCCCCCCAAACCTACAAAGGCGATCGCACTTTATCCGACTCCATTTTCCCCGAATTAAAAATTACTCCCCGACGACTCTTTCAACAGGCTGGAATCCCCGAAAAGTGAAACCTCGCGGGCAACCAGAGACGGTTGCCCCCACAATTCTTCACCCCCCACAATTATTCCCGGGCTACCGTATAAAGTTG
>NZ_JAJENU010000131.1:0-3714 GCF_035615495.1 Lyngbya sp. CCY1209 | reverse complement strand
CTAAAGCCGCTTGAGTCGGTTTTCCTCTCCGCGATCAATCACGGAGCTTCCAACCCTCCCAAAAGTTTGACGTGATTCGGTTTTGCCGATCGCAATTCCGGGATCAATTTATACATTTCACCCTAAACCTTGAGGGCAATTTATAAATAATTGCCAGACCACCAATTCTAACGGGCGGGGATATTATGAATCATCTAGTTTTGCCAACTTTAAGTGAAATTCTGATTGACGAAGGGATAGCCGGCGATCGGGTCGCCTCCGGGCGCCTGAGAGCTCAACAACAGTGGTACGGGGCGATCCGGGGCTTGAACCAGTTGCTCGAACGGGCCGACCCCCTCAGAACGCCGGAGACTCCCTCTCAGACGGACTCCCGAACCGCCACGGACATCCCCCCGCCCGAGACCCGGGGTTATGTCATTTCTGGGCCCTCCCCGGTGTTGATGACATCGGCTTTAGCCGCCCATTTCACCACCCAAATTTTGACCTGCGAATCCCAATTCGGGACTGTGGGATCGGCCTGGGGACGGGAACGGGGATTTCGGTTATTACCCGCATCGGACGGGGAGGATGGATCGGTGTCCGTGGAAACCATTCCGGAACCGTTGCGGCCCTCGGCTTTTCCCCTGTCTGAGAACGATCCGTTGACTCGGGAACCGTTTTGCCTGGTGTTGACGGCCCGCTTCAGCCTGGTGATGGTGTTGGGAGTCGATGAGACGGACAATCCGGCGTTTTTATTTTCCTTCGATCCGGAGACGGTGGGCCGTGCGTTGGGGGTTTTGCGCGATCGCATGGTGGCCCGATCTTCGACATCGCCCCGCCACCTCCACCACCAAATCGCCCAACTCGACGCGATCGCGGCCCAGTTTCCCCCCGTCGAACCCCACTATCGGACGGTGACGGAATTCGGCCGCCTGCTGCTGCAAAATCTGCCCCCGGAGGGCGATCGTCGGGAACCTAAACCCAAGTCTCCGGCGACGGAAACGGTGGCGACTTCTCCCGCCGAGGGGTTGTTCGACACCGACGGCCATTTCGTCGCTGCCGCCGATCGCACCATCCACAAATCCCAGGTAGAATTGCTGCAGGCGATCGCCCACGAAGTCCGCACGCCACTGACTACCATCCGCACCTTCACGCGGTTGCTGTTGAAGCGGAAAACTTTCGATCCGGAGGTGGCTCGCCAGCGGTTGGAGGCCATCGATCGCGAGTGTACCATCCAGATCGACCGCTTCAACCTGATTTTTCGGGCCGTGGAGTTGGAGATGTCCCAGGTCCGGGAGCGATCGTGCCAAGTCCACACCAGTCCGGGGGTGCAACTCACCACTATGTCTTTGGGGGATGTGTTCCAAAGCGGACTGCCGCGCTGGCAAAAACAGGCCGGCCAGCGCAACCACACGCTAGAAGTGATTTTACCGAAACAGTTGCCCGCCGTGGTCAGCGACCCGACGCTGTTGGACCAGATGTTGACGGGGGCGATCGAAAATTTCACCCGCAGTTTGCCCAGCGGCAGCCATATCCACGTCGGTGTCCGACTCGCCGGACAGTTGTTGAAACTGCAACTCGAATCCCACTCCCAAACTGAGGCCGGTTCTCCGTTTTGCGGCGCCCCCAAGTCGCCCCTGAAATCCATCGGGCCCCTGTTGATGGTGCAGCCGGAAACGGGTAGTCTGAGTTTAAATATGAACGTCACGAAAAATCTATTCCAAGCCCTCGGGGGCAAGTTGGTGATGCGGCAGCGGCCCCAACAGGGAAAAGTGATGACGATTTTTCTGCCCGTGCAGGTGAGTTCGGTCGAGGGGAAATGAACAAAAAACCGTTGAGTTTATTCACTTTAATTCTACTCGGATTTGGGGGGATGACGGCGGCGGAGAGTCTCGCCCAAAGTCGGGATAATTACGGCGCGATCGCCACCTCGGATTCTAGCACGGATGCCTGGGGTTATGGTTACGATTACCCCACCCGCGCCCAGGCAGAACGCCGCGCTTTGGAAGAGTGCGGGCGATCGGATTGTCAGGTGCGGGTGTGGTTTAAAAATGCCTGCGGTTCCGTGGCGACGAACGGATCTCGCATCGGTTGGGCTTGGGCATCGACTCGGGCGGAAGCGGAAGCCCAGGCGATGTCAGCCTGCGGTCAGGGAGATTGCCGGGTACAAGTTTGGGTCTGTACGACGCGACAATAGTTGAAAAGGGCGATCGCCCTACTCGAATTCCGGGGGATGTTCGCCCCATTTTACCCCCGTTTTCCGGGCTCGAACCCAAGCCGGACGATTCATCTCTAATGCCATTCATGTTATCCTAAAATTCAGAAGATATCAATGTTGAAGTTGCCACAGTGTCCGGGAGGTGAACCGGTGCTTCGGGTCGGCGGTTCCGATGGCAAAACGGGTGGCGATCGCACTGAGATTTTGCGCGACGGGGTAGCTGTAGAAATGAAAGAAATATGAAAAGTGCTTCCATGTCCGATCTGTTCTGGGTTACAGCGATTTCGAGTTCGGAGATGCCCGCGCACCTGACGCGGCGGGGGTTTCAGCGTTTTTGGGGTGTCGCGGACGTGAGAATGGTTATCATTTGGGCGATCGTCGCGCAACTGGCATCCAAAATTCCCTCTGGGCTTGACGTCCTGACGAGGCCCCTGATATAATCAGAAATACCTATTAGGGATTGAAACAAATACGGTGGCAAATATGTTCCTAGAAAATACCCTGATATAATCAGAAATACCTATTAGGGATTGAAACCCATTTCTCATGATTTGAATCGAATCGGCAAATGCGCCTGATATAATCAGAAATACCTATTAGGGATTGAAACTGAAGTTTTGCGCTATCAGGTATTTCAGTGCTTCGCCTGATATAATCAGAAATACCTATTAGGGATTGAAACTCCACTGGCAAATCGGGCAGTAACGCACCCTGCAACCTGATATAATCAGAAATACCTATTAGGGATTGAAACTTGCTCTATTAAAAGAGCTTTGTTGAAATTAGCAGCCTGATATAATCAGAAATACCTATTAGGGATTGAAACTTTAAACTGACGATACCCGTAATTGTTGTAATCATCCTGATATAATCAGAAATACCTATTAGGGATTGAAACGAACATGATGATGTTGTTCATCTCTTCGCGATCGCCTGATATAATCAGAAATACCTATTAGGGATTGAAACGCAGACCCGCAGGAAAGCCCGACAGGCTTCCGCCCATCCTGATATAATCAGAAATACCTATTAGGGATTGAAACCCGCGATTAGCCAGTAAGATTCGGTTCCCCCGATCCCTGATATAATCAGAAATACCTATTAGGGATTGAAACTGGTTCTTCTGTGGAATTGGCGATCACCCGTCCCCCTGATATAATCAGAAATACCTATTAGGGATTGAAACGGCACGGGGATTTCCTCGCATTCAAGCGGGCCCACCTGATATAATCAGAAATACCTATTAGGGATTGAAACAATTGTGTAGCTTGATTGAGCGTCAATCATAGTTCCCTGATATAATCAGAAATACCTATTAGGGATTGAAACGGAAACCGAACTCGCCGCCCTCCGACAAATCTTCCTGATATAATCAGAAATACCTATTAGGGATTGAAACGAAGCCGATGGCCACACAATCCACCGAAGTCAACCTGATATAATCAGAAATACCGATTAGGGATTGAAACTGGAATCGCGGATAGCGGTGAAGCACCGGAAACTTGATATAATGTCGG
>NZ_JAJENU010000130.1:0-13416 GCF_035615495.1 Lyngbya sp. CCY1209 | reverse complement strand
CCCACCCCTCGACGACACCGACTCTCTCGGCGATCTGATCTGGACCCTCATGCAGTCCTCCGAATCCGTTAAGAAAATCTAACAGTCTCCAAAATTTTTCATTTCTAATGAGAAGAATAAATTGGAAATTGATCTCAAGTTTTCAGTCCCAATCGTGACAGTTTTTTCCGCAAGAGTTTAAAACTAGAAAAATACAGCACCCAGATTAACAATCCCTTTGATTTTAGTCAGTACATCAAAAGCATTGACGGATTGGCATTTTTTGATAAACTCTTGATAGGCTATCACGCTAGGTAAAATGATGCTGGTTTCTTCCCAATCAAATATAAAATCATCGGGAACTCGCCATTCTCGTTCATGTGTCCAATCAATAATGGTTTGATCGTTGCTTAGATCGAAGCTAACAATTCTCCACCATTCACTGGAAGGTAAATATTTTTTAGCTTCTTCTGAGCGATCGTAAATAACAGGCCGTCCTCCTTTTCGATAAACATAAGGCTTAGAAAAAGTTAAACCTACTCCATGATATCTCACTTTACCTGATGGATTTTGTTGGCGATACTCCTGCTCTAAATAGATATTCTGTGCCAGAGAATAGAGGGGTGTTTCTTGAAAACAAACGGCTTTTCGTTCGCCACAGATAAAACCGGATTGAGTTGAGCTACCGATCAACTTTTTCTCCGCGAGAATTTTCATTAATACATCGATCGCCGGAGAAGATTGACCGTTAATAACAGTCGGCCGAGTTAAATGTACGACCTGACTGGTCATGTCAGAACGTGAGACAACTCGTTTTTTCCAATCCTCAATTGTGTAAGGCATAGTTTGATTTAGATTGATAAGATTGTGAAGACAATCAATTTATTCGGGTGTTCCACAACAAGAACAGATAAAATGGGTGCGATCGGCGTCAATATGCTGGGGAATTGCCAAAACATCTCGGCCCAATATTTTCTCAATTTCATCGGTCAAAATATCTCTTCGATAGAGTCCTGTCGCTTGGACTTGAATAAAAGGATAATTTTGATGACAGTGACCACAAGTTCGAGTTCCCCAAGCACTACCGCATTGATCACATTCTGCGTAAAAGGATTGTTTTTCAGATCTAACAATATCACCGATTGAATGACAAACTGGACAAACTTTGAAAGGTAATATTAGCTGTTTTGCCAGATCTGATAAATCTTCTAAACTCTGTAACTGTTGACAATCACCTTTGGCTTGAGGCCCTTTGGCTTTCGCTTCATTAATGAGTCGATTCAAATTAGATTGAAAAAATTCTATTTCTTCAGAGGTCGGTTGTTGCAAGACTCGATATTGATTGAATTGATGATCTTTAACGAGCCAATTGGCATCCGACAGCAAATCCTCGGATAAGTGAGAGGGAATATGCTTTGATAGAATGGGAGGATAAGACTGATAACGTTGATCGTGAAGCCACCATTGAATAACACGCGCAACTCTTTCCAAGCTGAGGATATCTAGAGGGGTAACGGGTAAAATCGAGAGTTCAATTTCTTTTGATGAATGAGAATAACTCAGTCGATTTACTTTTGTTTTTAAATCAATATTTAGCTTTTCTCTTTCTTCCTGAGTGCCAGGGTATAGAATGACAAAATAAGGTGTCTTACTCGTGGATTTTACGTTTTGATTGATAGCTTCACTAAAGCCAGCGAGAATTGCATCAATGGCTTCAGAATTATGAGTTGCAGTCAAAGGTAACATCATCGGAATAATGTGTAAGTCTCTTGTCAACTCAGGCAAATGCAAACAGAAAACCCCTTGTGCTTTCCAGTGTAGTGAAATTTCACCCCATATTCCAGATAGCCAAATCGGATCATTACCCCGTTTGGGAATCTCATTAATAACCGCCTGAAAGCCAAAACCTCGATCATTTTTATTGTCACTTCCGGTTAAAGCACGACAAATTAAAAGCAAGCAAAAAGACTCAAAGCCTTGAAACAATTCTTGATGATCCTGAAAAACTTGTTCGGCATTTTTACTTCTTCCTTGTTTCCACAAACTCCACTGTCTCCACAGTTTGTCAACGTAGCGATAATGTTGATCGTTGACGAGGATATTTGTCCGTTTTAAGGTGGTTCCGACGGAGAAATTTTCGGGAATTGATTTGTAAAGATCCGTTTGCATCAGTCCCCGCAATTTAGTGTGAACTTGAGTCAGCCGTTCTAAAGTATCATTCGCTTCCTTTAGTCCGGTTTCCGCATCTGCTAAGTTCCCAAGCAGCGCAAAAATTCGCTCTCGATTTCGCCAGTGAATTTGATCGATGTTTTGAGTTTCATTAGAAAAATAACTGGCCTGTTCCAATTCATCTCGAAGGATTTTAATATCTTGAATCTGCCGATTCAGATAATCCAGTAAATAGTCAATCAATTGGACTGTAACTTGATTTTCATAGATATTAATTTGGTCTTCTCTTACCAACGCTAAAACCTGCTTGGGAATTACGGAACGAAATCTTAAACGTTCCCAATCTTCTGAATGAGAAGCCAGAAACTCAATCGCATGGGGTGAGATTCGTTTGGCGCGAGATGTGGGTAATCTTTCTGTCTCTATCTTGAGAGAGGTTCTGGGATTATGACAAATTGCTTCTAAATGTCCAAATCTTTTTTTCGTCTCTCTTGCCAAAGGTTGAAGATGAATCTTCTGTTCAATTTCGGAAGCCAATGGAGGTGTATTAACCCATTGCTGCCAAGACGCTTTTTGCCGAATTAGTCTTTGCAACTCCTGTTCAAAAAAACGAATGCTTTGAGCGACCAAATCGGAAGGAAATTGCCAACTTTGAAATCGTCTATTCAGTGACTTTTCGGCAGAACGTAATGACCAATAATCGTTGACATCTCCAAATAAATAGGATCGAAAACTATTCGGTTGTTTGACTCCATTCATGACCACGGATTCTGATTCTGCGATCGCTTGCCAACGACCCAAAATTAAATGCTCGGGAAGTTGGTCAAATGTTCGATCGGTGAGACGGTCTACAAATTTCATTAATTTTCTCCTCCGGGCTCTAAACGGTGAATTTCAGCATCAAGAATAGCGAGGGATTGTTCGGGTTGAGTTTTAGCATCTAAAGCTGACCAATTGTTCAATATATCCTCTTTAAGCTGTCGAATATGATTGGCTAATGTATCGTAGCGATCGCGTACTTTTCGTAAAATCTTGGTTGCCAAAATATGATCGACTGCTTCTCCAGTCGTTCCACCCGCAGCGACAACAACTGGCACAAAATCTTTCATCTGTCGCTCTAACCGATTTCCCCAACCCACTTTAAACTGTTTTTCAAGAGTGTCTGCGAGAACTACATTTAAAAATTCATAAGCGTTTTTTGCTTCCGATGAATGTTGCATTTGTGCTTGTTTAAAAGCTTTCATTAAAGCTGTATAAGAAACGGGATCTCTAAACTCCATTGTCGGGACATCAAAATGATCGGGATGACGCTGTAGTTCCATTACATGAGCGCGATCGTAAGTTTTATCTGCAAATTCTAAAGTTGTTTCATCTTGGTTTGCAGTTCCAATAAACCAGATATTGGATGGAATTTTTAATGTTTTTCCATTTTCAAATAACTGTGGATTGGGTCGATCTGGAACGCTCGTCAAAGCGATCGATGGTGTTTCTTGTTCTAGCTTAGATAGAAAATCTGCAAAATACTGTTCGGGTCTTGAAAGATTCATTTCATCCAGTACAATTACATAGATGCGGTCTTGATAGGCAGGACATTGAGCTTCATAGAGCGCTTGCAGAAATTCCGATTCATAAAATTTCTTTTCAAAAGCATTGAAATAGCCTAAAAGATCTTGGCGATCGCGCCATCCTGCTTGCACTTCAATTAATTTAGACTGACCATCAACTGCCTTGGCGAATGCAACGGCTAAACTGGTTTTTCCGGTGCCACTAATCCCTTGCAGTAAATGCAATCTACTCATTGCCAAGCCACCTAAAAAGACTCGAATATCCCGCTCCGAGTAGTATAGCTTTTTGTCATTTTCGCGGGGAGAGACTGCAATACGATACCGTAGATCTTTGGCAAATTTTTGTAAGTTGAGAATATCTTCAAACAAGGAGCGCCGTGCTTGTAATGTCGTGTCGCTGTCCATCCGGAAACAGTCGGGAAAAGGACTTTTATCTTGAGACTGTTCAAAGGCTTGATTGAAATCTTCTTTCAGATCTCCGATAGCATTTTTGAGGCGGTTATTGCTTGCTTCCAGTGATTCTTTTTCGTCCCGTAAAGTTTCAAGTTCCGTTACAGCGATCCGATTATAGGTATTACTCCTTTTAAGTTCTTGCAATTGAGTTGTTAAGCGCGACCGCTCATTTTCCCAATTTTCTTGTTGAGATTCTAACTCCTTCAGTTTATCTACAATACCGGGATTTGGAGATGCAGCTAGTTGCTGTTCAAGTTTTTCTTTTGTTTGTCGCAAGTCTTGAAGCTCTTCCAGGACTTGTTCGGGAGTTTTTTGACCAAATCTCCGATCCGCTTCGGCTTTTTTGACGAGGCACTCTTGAAACTGATTTCGCAATTTATTCTCAGTTTCTAATCGCTGATTTAATACTTGAAGTTTGACTTCTAAATTTTGAACCTGTACGGCAACTTTTTGCTCAATTTTTTCTTCTAACAAATGTTTTTCATCTTCTAATAGCTCCCGTTCAAGTTGCAAGTCTCTTTGTTGTCTTTTTATTTTTTTTCTTTCTTCTTTTAATTGATTGAAATCGGCTTCAAGTTCTTGCTGCTTGCGAACAGTTTCATGTTCCAGTTCAGATTGTTGTCGCAGATTTTTTTCTTCTAAAGCTTTTCGTTCTTCTGCAATTCTCTGGTGACTGCGATCGTGTTCTTCTCGTAATGCTTGCCTTTGCTTTTCTAGCGGAGCAAATGCAGCCTGACTTTCGGCAATAAAACCCGCTTCAGCATTCAGTTCCCGCTTGTATAAGTCCCGTTCTTTCTGATTCAGTGTGGCAGCTTTTTGAGTGAGTTCAGCTTCTAGTTGTTGAAGCTGCTCTTGTTTTTGATTCAGGTTTTGAGTTTCCTGTGCTAAATTTTCTTTCTGTTGCTCCATTTCTTGAATTTTAGTTTCAAGTTCGGTTTTATGACGTTCTATTTCCTGTTTGGTTGTTTCTAGTTTTTGCATGGCTGTCTCGAAAATTTGAGACTTTTTCCATAACTCTTCTAGAGAAACAGTTTGACCGGAGGTGGAATTATTGATGTGGTTCAGATCTTCATCATTTAATTGCTCTTTTGCTTTTTCAAATTGCTGATTTATTTTCTCCGGATTTGGATTATTTCTCTGATTTTTTTTGGCCACGATTCTGACTCCTGATTTGAACTTTTGACTGACTTGCCAAACAATTGCCAAGCTAAGATTTTGCTACAACGCCAATTTCCAGCATTCCCGAAACAAACTTATAAATTATCTCAACTTGCCGATAAACCTCCTGAGCAGTGAACTTTTGACCGCCAGAGTGACTGCTCTCATCTCGCATTTCAGCCAGTTGATTTAACTGGTGTAATAATTCCGGTGATTGTTGTGCCATAGCATATAAAGGATGTTTAACATTTTGTCGAGTTGCCAAAAGAGCAGCCAGAAGAGAAGGACGTAGTGTAGACCTTCCTCGATCTGCTGCAGATCTAACTTTTCCCATCTTAACATGGGTGAGCGCCGTCGGAAGTGGTGTATTAAAACCGATTTTGTCAGCCAACCGATTATATAAATCTTGATTTCCTTGGCGATCGGCTTCTGACAAAACTATCCAAACATTCCGAGTTGGATAGTTCTCCGCGATCAATAACAAAAGTGTTTCCGCAACTTTTTGTGCTTTAATCAAAACATCACCCAATTTGTCCGAAAATTTGTTATTCTCCGATAACTCTTCAGCTTCTAGATAAGTCCTCTCCATTTCGACTAAACTTTGAAACAGATCGTCCCATCGTCGAATTTCAATAGTTAATTGAGTCTCAACCTTTGAAATTGCTTGTTCGTGAAGAATATCAAGTAAATCAGAATAATTGTAATTTTCATCTTCTTGTTTATGAATATCAATCAAGTCAGAAATCATGTTTTCTATTCCCCGAATTGACTGCTTTTTAAGATGTTTGTCTAGTCGGCGACGCAACCACAAACTATCACCCAAGCCAAACGGATCGCAAATATTCCAATTGATTTGCATCGCAGTATTTTCGGGAAGATAAATAAAAGTTGTCAGCCAAACTGGGGTCGATTCTTCTTCTATAAATGAAATTCGCTGTAACGTGGGAACTTGATCGAAAGTCCAGGACTCTTCATCTTCATCTGTTTGTTGTTGATGGCGACTGCGTAAAGCGAGACTATGCTTTCTGACTGCATCTAAAATCTCTTGAGGACTCGGTTGAGTTTCAATAATATTTTCAACAGGAAAAGGCATAAATGCTCTTTCATTTTTTGGTCTTCCCGCTGTTCCCAGTAAGAGTTTTGGAAACCCTTGTTGGTTGAATTCAACATCGGCATATTCTAGGGTTTCAATAAAACGGGGCCACAGTTCTCCAGTCCAGGGATCTTGAAAAATATATCCGGCAATCATTTCTTGATCTTCGATGCTTTCTCCTGCCAATATTTTGAGTCCTTTTTTAGTTAACTTACCATCTTCAATCAACTCTTTCTCTCCGAGTTGCAGAATAATTAACGCTGCCAAGTCTTTGCCAATATCAAGATATTCTCCAATTTTTATTGCTTCAAATGTACCCACTTTACAGATTCCCAATACGGCTTTTTCGAGAATATTAAGTTTTCTTTTTTGAATTTTTGGAGCAATCACTCGATAAGACAAAGCCGGCCATAGTAGATATTTCCGATGACTCCAGCGAGTGGAGGATTGAGGATTGAAATAGAGAATGGGTGTTTCTTTTTGAAAAGACATAGTGTTTAGGAATTAAAAATTTTACCGCAATCGTTTTGACAGAACTGATAAAAACTGACAAGCTGCGGAATGGCTTGGGGTGCAATATCCGTCCGAACCATATCCAAGTCTCCCACGGCAATTAAAAGGCATTTTTGCCTACTCATTGCCACACAAAGACGATTTTCTAACATCAAAAATCCATACTTTTTATGATATTGGCTTTCACTTTTACATTTTATCAGATTGCTGCGAGTGATCGAGAGAAAAACTACATCAAATTCTTTCCCTTGAAATGAATCGACCGTGCCGACTCGCAAGCGTTCAACAATTTTTCCTTCATGATTTCGTGTTTCTCGCCAAGCCGAACTAACTTGATAAATTCCTTCGTCGGTTTGTTCGGCAAGTTCGACTTTGCAAAGTTCTTTCCAGAGTTCTTTTACCTGAGCAGAATAGAAGGTAATAATGCCAAAAGTTAGATGAGAATTATGTTCGATCATTCGTTTCAATTCCCGTGCAATTCGTTTGGCTTCGGCGGTACGGGATTTGCTTTTTCCCTGCACTTCTGCACCCGCACTAAATGGAACATTAATCCAAGCTGCAACAGTATCTTGATAATCCGGTAAATTGTGAACAAAAGCAGTTTCGGATTGGCCGGCTTCGATGGGTGGTTCACCATGATATTCATAGAAGGTTTTGCTGACAAACTCTCCTAAAATGGGGTGCATTCGATACTGAGTATCCAACGTGACAGTTCGCTTAATACCATCAGTTCTTTCTCGTTCTTTAAGTTGATTAAACAGGCGCTCAAATAGACTTTTTTTCAGTGCATCTTGAGTGGATTGTCTCGACTGACTCAGTTGCCGTTCGACATCTTCCTCTAAAATATGGGGAAGTTGGCGATGATCTCCAACTAAAATAATTCGTCGTTCGGCTTTGGAGAGGGGAATAAATAAGTCTAAAGGGTTAGCCCTGGCTGCTTCATCAATAATCACTGTTTCAAACACACTGTCGTCATTACCCGTGGTTAGTTTCATCGCATTCCCGGCTGATTGTTGACAAGTTGCAGCCAAAACAACGGTATAATTTTGCAGCATTTCTCGAACCCCTCGCGGATCGGTTTTTAGATCTTCTAAATATTCAAATAACACGGTTTCTGTCCCGGCGGTTGACTGGCAAACATAGTTGTAGAAAGAATCTTTAACTTTTGTGAGTAACTCTTCAATCTCAGGATCGGTAACGGATGCGACAACTGGTAATTCTGCAGGAATAAGCAGATCTAGAAGTTGCCGTTTCAAAGGTTCTAATTCTTCTAAAAAAGGTGGTTCTGATTCTTCACACCAGTC
This sequence comes from Lyngbya sp. CCY1209, assembly GCF_035615495.1. Taxonomy (GTDB): domain Bacteria; phylum Cyanobacteriota; class Cyanobacteriia; order Cyanobacteriales; family Microcoleaceae; genus Limnospira. The sequence goes on along the minus strand of NZ_JAJENU010000130.1, from coordinate 5,182 downwards.
GGCTGCTTGTTCTAGCAATTGCTTTTGAGAAGTATCGAGAAGGTTTAGCGGTTCTAAACGGTAAATCACTTTCCTGGCGTTGATCGCACCGTCATCGCAAAAACTAACGGCATCAGTTCGGAGCGATTTAATGGCTTTAATTGCCAATATTTGCTCGTCAGAATGATTTTGAAGTTGGGGTTTTTGTTTCAGTTGATGGCAGAACTCAAAAAGGCGATCGCTCAACTGATTTTCAATTTTACCTTGGGTCACTTCAAAGATATTTTGTAAGAGTTGAGCGGTTTTGTGGCGATCTCCAGGCGTTAATAGATAACTATTAATCCAATTGCGGACTGTTCGTAAATTTTCTGATTCTGGCTGTTCGGGAAGTTGACCCAACTTCGCTTCTAATGCTTCAATTCTTACCCGACGCCAACGATCTACATTATCCAGTCCTTCCTGCTGCATTCTACCGCCAATCCGAACCGCAGGGAGTCCAAAAACGTTGGTTTTTTCTGCCACCGTTTCTACCGCATCATGTTGATAACTCGTTAACAGTAGTTTGTGTTTAATACTGCTGCCTGCATCTTCGGCAATTTCTGCAAGTCTCGCCTGAATTGCAGTGATCACTTTTGTTTTTCCCGTTCCAGGTGGGCCTTGAATTAGGGCAATATCTGGAGTATTAATCGCCACTCGAATCGCTTCTTCTTGACGTCTGGTTGGACGGAAACCGTCGAAAATTTTCAGCACATCTTTTGTCAAAGGTTTATAGTTGCGAATACGCCGAATTGGAACGGATTGATTTTCTAGAATTAGTCCGAGTTGAGGCATCGGACAGGATGCTGTACGGATTTTTTCTTCTGCTTTTGTGCGACGTCTTAAACGAGTTCTATCGCCTTGTAAGGAGACAAAAAGGAAACCGTATGAGGGTGGATTTAAGTCTTCTTCTTCATCTAGGTTGGAAGGACGAATATCTAAAGTCAACCTTTGCCAGTTTATATCCACAACTTGCCCAAAAAAGGTTCGCCCATTTTTGTAGTTGCTTTCTATGCAGGAAAAGTTGGGTTCTGATGAACTTGCCTCCAGGGAAATTTGGGGGGACTCTCTCAGAATTTGAAGTTGTTGGTTTAAGGAAGTCTTACTCTGTAAATGAAATCGGTAGTCGCCATTAGAGAGAATTTCTTTGTGAGTATAACGCATCCAACTGACTTGTTGAGCGTTTTGCAAAATTATCGCTTTTTCGATTTGATTATACTCTTCCCAAATTGCCAAATAACTATTGGAGCTTTCGACCAAAGTATCCAGTTCTGTTTTTGCATCAGAACGCAAACTTCCGGCTATTGAAAAGTCACAGAATGAAAAATTTCCTCGAACTAAAATAATCGGACGCTGTTCGTTATACTCCTGGTTTTGTCTGGCTCGAACGACTCGATCGATAATTAATTTATCATCGGGAGTGCGACGGACATTCACGGCGATATCTTTTCCGCACAAGCGAAATGTAGTTTCTAATCCGCTTTGTGAATATTGACCGGCTTGCATCAAAACTCGCTGCATTCTGTTATCAGCGGGAGAGGGAATCAAAACTTTGTTGGTTAACCATTTCAGGATTTCCGAAACCGGAACAGCTTTGCGAATATACCGATCGCGAATATCATCAATAATTTTTTCGTCGATACCGATCGCTATTTCCTCCTGCAAGTAAAGTGAGTGAGGAAATTCGTGAACTTGAATTTTCAGACGTTCGGGTGAGTTGGTTTTCGGAAAAATAGCGGCTATCCAACAGAGCAAGGGTAGATTTCGTTCCATCACATCAGACAGTAACTTTTTATGTTCTTTGTCTGTTCCTTCAATACTCCAAACTTCATCTCTATTTTTCAAGAGAATTTCTCCAGTGGTTTCAGAACGATAGAGAGAGACTTCATTCTGAATTGATTGACGACCCAAACCCAAAAAAGGACTGCGATCGCTCTGTTCAATTTCTACAAGATAAGTCCGTCCACTTTTGACATCACTAATTTTCATTCTTAATTTCCTCCTAAGCCAGACTAAAATAGGCGAGACGATGGGCAGTATTTAAGGAATAAAAATGCAGCAACCAAGATTTATATTTGTCCGGATTTGCTGGAAATGATCGCCACTCTTGCTTGACTTCAACTTTAATTTGATGCGCTCCCTCTCCTTCTGAAGTCAACCAAAAGCACCGATCACTAAGACTCTTTACCTTAATATTGTTACCATCAAAAATCAGTTCTAACTCGGGAGTATGACCATCCATTCCGATGCGTCCGTCCAAAGTTCGACGGGTTAAAATTAAAGGACGATCTTTTTCTAATGTCATCACTTGCAAAATATTTTTTATTTCATCAAATCTTTTGGGATTTGCTTCGGGATGCCACCGCTGAATTAATACCTGAACAAACCGAGGTCGCGGATGTTCGCACCAAGGACAAATTTTTTGATTCCAATAGTAGGTACTTTGACAATTCGGACAATGAAGGGTGTTATCAGATGCAGAATATAAAGCTTCCACCCACTGTCCTAAACCGGGTCTTTTTTGAGGCTGAAGTAATCCTTCGCCAAAACATCGTTGACATAACTCTTGCAGTTGAGGAGACAGAACTATTTTTCGCGGAAATCCCGTTTGAGTTGAATTCCGCCGATCTTCGGGATGATCGATCCAGGGAAGTTGACCTTCTAGAGCTTCTTGTTCCAGTTCTGGTTCTCCCTCATTGACTAAATCTCCGATCAGCGGATGGACTAAACTTAAAGTCTGAAAAGCAATCACCGCAAAAGCGTAGGCATCTGTTAAAGTATTCACACCCGATTTACCATTTACCAGCTCGGGAGCGCCGTATCTCGGTGTATATACACCGGATGTTGAATGATTGCTTTGGTAGTGTAGGTTGTCCGCATCAATTAACCGGATAATATGATGATTAACGTCGCAAGAAACAAACACATTATTTTCGGAAGGATCGCTGTAAACTAAACCTTTGCCGTGCAGTTGAGATAAAGTTTCCGCACATTGAGCCAGCAGCAGTAAGCGACGTTTTAATCCTCCCCCTTCCAAATACCACTCAACGATGCAGTTGACATTTTGGGGATAATTGGACAACTTGCTGATGGGCATCATATCTGTCAGCAGTTCCATTACATAACCGACCCGAGGGGGTTTTAACATTTCCAGGGGACGGGCAATATTGAGTCCTTTTAAGTCAAGCTGTTGCACCAGTTGCAATTGTCTTCGCAGGCGATCGCGCTCGGTTTGTGAGGTTTTGTTCAGGATTTTAACCGCCCGTCTACCTCCTTCAACGGCATATACAACACCTTGCCCACCTTGACCCAATTTTTGACTGAGTTGGTATACAGTGCCGAGTTGATCGACGACTCGTTTTTGTTGGTTCATTGTTGTTTTTTCTGCTAATTTTTGGGTGGATGCCACAACACGGCTAGGGTTTTATCATCGAGATGTTTGGGCGTCGGCCAGTTTCGCAATTCTCGACTGAGTAATTGCCCCCGGCGTTGGGGCGATAATTGACCAAAATCAGTGATTAAAACGTTAATAAAATCTCCGATGCTATCTGGTTTGAGATCGTCTGCAATGCCATCGGTTGCGAGGAAAACCGCAGAGCCAGCAGAAAAGTCGGGTTTGCCGATCGCAGACCACTCTTGTGTTGATCGGGCAATTCCTAGCCCGGTAGTTTGATTGCCAAAACCCGTTTGCTGACTGTTCAGCAACATTACCTGGCCGTCAGGTTCCCGAAGGGCTGCAATCCCATCTCCGAGTTGAGCAACAATCAGTTCTCCAGACGGTACAACCACCGCAAATAAACAGGTAGCCACGCTGTCTTTTTCTGATTCGGGTAGGATTAACAAATCCCAGTGCAGATGAATCAGTTGTAAAAGTATTTTGAGTGAAGCGCCGGGTGCTTTACTCCAGGGGCGTAACGCTTGTTTAACGGCTCGACAAGCCATTCGAGAGCCTTGGCGGGCATTGGGTTTTGAACCCATGCCATCACTGACAATAATTCCCGTCCCGAAACCGCAGTAAAATTTTTCCCAAGCATCTTCATTTGGGCGATTTTCCTGTTGGTGTAGAGGCCCTCGAACCGATGCTCCAAACTGGATGAGTTGAGTTGATTTTTTCGAGTTCATTAAAAATCCAGATCCTCAAAATTATCTGGTAGAGTCGAAATACTATTGGGATTGACACTCTGAGAACGATTGGTTACGCTCATCGTTACAAACCTGAAAAACTGGCGAATTTGTCCGGATTCATCTGCTCTAAACAAAAGTTGGGAATCCTGACCTGTTAGAAAAGCTTTCAGGATTTCTTCGTCGGCATCTTCCCCAATTCCCATCGCCAAACGTAGGGCTTTGGATGCGCGTTCGGAGTCGAGAAATTGCTGAAGGGGTTGTTTCCAATTGTCACTGAGATAACCTTGGTCGTCTGTGGGATGACCATCACTGACTAAAACCACCGTGGGATGGTAATCTCGGCTGGCGATTTGATTTTTGTCTTCGACCATGATTCGTGCCAAATCAAAAGCCTCCGCCATCGGGGTGCGGCCGGCTGCCTGCATATCCGTCCATTGAATTTGATTGGCCGGAAGTAAGGGCTGATGAATCTTGGTACCGCCTCGGCCGAAGGTAATCACGGCAACATAGATGGCGGCCCGGACATCTTCTTCTGCGGCGAAAGACTCAATCATCTCTGCGATCGCCCGGTTGAGCGTTTGAATCTTGCCGTTCTGACTCATACTGCCACTAACGTCTGCCAGGAGAATCACGGGGAGTTTCCTGGCAGATTGGACAGTAAATTGCTGAAATTTACTGGAAACCATAACTCTTGGGTAGTCCTGTCTCAGTAGTAATGTTAATTTTTAAATGCGATGTTCTCCAATTTTTCAAGAACCAAGAAGTCTTCCTCCTCACATTCCGCTGCTTGACTAGCGATAGCGATCGCAGCGGTGGCGTTCGGTCAACAGCCACAAGACTGAGTGATCGCCTGCCATGTCGAGCTATAGCGACCTCAATCACCTAATTTTATCACTCATGATTGACCAGTGTAAATAACTCCGAGAATTCTCAGTGCAAAAGAGTTGAGGCGATCGCGCTCAATTGCAGATGCCTGGATTCTCCTCTCCCACGGCAGTCGCCGTCCCGGCGGAAATCAACCCGTCGAACACCTCGCCGCCGA
>NZ_JAJENU010000129.1:0-11109 GCF_035615495.1 Lyngbya sp. CCY1209 | reverse complement strand
AATCACCTTGATATAAGGGTTTCAAGGTTTGTCCCTCCCAGGAAACTGTAAACAGACGAGCGCGATACCTGCGATAAATCAGATCCGGTAAAATACCCGTAAACAAACCGGTTGAATATTCGCACCGCTTGGGAATCAATTCCCCGAGGGCGCAAGCCAGGGGCCCCTACCAGCAAAAATCCTCGCTTCGTGGATTGGGGAGGTTGAGGAGGGGATAACCGGATCTGATATGAAATACTTAAACCTCTCGATTCTATAGCAACCGACAAGATAGTTAGGACACTATTACTCCAACCGAGTCCACGCAAGCGTGGACTTTTGCGATTCGCCTTGAAATTCATTTCAAGGCGGGTCTAAAATTGGCTTAAAACTCTCGATTCCAACTCTCCCCCCCTTACGAAGGGGGGGCTGGGGGGGGATAATCTTACGAAGGGGGGGCTGGGGGGGGATAATCAACTTTGACTCAAATAAGTATATCGCCCGAGGCTGCGTTCGTAATTTTGCAGCAGCAGTTGAGATTCTTCCAGGGTGATTTTTTGGGCTTGCAAAGCCGCTTCCGTCTGCCGGCGGATGCTTTCAATCAAGTCCTCGCCGTCATATTGGACGTAACCCAAAACCTCGGTCATCGTGTCCCCTTTTACCACATATTCCACCTCGTAACCTTGGGGATTGAGTTTGATGTGGACGACGTGGGTATCGCCGAATAAGTTGTGCAAATTTCCCATAATTTCCTGGTAGGCGCCCGCCAAAAACATGGCGAGATAGTAGGGTTTTTCCGGTTGCAGGGGGTGAAGTTCCAGAATGGATTTGACATCTTTCCAGTCGATAAAGCGGTCTATTTTGCCGTCGCTATCGCAGGTCAAATCCGCCAAAATTGCCCGCCGGGTGGGTTCTTCGTCGAGGCGGTGGATGGGCAGGATGGGGAACAGTTGGTCGATCGCCCAGGAGTCGGGGGCGGACTTGAAAACGGAGAGGTTGGCGTAGTAGATGGAAGCCATAATTTGTTCGAGATCGCCGAGGTCTTCGGGGATGATTTCTAAATCGCGGATGGTCGCCCGAATTTTGTGGCAGCAGGCCCAATACAGTTGTTCGGCTTTGGCGCGATCGCGCAAATTCAAATAGCCGAAATTGAAGACGCTAATCGCCTCTCCTTTAAATTGAACCGCGTCGTGGTAGGCTTCCTGGCAGTTATTTGGATTGATAGATTGGTAAGTTTCGGCGAGGTTGCGGAGGATCAGATGGTCGTCTTCGCTGACAGAAGGAATATCTTCCGAGGGCGGTTCGCTGCTGCCGAGAACGTCAAATACTAAAACCGACTGGTGAGAGGCGATCGCCCGCCCACTTTCGCTGATCAAAATGGGGGCGGAAATTTTCCGTTCTTCGCAGGCTTCTTTCACTTCCGCCACGATGTCGTTGGCGTAGTTTTGCATATTGTAATTTTTGGAAGCGGGGGCGTTGGTTTTGGACCCGTCGTAGTCCACCCCCAAACCGCCGCCGACGTCGAGATATTGCATATTCGCCCCCAACTCGGCGAGCTCGACGTAAATTTGACTGGCTTCCCGGATGGCGTCTTTGATGGTACTGATGGAGGAAATTTGCGATCCGATGTGGAAGTGGAGGAGTTGCAAACAGTCCAGCATCCCCGCGTCTTTGAGGCGATCGCAGGCTTGAATAATTTCCGGGATGGTGAGGCCGAATTTGGCGCGATCGCCCGTGGAACCGCCCCAGCGTCCGATTCCTCGGGTTCCCAATTTCGCCCGGACACCCAAAATGGGTTGAATGCCCAATTTTTGACAGGCTGCGATCGCCAGTTCGACTTCCTCCACCTGTTCCATGACGACGATCGCCGTCTGTCCCAACCGCCGCGCCAACATCGCCGTTTCGATGTATTCTCGATCTTTGTAACCGTTGCAGATCAGCAGCGCCCCGGGGGTGGTGAGGGAGGCCAGGGCGATGAGTAATTCCGGTTTCGATCCGGCTTCGAGCCCAAACTGGTGGGGCTCTCCGAAACGAACTAAATCTTCGATCAGGTGGCGTTCCTGGTTGCATTTGACCGGGTAGACGCCGCGATAGACTCCGGGGTATTTGTAGCGGGCGATCGCTTTGGAAAAGCAGGCGTTGAGGCGTTCGATGCGGTCTTTGAGGATGTCGGGAAATCGGATCAGCAGCGGCAGTCCCAGGTTGCGTTTTTTCAGAGATTCTACCAGTTCGTAGAGGTCGATGGAACCGCCGCGATCGCCTTGGGGAGAAACGGTGATGTGACCGGCGGCATTGATGGAAAAGTAGGGTTCGCCCCAACCCTGGATGCGGTAGAGTTTCTCGCTGTCTTCGATCGCCCAGGTTTTGGCGGGGGAGGAAGTCCCGTTTTGAGAAACCGGATCGGAGGGGGGAGTCGGAGGGGGGTGCAATTTCATCGAGTGTCGCGATCCTCACTATTAACTGTCGTTTGGACAGTATAGCTTGCGAGGAGAAAAGATGGCACCGATAGGGCCGGCATAGATTTTAACGGGATAGGGCCGGCACGGAGGCAGAGCCCCCACGGCTGGTTATGGCAGTGTGAAATGATGATTGAAAATTCAATCCAATCCAAGCCCCCAGAGTTGGGGGTTTGGGGGCGATACAATTGACAAAAAATTCGATGCCGGTTTTTCGGATTAACGATTCAAAACATCGCTGCGGTGTTGCTGGGAATTGACGACTTGCGAGGCTTCGTCGATGAGTTCTTGGGGGACATCGAGTTCTTCGAGGGTGGCGACAAAATTCTCAACGATCGCATCGAAATGGCGATCGTCCATCCCCATTTCTTCGACATATTTTCTGTGGGATTCCCGCATGGGCGCCCCGGTCCAACGTTGACCACCGCCGAAGGCGTAGGTCATGAAGGCTTTTTGATGTTGCCTCTGTCTTTTCATGTCGGTATTGGCAAAAAAATGATTGATTCGCTCATCCGCCATCACCTTGTCATAAAATTTATTGACCGCCACATCCACGGCGGGCTCTCCGCCCAATTTTTCGTACAGACTGGTCATATCAAAGATTTCCGAAATACTGCCGTTTAGTATACTACGTAACGGAAAATTTTCGCGTCTTCCTTAAGACAGGCGATCGCCACAATCTTTTAAAGCGATTTTTTCTTTAATTTTGGCTTGGGCTTCGGTGATGGTTTTGAATCGGGCAAATGTTCGTAATTTTGGATCAAATTGGTAATCTTTAAAACCCGGTCTTCTGTCAGACATTCGGGCGATCGCATCATCATGGAAACCAAATCTTGAATGCCGGTCAAAACGGGAACCGAACAGTCTTTCGCGCCGACCCATTTGGCAATGGGAAAAACGACGGGTGCGACGATACAATCGGGGGGCAAACCGGGAATTTGCGGATCGAGCCAACGTCGCAACATATCCCGGTGATAGAGGCTTTGGGAAGTCGGACTATTTTGGACGGGAACCCACTGGGAACCCTCCCGGCGTTTCCAGTTGTCCCGGTAGGCGGAAAAGGAACCTTTCCACGTTTTGACCTCGATCGCGAAAATCCCCCGATTTCCGACAACCAGCAGGTCAATTTCGGTCAGGCGTCGGGTCGTCGTGGGAATGAAAGCATTTTTAAAGAGTACCCAATCGTTGGGAAATGTCATCAGCAGGAGGGAAACCAACCCTTCCCCGAGATTTCCTTTCACCTGATTGCGAATTTGTTTGAACTGAAAAACTCCCGATCCGATCGCGCCGAAGAGGCCGCCCCCCAAGGCGTCGCTGACTTCCTGCCGTTGCGTCGAGACTTTGCGATCGATGCCCCGGTTAAAGGTGGTTTTAAGAGCGGATGATTGCTGTAGGACTCTCATCGTTAATTTTTGTGAATTGAATGGTCTGACAGGTGCGATCGCGGCGATGGGGTTGTCTGCTTGAGTCCAACGTAGAGTCCAAAATCGATTGATGTTAAATTATGTTAAAATCAGTTCGCGTTTGGCGTTTTCAACCCGATCGCCTGCGATCGCTCTCAATTTACAGTTCCTTCAGATTCCAAGGGGGGGCAACCAGACGGCGAATTTGGTCGGCGATCAGGAGCGTCTCGTAGCTGTCGCCATTGATGGTGAACAGGATGCCGTCACAGAGTGGCGTTGGGGAATATTCCCGCAACAATTGAAACAAACAGGGTGAAACTTTCTGAATTTCCAGTTTCAGTGTCTTCATGGGTTTTCCTCACTCGGTATCGTGATATTGGTGAGCCACTAAAATCTAGTGTAAGCGATCTCAAATACAGTTTGACAGGGGGAGATTACGGAAAACCGGTACAAATACTCACCCGGGATGGGCGGTCAACCGAAAAAATACGGAGAAGTCTCAATAACGGGTTATGCTGGGATTAAGGAAGGGAAAAGGCAACGGATCGTCATTCACCGGACGCGATCGCGAACAGAATCGATTCTACAAAGGTCAAAAAAATCTAAAAATTAGGATTGAAAAGGTCGAGAATATGACGGACAGCGAAAGAATCGGACCCGACCCCAACTGTTCCTATCCCCTGCGGTATTATGGGCGGTTGTGCTTCCTAAAAAACGTCGTCAAAAATCCCAATATCATCGTCGGGGATTACACCTACTATGACGATTTCGAGAATCCCGAAAACTTTGAAAAAAACGTCCGCTACCATTTTGACTTTGTGGGGGATAAACTGATTATCGGGAAATTTTGCGCGATCGCCAGCGACGTCACATTTATCATGAACGGGGGCAACCATTCCCTCGAAAATTTCACCACCTACCCCTTCTGGATTTTCGGGGAAGGTTGGGAAAAAATGACCCCCAGTTCCGACAATTCCCGGGGCGATACAATCATTGAAAATGACGTTTGGATCGGCTACAAGGCGACCATCATGCCGGGAGTTCGGATCGGAAATGGGGCAGTTGTCGCAACCCATGCGATCGTGACTCGGGACGTGGAACCTTACACCATTGTCGGCGGCAACCCGGCCCAACCGATTCGCAAGCGGTTTGGTGACGATGTAATTGAAATTTTACAGACCTTGCGTTGGTGGGATTGGGAGATCGAAAAAATCACCGAAAATCTCGAAATTTTGTGCGGTGACAATCTCGAAAAATTGAAACAATTACAATCTTAAATAGGTGGGGGCGATCGCGGTTATTCTTCCCATCTTGTAAACTGTAATTTACAGCCGAAAATTTTGCTTGTCAAATTAAGGATGCCACCGGGCAGAGACGCAAAATTCAAACAATTCTTTTTTACTGTTGCGCTTTCTCAAGATATGACTGGATAGATTCGTGTACCCCAGACGGTGTAGAGAAAGTTTAAATATCTCTTGGGTGGGAACCTGAATTCCATAGAAACTGGAATTTCCGACAATGTAATATAAACGTCCTCCCGGACACAGACGACTCCGTAAACTCTTAAAATGCAGGTGCATATCATGAAAATACCGCATCACATACTGAGCCATCAAGTGGGAATTTTTACGATCCAAAGCGGCGATCGCACCGACAATTTCATAGAGGCGATCGGGAAGTTCGCGATCGGTGGGAGTCCAATTTGCCAATCGACTGGTCGCGGAGCCCCACGTTCCCCCGATCGCATCCCAGTCTAGATCTGCGGCTTCGTGGGCAACTTTGATAAACTTTAACCAGTACATATATGGACGAAGTTCGCGAATGTAACTCATGCGATTTGGATAGGGGGGAGAGGTAATCACGTCCGTATATTTTTGCAAGTTATTGATATCGCCCAGATTTCGAGAATCGCCAAAGTGAATGTTGACATCTCCGGTGATGCGATCGCCAGTCGTGTCTAGAATTGAATTGAGAATATCTGTAAATAAAGTCTGAATCTGTCGAATTTCAAAAGGGAAAACCGAATCCGAAAAAGACATGGATACATGGTCGAACTTGGCCGATGAAGTTTCGATCAGCAACCGGCAAAATGCCACCCAAAGCAAATGATACGAATTCCGCAGGCTGGGTTCGCCAAATTCCAAAACCAATCCTTCCCGCAGTGCAGATAAAATCTTCAAGGTGGGGTCACTCCACCATCTTTGTATGTTGTAAAGTGGGGGAACCCAATTTTCTGTTTCGACTAAATCGATTAAATTTTTCAGCAGGCGATCGCATCTGGATTTTATCTCTTCAATGTGCGATCGCTTATAATTCTGACATTTGGCAGTTCCAAACCAAATCAAAAATGGATTAATATCGACCAAATCTGCCTTTATACCCCGTTCGCCGGCGACAAGTCCCGTCGTCGCCGTCCCCGAAAATGGATCGAGAATGACAGATTGAGTCGAAGCACTGTCCAGCAATTCTGAAACCAATTTCACCGAGTAAGCCGGTGTCAGCCGGAGCCATCCATGTCGTCCGAGCCTGTGATTATATTGAAATGTATAATCGGAACGCCTGGTAATTTTTGAGGTCGGCATTTTGATCATCTCCCACTCAGTAACGTTTCCAAAACGATTCTCACTTCATTTTTTATGGCGTCCGTATTTCTTCTAAAAAAATCGGCTAGATCGTAATTTAAGATTTGCCTCGTAAAAGCATAAATAGAAATGAGAGGGTCGTCATTATCAACGCCGATTAAAATACCACAACGATTATTTTTATATCTTAAAATAAGATCGGCATCGATTTGCGCTGAGAAAATTGCAAAAACTGGCAAGTAACTGCTTGCCCAAGCAACGGTCGCATTGTCAATATCTGCATTTTGTCTTTTACTATCTTTGCTTTTATATCCTTGTCGAACTTCAAAAACAATTCCTCGGCTCGGTTTTTGAACGTCAATTAAATCGCAACAGTAGCCATCGAACCATCGGTCAATATTTTCAAGAATTGCATTATTGTTGATTTTAGACAATTCTAACCTTGCATCTAACGATAACTTTTTGGTCTTGCCAGATTGGGTTTTAGCCGTGTACGACCATTCGGCAAAATCTCGATTGGTGTATCCAGTCGTATCGATAATAATTTCTCTAAATAAACGCTCACAACCAATTCCAATTTGTCGATAAATAGAGGTCATACCTCCCGCCGCCCGATGAGCCGCATACATCAGTTCATTATCTAAGCCGATCCAAGAATAAAATGGATCTGAACCATACAGGGCTGTAAATTCGTCCAATAAATATCCTTTTGAGGTCTGACTATTTCCAAATTTAGGACGATAATTTTTACACCTTTTGAGGGGTTCTAAAAATAAAGACAAATATTGACTGTCATTTGGGGGCATAATTATGGGCTCTATTTATACGGTAGAAAAGAGGGAAGAGGCCACAAACAAAAGAGAGAAAAAAGTGGCATTCATCGTCTGGGTTTCAAAATTGGTGGATGTCAAACACTATTATGGCAATTGCCATCGATTGAAAAACGCAGGGAGGCTTTCAATAAATCAGGGTACAACAGCGTTGTACCCCGACTCAGAAAAACGGATATTTCAAACTAGGCGATCGAATTAACCCAGCAATTCCTTCGCCTTCGCGACCACGTTATCCACGGTGAAGCCGAACTTCTCGAGCACCACGCCGCCGGGAGCGGACGCCCCGAAGGTATCGACGCTGATGGTGGCGCCTTCGTCGGTCACGTAGCGGCACCAGCCGAAGCTGACGCCGGCTTCCACGGCCAGACGCTTCTTGACGGACGCCGGAAACACGGACGCTTTGTAAGCCGCGTCCTGCTTCTCGAACAGCTCCCAACTGGGCATGGACACCACGCGGACTTTCTTGCCCTCTTCCCGCAACTTAGCCGCCGCATCGACGCAGAGGTAGGTTTCGCCGCCGGTCCCGATCAGGATGATGTCCGGGGTGCCGTCGCTGTTGTCGCTGAGGATGTAGGCGCCCTTGGCGACGTTATCGATGGAGCTGCCCTCCAGGTTGGGGAGTCCCTGGCGGGAGAAGGCCATCAGGGTGGGGTGGTGGCGATCTTCGATCGCAACCTTATAAGCCCCAGATGTCTCATTTCCGTCCGCCGGACGAATCACGGTCAGATTCGGGATCAACCGCAGGGAGGCGATGTGCTCAACGGGTTGGTGAGTCGGGCCGTCTTCGCCCAGGGCGATGGAGTCGTGGGTCATCACCCAGAGGACGGGGGCTTCCGCCAACGCGGACAGGCGGATGGCGTTCCGCATATAGTCGGTGAACACCAGGAAGGTGGCGCCGTAGGGGATCAGACCGGAACCGTGGAGGGCGATGCCGTTGCAGATGGCGCCCATGCCGTGCTCGCGGACGCCGAAGCGGAAGTTCCGGTTTTCATACTGACCTTTTTGGAAGTCGCCCAAACCCTTGAGCAGGGTTTTGTTGGAGGGGGCGAGGTCAGCCGAACCGCCGATCAGTTCGGGGAGGGCTCCGGCGATCGCATTTAACGTCGCGCCGGACTGGTTGCGGGTGGCATCCTTCTTGCTTTCCGGGGTGTAGGTGGGTAATGCTTTTTCCCAACCCTCGGGCAGCTTCCCGCTCAACATCCGCTCCAGGGTAGCCGCATCTTCGGGATACTTGGATTTGTACGTCTCGAAGGTAGCTTTCCACTCGTCCTCATATTGGGCGCCGCGCTCGATCGCCTTGCGGAACTGCTTCAGGGCGTCGTCGGGGACCACGAACTCGGGATGTTCCCAACCCAGGTGGTCGCGGGTGGCCTGCACCTCATCCTTACCCAGAGCCGCGCCGTGGACGTCGTGGGTGTTGGCCTTGTTGGGGGAGCCGAAACCGATGGTGGTGGTAACTTTAATTAAAGAGGGTTTGTCCGTTACGGCCTTGGCCGCTTCGATCGCATCCGCGATCGCATCCAAATTGGTGTTGCCGTCGGAAACGTGCTGGACGTGCCAGCCGTAGGCTTCAAACCGCTTGGCGACATCTTCGGTGAACGCCAGATCCGTCGAACCGTCGATGGAGATGTGGTTGTCGTCGTAGAAGGCGATCAACTTCCCGAGGCCCCAGTGTCCGGCCAGGGAGCAAGCTTCCCCGGAAATTCCTTCCATGTTGCAGCCGTCGCCCAAAATGGCGTAGGTGTAATGATCGACGACAGTGCAATCCGGCTTGTTGAAGCGGGCGGCGAGGTGGGCTTCCGCGGCGGCCAGTCCGACGGCGTTGGCGATGCCCTGTCCGAGGGGGCCGGTGGTCACTTCGATGCCTTCGGTGACGTGGTTTTCCGGGTGTCCGGGGGTTTTGGAACCCCACTGGCGGAACTGCTTGATATCGTCCAAGCTGACGCTATCGTAACCCGTCAGATAGAGAAGGGCGTACTGCAACATACAGCCGTGGCCCGCCGAGAGGACGAAGCGATCGCGGTTGAACCACTTGGGGTTTTTGGGGTTGTACCGCATGAAGCGATCCCAGAGCACGAACGCCATCGGCGCCGCGCCCATCGGCAATCCGGGGTGTCCGGAGTTCGCCTTTTCTACCGCGTCGATCGCGAGAAAGCGAATGGAATTAATGCAGAGTTCTTCGAGTGATTGGGTTGCAACAGCCATAGTTATCTTTATCTATCTGCTTGCTTAGGTGTGAGTGCCGGAGCCAGGAAACCAGATGATTGGGGTTCTATATTAAGAATTGCTCTGGAATCGTCCTCGGGCTGCATCTGCGATCATCTCATTTGGAGGGATCGTCAGGCAAGGGACTCGATCGTTTTGGGATCGGGGCGGTAACTCGACCGGCATCTCCCCCTCCGGGAAGACGGCGGGAAGGTTCCACCGCATCACTGCCAACAGTTCCGGTAATGACGCTCAAACGGAAGCGGGTCTGCCAATAGAGTACCACGGCGGGGGGCGATCGGGAGCTTCGGTAAGCGGGGGAAGCGACCGGAGGCGGAGGAGGCGGAGGGGAATTAACCCTCTGTGTTTCTCTGTGCCTGGAGTGGTAAAATTCTAGCCGTCCCAACGTATTTCCCTAGTGCTATCGCAACGATCGCTCGCGCAGTTACAGTTGAAATGGGGTCAGAAATCTTCAAACCCTTATAGAAAAGCAGTTTCAGTTCCCGACTCCCGATTCCCGACTGCCGAGGACCGCGCGTAGTGCTATCGATCCGGTTGAATCTCCAAACCGCAACCGCTCGGAAATCAATTTCCCGCCGACTGCTGGCAAATCGCCAGGGAATATTCCCCCGTCGAGCAGGCCTGTTCCGCCATCCCCAGGGCGATCGCATCGAATAGGGGTGCCGCCCACCGCCGCCCGTCGGGAATGGAACCGGCTTTTTCCACAATTTCCACCGCCTGGGCAACTTCGATGATGGCGATGTGGGGATTATATTCCGCCGCCCTCTCGATCATCGGATGCCAAGCCAGAGAATGCCCCTCGCGATCGCTCTTTCCCCCCCGCACCCTCGGGCCGATATTCACCAACCGCTGCTGCTGGTAAAATGATGCCATCCTCAACTGTAGCCTCGATTCCCAGATGCGATCGCGGGGATGCAACCCCGTCACCAACATCTGCGCCCCCGGCCGGGGGTTCGCCTCGTTCCCCACATCCGCATCCGCCGTCAGGACGACAGTCTGCACGTTGCGATTGCCCCGGTGCACCCCGGCGATGAAGTGCTCCAACGCCTGGAACCCGTCCAGAGTTTCCCCGTACATCTGAATCGTGGGGGTGAGGACATAAAATCCCAAAAACTCCAGACGCCGTTTCATCTCCTCCACGGTGATGGAATTCCACAGCCGCCCGACGGAGGTCCCGTAGACTTTGGCGCCCGATTGTAAGCCGTTGCCGGTATATTGCATCGGCAAAATGGCGATGGGTTTGTCCGTGTCGATGCGGATGGGGGCGACGTCCGCATGGGTCCAGTTGCGGCCGGTGTAATTGTAGCGGACCCGGTAGATCCCCCGTCCGGCTTCAAATTGGTAAACGCGGCCGTCGGGGACGATGGTGACGGCGCCGGAGTGGGGGGAGGCGGCGGGAGTCCGGCGGGGGTAGTTGGCGACGGCGGAACCGGTTTCGGGAATCCCGGCGGCGGCTAATGTGAACGGGATCGAGGCGATCGCGGCCAAACCCAAAGCTATCGTGATTTTCATGGACCTCCACATTGTGAATCTGTATTATTAAAGCGCGAGATCGCAATATCTGCTCCCCCCTTACTCCCCCCTTACTCCCCCCTTACTCCCCCCTTTCTCCCCCCTTACTCCCCCCTTA
>NZ_JAJENU010000128.1:0-219 GCF_035615495.1 Lyngbya sp. CCY1209 | reverse complement strand
GTCTAGCTTGCTGAAAATCTCCTTGGAGACTACCCCCGAGTAATACCTTGACCATCCTGTAATGATGGGATTGAGATGTTTTATCAGGGCGGCTTGAGGTGCTGTTTTGTGTTTTTTAATCACCTCTTTCACCTTTTCAGTATGGGCTCTGATTGCTTCTTTATCTGGTTTAACATGGGTTACGAAGCCTAGTAATCTGCTGACCTTTCCCCCACTTTT
>NZ_JAJENU010000127.1:0-402 GCF_035615495.1 Lyngbya sp. CCY1209 | reverse complement strand
AATAGCCGAAATCATCTGAAGATGATTGGGGAAGTTATAATAACTGCGGGAGGATGATTCGTGAAAAATGATCCAGTCGTCGAAGAAATTCAGAAAATTAGAGCCGATTACGTCGCCAAATTTAATAGTGATATCCGTTCGATTTATGCCGATATTAAAAGGCGAGAAAATCTGAGCAATAAGAAATATTACCGTTCCCCGCCAAAACGAATTATAATGACTGCAATGGTCGCTCAAAAATAACTGTAGGTAGGGTGTGTTCCCCGGCTGCATCCCCCAATTGAGGCGATAATGATATCAGATACGGTTATCCCCTCCTAAACCTCCCAATCATCGACCGATGATTTGAGCTGGTAGGGGCGCAAGGCTTGCGCCCTCGGGAATTGATTCCCAAGCGGTTTG
>NZ_JAJENU010000126.1:0-5707 GCF_035615495.1 Lyngbya sp. CCY1209 | reverse complement strand
CTCTGTGCCTGCCTTCTGATTTTAGGGGCAACCTGCCTTCTGATTTTAGGGGCAACCTGCCTTCTGATTGGGAGGGAGATCGGAGGGCAACCCTATAAGGTTGCCCCTACGAAATCGAAATCGGAGGGCAACCCTATAAGGTTGCCCCCACAGGATTTGAGGGGGTTAAACTGCGGTCATCGGGGCCGGTTTGACCGGGTTTGGAGCCGTTTCCAAGATGGCGCGGGCCGCCTGACGCCCGGATAGAGTGGCCCCTTCCATACTATCGATATAGTCCTGTTGGGTGTAACTTCCGGCTAGGAAAAAGTTGGGAACCGGGGTTTTTTGGGCGGGGCGATAGGGGTCCATTCCGGGGCCTTCTCGGTAGAGGGACTGCGCCAGTTTGACGACGCTGTACCAGGTCATATTTAATTCTCGGGAAGAGGGGAATAAATCGTGAACCTGTTGGAGGACGTGGTGGGCGATCGCCTCGTTATTCTCCTTGATAAACGGGTCGCCGGGAGTCAATACCAACTGCATCAGCGAGCCCTCTCCTTTCCGGTAATAATCCCCCGGACTGGTTAACGCCAAATCTGCGAAACAAGAGAAATCTGCATCGGGGGTATAGAGTAAATTATCCATCCCCGCCGCCGTTTCCAACTGCTTCCGTTTGGTTGCGTCGTGCAGTTCCGTCACCCAGCCATCGAAGCGGAGTTGCACCGTCGCCACCGGGACGGTATCGAGTTTATAAATATTGTCGAATTCCGGCCATTTCCGCCAAGCTTCCGGGAGCATTTTTTGCGCTCCGGGGACGTCGCAGGCGCAGACGTAGGCATCGGCGACGACGGTTTCTTCCGTCTCTCCTTTGGCGATAACTAAGCCGGTGACTTGGGTTTTGCTGTCTATGTCGGCGAATTGAATTTCTCTGACCCGGCGGCGGAGGTGAATTTTTGCGCCCCGTTTTTCCAAATAGTCAACGATGGGTTTGTGGAGGTATTCGGCGGGGGAACCTTCCAACATTCGCAATACCGAGGCTTCCGTTTTGGCGGCGAAAAATTGGAAGATCGTCAGCATACAGCGGGCGGAGATATTTTCGGTGTCGATAAAGCCCAAAGCGTAGGCGATGGGGTTCCACATCCGCTTCAGACTGCCCTCCGAACCGCCCTGGCGGCGGAACCAGTCGGCGAAACTGACTTTATCCAAATCTCGGATGGTTTTCATCGCCCCGTCGAAGTCCACCAAACCCCGGACGATGGGGCTGGTTCCGAGGGCGATCGCATTTTGAAATTTGTCCGTCGCCGAGAGTTGGGAGGTGGTGAAAAATGCTTTCAGGCCGTTGAAGGGGGCGCCTGTCAGAAACCGAAAATCCAGACTTCCGGTGACGCCGCCCCGGTTGACGAAGTTGTGGACGTGCTCCTTGAGTCGCAGATTTTCAAAGGCACCCACCTTTTTCATCAAATCGAATAATTGGTAGTAGCAGCCGAAAAAGACGTGCAGCCCCATTTCGACGTGATTGCCGTCTTTGTCCACCCAACTGCCGACTTTCCCGCCCACGAAGGGACGGGACTCGAATAGTTCGACTTCGTGTCCGGCATCGACCAACTCGACGGCCGTGGCCATGCCGGCCAATCCTGCTCCTGCGATCGCAACCCGCATTCTTTACTCTATCCTTAACGGTTCGTTTACGAATTGTAACAAAAAAGCGATCGCACCCGTTAGTTTTCCGTCCGCTCGGGGTTGCCCCCCGCGCCGAGAGGGGATGAGGTGATGAAACGGTAAGGCGATTCGACTGTATCGCGGCGGACAGACAACCGCCATCACTTTCCCGTCTTCCCTTCCAACAGTGTTTTCAATACCAAAGTGACGATCGCCAAACTAGCCAAAACCACCGCCGCCGTGTAAGCCGAAGTCGTCTGATATTGGACGTGCATTTCTTCCACAAATAAGGGCAACGTCTGGGTTTTTCCGATGATATTTCCCGACACCACCGCCACGGCGCCAAATTCCCCCATCGCCCTGGCATTGGTGAGGACAATGCCATACAATAAACTCCAGCGGATCGAGGGCAGCGTCACCCGCCAGAAGGTTTGCCAATCATTCGCCCCCAGGGTTTTTGCGGCTTCCTCCTGTTCGGTGCCAATTTCTTCCAAAACCGGGAGGACTTCCCTCGCCACGAAAGGCATACAGACGAACGCCGTCGCCAGGACAATTCCCGGAAAGGCGAACATCACCTTCCACCCCACCGATTCCAACGCCGGACCGAACCACCCCAGGCGCCCGTACAACAACACCAGCATCAGCCCGACAACGACGGGGGAAACGGAAAAAGGTAGGTCAATAATACTCAATAATAATGTGCGTCCGGGGAAGCGGTGGCGGGCGATCGCCCAGGCTGTAACCAGCCCAAATACGACATTCAGGGGAACGACGATCGCGGCGACAAGCAGGGTCAATTTTGCGGCGTGCAAAAATCCCGGCGAAATTAAAGTGGAGTAAAATCCATTCCAACCTTTTTCAAATGCACCAAAAAAGATATTAACAGCCGGAATAAATAACACCAAAATGATAAAAAGTAAAACTGCTAAAACCAGGAAAATTTCAAAATTTGCGATCGGGGTCTGAGAGGTTCGCGATCGCGCCGGTTGAATCCATTCTTTAGGATTGAATAAAATGTTCATAATTTTTTCTCCGTGTCCTCTGTGCCTCTGTGGTTTTCTTATTAAACTCAACTGGCTTAATGTCCCTATTTTATCCCCGCCGAATTCCCCCAGCTTTGCAACAAATTAATTGCCACAAGAGAGAGCAGAGAAACCAATAACATCACCGTGCCAATGACTGCAGCCCCGGCATAGTCGAACTGTTCCAAACGCTGGAAAATTAACACGGGGGCGATCAGAAATTCGCTTTCCGGGGAAGCGATAACGAACCAAAACCCAGGCGACGGCAACCCCGGCGATGCCGTTGAAGGCGGCGGCACAAAATGCGGTCGTAAACGTGACTTCATAGGCGGACAGGGCCACGGGATCGGTGGCGATGCGCCAAATTTCCGAAAAACTCAGGTTTCCGGCGTACAGGGTGAGGGCGAGAATGGGAAGCAATAACATCAGGCTGAGATAGCCGCCGATCCCCCACCAGTACCAGGAAATTTTTGGGAAAAATTGGTGAACAAATAGTTTGGATTTTGACAATGTAATAGTCATGGTTCCTTTGGGCGCGATCGCACTCATCAAGCAGTTAGAAATTGGAGAACAAACTGCGGCGGTGGCACAACCTGGGAAAACCGATCGCTCCCCTCCTATAGCAATGTGGAACCATTTGTCAAATTGTCCGGCCCCCAAACCCCCAATCCTGGGGGCTTTGACTGGATCGACTTTTCACTCATCATTTCACACTGCTATATTACCTATTCCGATCGCCCCACCTCCGCTTGAATTTTGTCGAATACCGCCCCGTCGCCAAAAAATTGGGTTTGAACCCCATCCCACCCGCCCAAATCTTCGACGGTGAAAAGGTTCGGAATATCGGGATATTTGTCCCTAAATTCCGCGGCGACGGCATCGTTGACGGGGCGGAAGCCGACTTGGGCGAATTCCCGCTGGGCGGCGGGGGTATAGAGATACTGCACGAAGGCTTCGGCGACTTCCCGGGTTCCGTGTTTGTCCACGTTCGCATCGACGACGGCGATCGGGTTGTCGATGGAAATGTTGGTTTCCGGAATAATATAAGGTAAAGTTTGGCCCTGGCGTCGGGCGAGTATCACTTCATTTTCGTAATTGATCAAAACGTCTCCCTGTCCCTGCTGGTAAAAAACCTCGGTGGCTTCCCGGGCGTTTTTCGGCAAAACGGGGACCTGGCTGTAAACCTGTTTGACGAAGGCGAGGGCGTCCGCTTCGTCCCCTCCAGTTTGGGTGATGCTCCCCCACAGGGCGAGGAAGTTCCAACGCGCTCCCCCGGAGGTTTTGGGGTTGGCGGTGATGGCTTGGATGTCGTCGCGGGCGAGATCGTCCCAATCTTCGACGGTTTTGGGGTTGCCCTCCCGGGTGACGAGGGCGGCAACGGAACGGTGGACGATCGCGTTGTTGGGGGCCTCGGTTTCCCATCCGGGTTCGATCAGCCCCGCTTTTTCGAGTTCTCGGACGTCCAACGCCAGGGCCAACGCCACGACGTCGGCTTCCAAACCGTCGATGACGGCGCGGGTTTGGGAACCGGAACCGCCGTAGCTTTGGCGGATGGTGACATCTTGGTTGTGTTCGGCTTTCCAGTCGGCGACGAACTCGGGAATGATTTTTTCGTAGGCGGCTTGGGTGACGGCGTAGGAAACCAGGGTGATTTCGACGCGATCGCTGGCAGTTTTGTTACTGTCGCAGGATGCGATCGCCGTGCCGACACCAATTCCCACCAACAACAGGGCGAGACGGCGCCGCCATTTCGGGCGGAATTTGGATTTCATGGGTCTGTTCCTAAATCTCCGGTTCCCAGATAGGGATACCGGATTTTATGGCAATTTTACGGGTTCAGTTCTGTCCGGCTCCCCCCTTATCTCCCCCCTTACAAAGGGGGGTTGGGGGGGATGGGGGCGGGGGGGATAGCGTAGCCTAAATCTGTTCTGATTGAATTGTAACTGAAGTTTAAATGTTTTGCAATACACTTGCGATTCAAATCCAAATCTTGTATCCTGAGAGTGGAGAACAACTGAGTGGCAATGGCAAAGCCAGCGAAACCCGCAGCAATCGAGGGAATTGCCGGGGAACTGAGTCGGGGAAACTACCTGTTTCGCGGTTTGGACGGGGCGGAATTGTCGGAAGCCTTGGCCAAAGGCAAGGTGACGCCCCAAAAGCTGTATTCGAGCCGTCCGGTTTACACAGCTTTTGAGCCCGACACTTCCATCGAATCCCTCTACGCGGTGACGGGTGGCGGTCCGGTGGTGGTTCGCAGTGCCCCCCTCGATCGCATCATCGCCCTCACCTACCCGGGAAACTGTTTCGGGATGCGGAACCTGGCCCTGGGTTACGGGCGGGTGAGCCGCGCCTTCCCCAGTTTGGTAGAGGCTTACAAAACCACCGACGCGATCGAGATTTCCATCGATATCATCCAAATCCTGCACGCCGAAAACGAGACATTTCGCGATCGCTACGATTACCTATTTGAACTGCGAGAAAAATTCCAATACCACCTGCTCAATTGCAGCACCCATCCCCCCCAGGCGGTGGCAGCCCTGCTGAGGGCGCTCATCTATCAAGAGCGATCGCTCGGAAACCAGCCCCAAACCGACGGCGTTTATACCTTTAATTTGCCCGTCGATATCATCGCCCGCGCCGCCCAACTCAACCATCGCACCGTCGAACAAGTCATCAAAGGAATGCGAAAAGAGGGGTTAATACTCCCCTCAAAAAGCGACGATTCCTCCGACGACATTCTGAGAGTCTGCGACCCCGAAGGCCTCAAAGAAATCTACAGCGCCACCCGCGACAAAGTATCCTGGTGGCCGCTGCGATAGGGGAGGGAGTAGGGATTAGGGAGTAGGGAGTAGGAAGTAGGGAATAGAAATGACCTTGGAATCCGAGTTTCGGACTCAGTTTCCAAAACGAACCTGTAAATTCGATGAATTGCTAATTATAGCGAATCTGGTTAAATACCCGAAAAGTCAAAGCTATAGCAATGAGCGCTCGTGTGTTTACAGTTCGGTTCGTGGAACAGAACCCGAAACTTCCATGTGTCTTGGCGATTT
>NZ_JAJENU010000125.1:0-404 GCF_035615495.1 Lyngbya sp. CCY1209 | reverse complement strand
TTCAAAGCCAAGCCATTACGGAGAGTTTGGATACCAAAACCCGGACGGGATGAAAAACGCCCTCTGGGAATCCCGACAATTCGAGACAGAGCCAAGCAAGCCTTGGTCAAGATGGCAATGGAACCCTACTGGGAACCATTATTCGAGGGGACAAGCTATGGGTTTCGACCCGGACGCTCAACCCACGATGCATTAGCAAGAATCTACATAAGCATCAACAAAAAGAGCTACTACGTTCTTGATGCGGATATCGCCAAATGCTTCGACCAGATTGACCATGACTACCTACTATCCAAACTTCATTGTCCAACGACCATAAGGCACAACATCAGACAATGGTTAAAAGCCGGGGTTATTGACAATGGTGTATTTGACGACACGAAAGCCGGGACACCTCAAGGAGG
>NZ_JAJENU010000124.1:0-5927 GCF_035615495.1 Lyngbya sp. CCY1209 | reverse complement strand
ACATTGACTATGCCTTTAAGAGTTCAGTTTTGGACGGCTTAAGAATCCCCGCGTCTTTAGACCGGGGAGAAGTCAACAAACATAGTGATGTCGGCATCGACCCGGGAACGGCGGGAGCGTCGAACTCCCCAGATTTTTGCTGTCAGTCAATGACCGGAACTTGGTATGAGATCAAGTTCGGACAATCAGTCATTGTATGGATTTCTGATTGTCGAATAAAAAACAGTTTTTTCTCAAAACTATTTTGGCGGACTTGGTATGACAACGAAAATTGCCATCGGGGGGACTCCATCAAATTAGGAAACCAAAGACAATGGATAATTCAGCTTCTGAAAATAACGATATCAATCTCATTTTACATCCCGAAACCCAACGGGTGACGGTTGACGACCCGTCACCCACAATTTCCGTGCGCTGGGATCGGGTCGCCCAAGAGGCGGTCATCAATACTGCCCCGGGACCGACGATCGCCTCCCGCGCCTATGGGATGGTACACACGGCCATCTACGACGCCTGGAGCGCCTACGATCCGCTGGCCGTCGGGACTCAATTGGGAGATGCCCTGCAGCAGCCCCAGTCAGAAAACACCGCCGCCAACAAAGCGGAAGCCATGAGTTTTGCGGCTTACCGGGTGCTCTCCGAATTATTTCCCACCCAAGTCGATCTTTTCGATGAATTGATGGCCGATTTGGGTTACGATCCCGACGACACCGCCATGAATGGAAGCACTCCCGCCGGGATCGGAAACATCTCCGCCGAAGCTCTGTTAACATTTCGCAGAAATGACGGCTCCAATCAACTCGGAAATCACCCGAACGGCGACGGCACTCCCTATTCGGATATCAGCGGCTATCAACCCGTCAATCCGCCCGGAGATCCGAGGGACATTGAACGCTGGACGCCCGAACGAGTGCCCATGGACGCCCAACCGGGACAAGAGCAACAGGTGCAAAGGTTTCTGACCCCCCACTGGGGTTATGTCGTGCCTTTTAGTTTCGCTTCGGAGTCCGGAGGGCGATCGCCGCTGCCCCAACCGTTTTTATCCTTCGAGGGCGAGATCGACTGGGAAGGCAATCCGAACCCTTTTCCCCCGGATTTCGGACAGAATCCCCCCCATTTCTCCCCGTGGCACGAACTGCGACCGCCGGAACCCGAGCCGTTTTTATTGGTCGATGGCGAGGTGGACTTGCAAGCCGGCACGATCGCTTTGAGCGACGGGTCGTCCGTGCCAATCAGCCCGGATATTGTCGGCACGATTATCAATCCCGAATTCATCGAACAAACAGAACAGGTCGTCGATTACAGCGCCTACCTGACCGACGAACACAAATTGATTGCGGAATTTTGGGAAGATGCGGGCGGTACGTCCTTCCCGCCGGGCACTTGGATGACATTCGGACAATATGTGTCGGCCCGGGATGACCACACGTTGGATGAAGATGTCAAACTCTTTTTGAATTTGGGAAATGCGGTATTCGATGCCGGCATCGCGACGTGGGAAGCGAAAGTTTACTACGACTATGCTCGTCCCGTGCGGACGGTGCGCGAACTCGGCGAACTGGGCTTGATCGGGGAGTTTGATTCCGAACTGGGCGGTTTTGCGATCGAGGCTTGGGGCGGGCCCGGAGAAGGCATTCAGACGATTCTGGCGACGGATTTTCTCACCTATCAAACGCCGGGGAGCGACCCTTCGCCTCCCTTCGCCGAATATGTCTCGGGCCACAGCACTTTCAGCGCGGCGGGGGCCGAGATTCTGCGGCGCTTTACCGGCGGCGACGATTTTGGGGCGGCGGTCACTTTTGAGCCGGAGGAGTCCCGCTTTGAACCGGGTATGACCCCGCACACTCCCGTGACTTTGGAGTGGGAAACCTTCGGCGAAGCGGCCGACGAGGCGGGGATTTCTCGCCTTTACGGGGGCATCCACTTTCAGGACGGCGATTTGAACGGTCGGTCCCTGGGGCGACAGGTGGCGGGCCGGGTTTGGGAACAAACGCACTCGGCGATCGCTCCCAATACGATTGTCGGTACGGATGGTGACGACGGGTTGAGCGGCACCCGGGAAAATGATTTGATCCGCGGCGGTGGCGGCGATGATTTCATCCGAGGTTTGACGGGTAATGATGTTCTCTACGGAGGTGCGAATGACGATAATCTCGACGGGAGTATGGGAGATGATATCATTGCCGGGGACGGGGGCGACGACTTCCTCATCGGGGGTCCGGGCGGCGATCGCTTCGACTTCGGAGCGGGTGACGGCAACGATATCATCGCCGATTTTCGAGATGGAATAGATATTATCGGTTTGAAGGACGATCTGACTTTCGAGCAATTGTCTGTCTCTCGGGTCGGCCACGACACTCGCATCAGTGCCCCACAACTTTCGATGACATTGCTTGGCGTCGAAAGCAGTGCCATCGATGTCGATGATTTTATCGAGGTTCTGGCTTGATGTCACGGGGTGGGGGAATTTTAGACTGGAGATTTGAGATTCCCCCGACTCCCACGACTAACAATTCAATAATATTGTCGGGATTCCCGTCGTTTTTGATCGTAGGTTTTCGAGAGGTGGTGCGGATCGATTTTGACGACAAAACAGGTGCCGCGTCCCACTTCGCTATCCACCTCAATTTCGCCGCCGTGGAGTTCGACGCAGGTTTTCACGATCGCCAGCCCCAAGCCGGTTCCCCGGATCGTCTCCACATTTTTGCCCCGATAAAAGCATTCAAAGAGGCGATCGCGATCGGCGGGCAGAATGCCGATGCCTTCATCTTTAATTTTAAAGTATATTTTCTCATTTTGACAACCCAGGTCGAAGTCGATCGCGCCCCCGTCCGGCGAATATTTGATCGCGTTAGAAATGAGATTGGTCAACATCTGTCGCAACAATTTCGGATCGCCGTAACAGGGGATTGAATCGCGATCGGAGCGAAAAACTAAGGCGTGTTTGTCCGCCGCCAAGGGCTGCAACTCTTCCAGCAATTTTTGACCGAAGGAAACCAGATCCAGGGGCCGGAGTTGAAAGTCTATCGTCCCCGATTCGGCGCGGTTGACCAGCAGCATATCTTCCACCAAAGATGCCATGTGTTTAGCCGCATTTTGGATCAGTCTCAGGAAGTGGAGTTGCTGTTCCGTCGAAAGTTCTTGGTGGTGAGTTTCGATCAGTTCCGCCCCGGATAGGATCGTCGTCAGGGGGGTGCGATATTCGTGGGAGACGGTTTGGATGACTTGAGATTTGAGCGCGCCGAGTTCCCGCTCTTTTTCGAGGGCTTGGCGGATTTCAGATTCCACCCGCTTGCGATCGCTGATATCCCGGATCACGATCATCCGAGAACCGGGCGATGTCTCCGATTTCATCGGTTGCACGATCGCCTCCAAAACTTGTTCCGGCGAGGAGGAAACGGTAATTTCGTGGGTGACTAGATGGGGCGATCGCATCAACTCCGCTACCGCAAATCCCCCCAGTTCTGACAACACTCCGGCTTCGATTTTTCCGACCGCTTTGAGATAGATTTTTCCCCGGGGATTGGCGAGGACGACCTTTTGATTTCCATCGATCAACAAGACCCCTTCGGGTAAGTTTAGCGCCAAATTGTGCAAGTTTTGCTGCTCGACTGCTAACCGAGATTGCAGGTGTTGGAGGGTGATGGCGGTATGGTTGGCGAGGTAGTAGAGCAGCCGGATGTGGGATTCGGTGAAACGTCCCTTCGATTCGGCTCCCAAAAACAGCAACCCCACGATCTGGGTTTGGGTTTCTGACCGGGCGATGAGGGGGATCGAAAAGCGCGATTCCAGGGCCGCGATCGCCGGTGGTTTTCCCCGGGGAATTTCGAGGGGGTGAAAGCACAGCGGACGACGATACAAATTTTCTCCGATCATCGAAGCCAACTGTTCCAAAAGTTGGGTTTGAATGGTTTCCTGAAGGGGGCGGGAAAGGGGACGGAAAGCCCGTAAAAATAACTGACAATTTGGGGGGGTTTCGACGGCTTCTCCCGGGTCTGGCATCCCATATTCTAGGAAGATACTGCCCGCCACGTCGTAGGGAATCAGAGGCCAGAGATATTCAAAGGTCGATCGAAATAAATCTTCGTAGCTGTGGGGATAGCCGACTTGTCGGAAAATTCGATAGAGGGTGTGGAGTTCGTCGGCTACGGGGTCGGGGGGGGAAACCGCCGGGGCGATCGCGGCCCCGAAGCCCAAGATGCAGTTTTTTCCCCATCCGCTCATTTTCCAAAGAAAATTTTGGTAGTTGCCGTCCCGGCGACGCAATCGCAACGAAACTTCCCCCACCTCCTCCGGCGAGAGTATCTTTTCCAGGTCATGGGTCCGGGACAAGTCCTCCGGATGAATCCAATCCCACCACATTTGGCCGACGAGATCCGCTTCCGTCCAGCCTAATATTTTGGCCCAGGCCGGGTTGACCTGGCGGATGCAACCGTCGGGTCCCAGGAGACAAATTAGATCGGATGAGAGTTGCCAGAATATTTCCAACTGGGTTTTTGCCTTTTGCGATCGTGCCATCGGGGATTCGGCTTGCACTCGGCGAGTTCTTGACAGGGGAAAGAATCAACAAAATGTCCGACATCAGCCCGGTGACGGACTGTCAAACCATTTTAATACTTTTTTAAGACTTCCGAAATAGTTGGGGTGCAATATCAAATCCCGATGGGCGATCGCACGAAGCCCACCGGCCAAGCTGATCGCGCACCGACATGAACCCGAAAACACCTGTGGGTGTGGATGTCGGGGAACGGGATTGGATGGGAGTCGCCGGAGTCCGTCAAGAACATTTGCGGAAATGGGACGGGATGGGTTGCCGTTTGTCTGCAAATGTTACGGTTTTTTCCGAGAAAATATACACTTTTTGATTCATACTAATTCCGAGGCGATCGCATTCATCTCGCGTCAATTGGGCATTCAAAACCGTCCCGTCCCGCAGCAATAATTCAATTTGAACGTCCCAACCCATGTAAACGATGCGTTTGACAATTGCCGGGATACTTTGATCGTTGGGAATTTCGCCGATGCGGATGTCGTGGGGGCGCACCAAAACCTCCGATGTTTCGTCCTGGGGGAGGACGTTTACCGGGCCGATAAAACCCATCACAAAGCGGCTGGCGGGGCGATCGTAAACCTGTTGGGGGGTCCCCACCTGTTCGATGCGCCCCTCGTTCATCACCACAATTTCATCGGCAATTTCCATCGCCTCTTCGCGATCGTGGGTGACAATTAAGGTCGTGACGTGTACCTCATCGTGGAGGCGGCGCAACCAGGCCCGCAAATCGTGCCGCACGTTCGCATCCAACGCCCCGAAGGGTTCATCTAATAGTAAAACCTTCGGTTCGATCGCCAAGGCGCGGGCGAGGGCGATGCGCTGCCGCTGTCCGCCGGAAAGTTGGGCGGGATAGCGATCGCCCAATCCTTCTAATTTAATTAAATCTAACAATGAGGCGACCCGCCCCCGGATATCAGATTTTTTACGGCGGGCAATTTCCAGCGGAAAAGCGATATTTTGGCGGACGGTCATATGTTTGAACAGGGCGTAATGTTGGAATACAAATCCGACCTGCCGCTCCTGGACTTGGGCATCGGTGACGTCGCCATTTTCTAAATAAATGCGCCCGGAGTCGGGTTTTTCTAATCCCGCGATCGCCCTCAATAAGGTGGATTTCCCGGAACCGGACGGCCCGAGCAGTGCCACCAGCGACCCGGTTTTGACGGTCAAATTGATGTCGTCTAAGGCGACAAAATTCCCGAAGCGTTTGACAAGATTTTCAACCTGAATAGTCATGGCTTTAATTGGGTGTAAAAAATTGATAATTGATCATATCAGATCCGGTTATTTACACGCTCCCCGATCCCCCCCAGCCCCCCTTAAAAAGGGGGGAGCCCGATCCCCCCCAGCCCCCCTTAAAAAGGGGGGAGCCCGA
>NZ_JAJENU010000123.1:0-7657 GCF_035615495.1 Lyngbya sp. CCY1209 | reverse complement strand
AAAGTCAGTCAGGCTCAGCCTGCATTTACTGTTTGACCCCAGAATCCCCGTCGCTGTCTTCGCGGGGAGTTTGTCAATCAAGAAAACGATATCCGTACTTATCGTGAAATCTTCAAGATTTTCCTCCTCTGTGAAAAGTACGGAGTCCCAATTGAACTTCGGGCAAGAATGATGGACCATTCGACTATTGTTAACGAGAGCAAGTACAAGACTCAAGGAGTAGACGCTACCCTGGAAGTCTTGAAAAGATCGGCGCGATTGCCGATCCCTTATAACCTTGCCCTAGAGCGCCTATCGGAGGCGGGCATTGACCCCAACTTACCGGAAGTTAAGACTATCTTGAGAATCATCTATCAGCTCGGGGACTGACCTTATAGGGGTTTTGTGATAGAAGTCTTGCTTTTTTAATCAATTATTAAGTTTTGTTGCATAGGATACGCACTCATCGTCCAATGCGCTAAGACGGTAAAGAGTGCAATTTGAGTGTAACGGCGTAAAACTCGGTTAAAAAATATAGCCGAAAGTCTTACGGAAGAGGGTTTAACAAAAATGCGGACGAAAGGACTTGAACCTTCACGTCGCGAGGACACTAGAACCTAAATCTAGCGCGTCTACCAATTCCGCCACGTCCGCTTATTTGTGCAGTAAACCATTATAACAGAGATCGGGGATTGCGGGGGAAGATTTTTCAATCCGCCCCCGTCCCCGAAGGGTTCTATTTAACGTAGTAGTCCTGAACCGCCTTCACGTCGAAGGAAGTCTGGGTGAGCGATCGCAGCGCCGCGACGGTGGCCTTAGCCCCGGCGATGGTGGTGATGATCGGCACCTTGTAGGCCAGGGCCGATCGCCGGATCTTGATCCCGTCCTCCCGGGCTTCCTCCCCGGAGGGAGTGATGATCGCCAACTGCACGGCCTGGTTTTTGATCGCGTCCAGGACGTTGGGCCGCCCCTCGTGGAGTTTCAACTCCATGTCCACCTTGACCCCGTGCTCCCAGAGTACCTTGCGGGTGTTGATGGTAGCCGTCACCTTGAAGCCAAGATCCAGGAAGTCCTGCACCACCGGGACGATCGCCTCCTTATCGCGATCGTTGACGGAAACGAACACGGTCCCCGACTTGGGCAACACCTGCCCCGCCGCCAGTTCCGCCTTGGCGAAAGCCTGTCCGAAGTCCGTATCGATGCCCATCACTTCCCCAGTCGATCGCATTTCCGGGCCGAGGAGCACGTCCGTACCCGGGAACTTGGCGAAGGGCAGCACCGCCTCCTTCACCGAGACGTAGGTGGGGACCCGTTCTTCAGTGAAGCCCAACTCCTCCAACGTCTTGCCGGACATCACCCGGGACGCCATCTTCGCCAGGGGGACGCCGATCGCTTTGGAAACGAAGGGCACCGTCCGCGACGCCCGGGGGTTGGCTTCCAGGATGTAAACCTGTTCCCCCTGCACCGCGAACTGGATGTTCATCAACCCCACCACGTTCAGAGCCTTGGCGAGTTGGATCGTCTGGCGGCGGATCGTCTCGATCGCCCCTTCGGACAGGGTTTGGAAGGGGATGGAACAGGCCGAATCGCCGGAGTGGACCCCCGCCTGTTCGATGTGTTCCATGATGCCGCCGATGACCACATTTCCGGTTTTGTCGGCGACCGCATCCACATCCACCTCGATCGCATTTTCCAGGAACTTGTCCACCAAAATCGGGTGATCGGGTTCCACCTGCACCGCAAAGGTCATGTACCGTTCCAACTCCTCATCGGAGTAGACGATCTCCATCGCCCGACCCCCCAAAACGTAGGAGGGGCGCACCACCACAGGATAGCCGATGCGACCGGAGATCACCAACGCTTCCTCGTAGCTGCGGGCGATGCCGTTGGGCGCCTGCTGGATGTCAAGTTCCCGCAGGATCTTCTCGAACCGCTCCCGATCTTCGGCGGTGTCGATGGAGTCGGGGGACGTACCCCAAATCTTGGTTTTTAACGTCGATGCCTCCAGGGCTTTTTGCAGGGGTACGGCCAGTTTCAAAGGCGTTTGGCCGCCGAACTGGATGATGATCCCGTCCGGTTCTTCCGCCTCGATAATGTTGAAGACATCCTCTTGGGTCAGGGGTTCAAAATAGAGGCGATCGCTGGTGTCGTAGTCCGTGGAAACCGTCTCCGGGTTGGAGTTGACCATGATGGTGACGTAGCCATCCTCCCGCATCGAATAGGAGGCGTGGCAGCAGCAGTAGTCGAACTCGATCCCCTGGCCGATGCGGTTGGGTCCGCCGCCCAAAATCATCACCTTGGGTTTGTCGGAGGCGATCATTTCGTCCTCTTCCCAGTAGGTGGAATAGTAGTAGGGCGTTTGGGACTCGAATTCCGCCGCGCAGGTATCCACCATTTTATAAACGGGTTTCACCCCCAACCCCTTGCGGTAGCTTCGCACCTCGTCTTCGGTGGTTTTCTCGGTGGTTTTCGTGGCGAAGGCGATTTGGCGATCGCTGAATCCCTGCCGCTTCACCTCCAGCATCTCCTCAGCCTTCAGTTCCTTGAGGGGGGTGCGCTTCAGGAATTTCTCGGTTTCCAACAGGTCCTTGAATTTGTCCAAAAACCAGGGGTCGATGCCGGTGAGTTCGTAAATTTCTTCCACGGACATCCCCATCAACATGGCGTGACGCAGGGTCAGCATCCGGTCAGGGTTCGGCGTCCGCAGCCCGGAGCGGATATGATCCAGGCTGAGGAGTTTTTCGTCCTTGTTGAGTCCCCAACCCGCCAAACCGGTTTCGAGCGATCGCAGGGCCTTTTGGAAGGATTCGACAAAGGTGCCGCCGATGGCCATCGCCTCCCCCACGGATTTCATCTGGGTGGTGAGGACGGGTTGGGCGCCGGGGAACTTCTCGAAGGTGAAGCGGGGGATCTTCGTGACCACATAATCGATGGTGGGCTCGAAGGAGGCGGGGGTTTTTTTGGTGATGTCGTTGTCGATCTCGTCGAGGGTGTAGCCGACGGAGAGTTTGGCTGCGAATTTGGCGATCGGGAATCCAGTGGCCTTGGATGCCAGGGCCGAGGAACGGCTAACCCGGGGGTTCATCTCAATTACGATTACGTCCCCGTTGACGGGGTTGACGGAAAACTGGATGTTTGATCCCCCGGTTTCCACGCCGATTTCCCGGATGATTTTGATCGAGGCATCCCGCAACCGCTGATATTCCTTGTCCGTCAGGGTTTGGGCGGGGGCGACGGTGATGGAATCGCCGGTGTGGACGCCCATCGGGTCGATGTTTTCGATGGAACAGATGATGACGACGTTATCGGCCAGATCCCGCATGACTTCGAGTTCGTACTCTTTCCAACCGATCAGGGATTGTTCCACCAAAATCTGGGACACCGGGGAGGCGTCCAACCCCGCCATCGCCATTTCTTCGTATTCTTCCTGGTTGTAGGCAATGCCGCCGCCGGTGCCCCCCAGGGTGAAGGCGGGGCGGATGATCAGGGGGTAGCTTCCGATCTGATCGGCGATCGCCATCGCCTCGTTCATATTGCTGACAATGCCGGACGGACAGCACTTCACGCCGATTTTTTCCATCGCCTGTTTGAATAACAGGCGGTCTTCGGCCTTTTCGATCGCTTCTAATTTCGCGCCGATCAGTTCCACGCCGTATTTGTCCAACACGCCATTTTTCGCCAGGTCCACGGCGATGTTGAGGGCGGTCTGGCCCCCCATCGTCGGCAGCAGGGCATCGGGCCGTTCCTTGGCGATCACTTTTTCCACGATCTCGGGCACCAACGGCTCGATGTACGTCCGTTCGGCGGTTTCCGGGTCGGTCATGATTGTGGCCGGGTTGGAGTTGACCAGGACTACCTCGTAGCCTTCTTCTCGCAGCGCTTTACAGGCTTGAGTCCCGGAATAGTCGAACTCGCAGGCTTGTCCGATCACAATTGGGCCTGAACCCAGAAGCAGAATTTTTTTCAGGTCGTCGCGTCGGGGCATATTTCTCAGCTATCCGTTATTCGGTGATCCATATTAGTGTATAATTTGCGGGGAATCCCAGAATCAAACTCGTCTGTTGAGTTCCGATCTGGGTCAGACCCAAACAATGATGGATCGGTCTTTGAATCACAGTCAGGGTACACCCTCCATCCCCTGCCAAATGTTCAGATTGAACTTGACGCCGACGAACGTTTGTGAAGTTCCGCCCCGGGATGTCCTTACTGTTGACTTGGACAGGAGTCCGGGATGCTTTCCTGGCGGTGTCTCGATCAGATGATGTCCGACTGCACAAGCAGTTGAGCCAGCCGGATTCCGGCGTTTTCGCCGGTTCCCCGGGATACGATGGCAGTCGCCCGGGTCCTCCGGACATCGAATCACTCTGAAACTCAGACAGCGGACGCTTTTTTTCCTGTTGCCTGTTGCCTGCCATACGGGGTCTGGCTATTTCATTCTCGGAAAACTCAAGTCAATTAATTATTAATTATTAATTATTTCCGTCTCCCCCAGGCATTTTTCAGGCGGAAAATGAAAGAGCATCGAAGTTTTTAGGGGGCTGGGATCGGCTAACTGAATTCTTTTTTACTTTTCAATTGGGGTGGGGGAGAGGACGACAAATTCCGCCCGATTTCGTCCACCCGTTTTGGCTTTATACAGGGCCTCGTCCGCCCGTTTGAGAAGTTCATCTATGGCGTGATTTCCGGCGGTATCAGTCACGACTCCCAAGCTGATGGTACAGTTGACAATTCCCCCGGTATCCGCCCCAAAAAATACCGGATTATTGGCGACTTGGAGGCGCAGAGAATCGGCGCGATCGCGGGCTTTTGAGGGAGGACAGTCCGGCAAAACAATTAAAAACTCCTCTCCTCCCCAGCGGCCGATCAAATCCGGTGGATTGAGTTGGGATTGGAGCGATCGCGTCACCTGCTGCAAGACCAAATCGCCGATATCGTGACCGTGGGTATCATTGATTTTCTTAAAGCGATCGACATCCAATAAAATTAAGGTTAAAATTTCAAATTTTTTTTGCGCCAAAATATCCTCGACCTTGACGGCGATCGCCCCCCGATTGAAAATTTGCGTCAAAAAGTCGGTCTCCGACATTTTATGAAGTTCGGAATACATTCTTTGACTCACCATCAACACAAAAAAACCGTTGCGTAGAAAGTCCACAATAAAAATCCCAAAAAAAGTGAAGATGTTGGCGAGGGTTGCATCTAATGCGGACTGAGTTTGACTGTTAACCAGAAAGAAACCGCGCATTAAAAAGATGCAGATACCCAAAAACAATACCGCTGTCAGACAGCGGCCCGTCATTAAAAAGTTTCTGATATTTGCACCGATCATATATCTGATACTCACCCCATAGGCTAAAATGCCGATCAGGATCAGCGCGATATTTCTCCAGAAATAGTTGTCGTCAACGTACAAATAATAAATCTGTGAAATTGAAAATAATGTCCCACTGAAAATCCATAAAAAATTGTCAATTTTTCTGCCGACAAATTGGCCGATACCGGCGACGCTAAAAATCATAGAAGCGGCCAGGATAAGGTTGCCCAGAAGCTTCATTGATAGGGCGGGAGGCGGGGCGAACTTGATGACGATAACCCAGCCAAAAGAAAGGGCAGAAAATAGGGTTCCCAGCACATAGTTTGACATTCCTTTATACTCGTGTGCCGTGGCGATCAATGACAGGAGAATGCCCGCCTGTAGCAAGGACGAGAGCACCATCATGACGATCATCGTATCCGTATCAAAATTCATGTCCTGAAAATCAATAAAATCACGGCCTCTAGAATTCCGAAGTGATTTGAAAATTGTCGGCGGTGAAATCCCCATCCCGGGGGCTTTGATCCCCGGGAAGTTCGCGAATTCTTTCCCGTTGCCATACCATCTGCGCCGGGCGTCAATAAACTTCCAGTATTGCGATTTTTTAATTCCCGTTTAATGCCGGGATATAGGAATCGCCAATTGCCGGTCAATTGTCCAAATTGATATTACACCAAATCCGGATGATTTGCCACGGCGAGCTAGATGGGGACTGGATGCTTCCACCCCCATTATTGAAGACTTCCGATCGCAAAGAAGATACCCGCAGCCTGTTCGCAACGGGTTTCGTAGTGGTGTCGATTGACCGATCGCCCTCATCGGTGAGAAAATAAACCGAGAATGCCTTATCATCCCACAAACTGTCATGCGAAAACCCAGTTCCTATGCCGTCCACCTCCTCATTCAGGGGGGACACCGCGAAGAAGTTCGATTCAAGACCATCCAAGAGTTTCAAGCTTGGTACACGAAAGTCCTCATCCCCAAGCACAACGACAACGAATTTCTGAACGTCCCCATCAAGACGATGGAAGGGGAATATCTGGTCGTCCGTCCCTGCAGCATCATGGGTGTCCGCGTCGAACCCGTCTTTACCACCAGCATCGATCGCGACGAAGTGGACGATCTCGAATAACCCGACAGGTGAGTTGAACGGCATGGCATCTCAGGTCATCGGCATCGATTTGGGGGGGACGGCGATCAAACTGGGACGGTTTGAGGCGGACGGATCGTGTCTGGGGTCTTTGCAGGTTCCCACCCCCCAACCCGCCACCCCGAAAGCGGTTCTGGCCGCGATGGCGGATGCAATAGCACAACTTGCGCCGGATGTCAAGTCTTTGGAGGCGATCGGGGTGGGGTTGCCCGGTCCGGTGGACGCGGCGGGGCGGATTTCCAAAATTGCCATCAACCTTCGGGATTGGCGGGAGGTGCCCCTGGCGGATTGGCTGGAGGAGAAGACGGGAAAACCCGTGATTCTGGCGAATGATGCCAACTGTGCCGGGTTAGGGGAAGCTTGGCTGGGGGCGGGGCGATCGTTCAAAAATGTCATTATGCTGACTTTGGGGACGGGTGTCGGCGGTGCGATTATCCTGAATGGCGAGTTATTTGTGGGTCCCCGGGGGGCGGCGGGGGAGTTGGGGCTGATTACGTTGAACCCGGACGGTCCCCCGTGCAACAGCGGCAACCGGGGCTCGCTGGAACAGTATGCCTCGGTGCAGGCGGTGCGGCGGGAGACGGGGATGGAACCGGCGGCGGTGGCGAAAAAAGCGATCGCGGGCGATACTGAAGCTTTAGCCTATTGGGAACAGTACGGGCGGCGTCTGGGGGCGGGTTTGGCGAGTTTGATTTACGTCCTCACCCCGGAAGCGGTGGTGTTGGGCGGCGGCATCAGTGCGGGGGCGGACTTATTTTTGCCGAGTGTTTGGGGTGAAATTGAACGGCGGGTTTTGCCGAGCTCTCGGGAAGGTTTGCAGATTGTGACGGCGGAATTGGGCAATCGGGCGGGGGCCTGCGGGGCGGCGCGGCTGGCGTTTCAGACGTTCGAGGTTTGAGTCCCAATTTTCTCCACCCGTGGGGGCAACCGTCTCTGGTTGCCCCGGGTTTCAATTGATAGGAAATTATCAGGTTAGATGGGCAAGCGCAGAGGCTTGCCACTACCGATTGATGGATTGATGGATTGATGGATTGATCATTGATGGATTGATGGATTGATGGATTGATGGATTGATGGATTGATGGATTGATGGATTGATGGATTGATGGATTGATGGGCAAGCGCAGAGGCTTGCCACTACCGATTGATCATTGATGGATTGATGGATTGATGGGCAAGCGCAGAGGCTTGCCCCTACCGATTGATCATTGATG
>NZ_JAJENU010000122.1:0-200 GCF_035615495.1 Lyngbya sp. CCY1209 | reverse complement strand
GTACTATAACATCATGGGAAAATGTGCCGCCATATATGGGGTGCGATCGCCGTTTTTATTACATCTATCAACCCTTCAGTGCGTTCCCCCTTCTGCAACTCATCTGGAGTTATCGGTGCCGAGGAAGAAACCCGATTTCTAGAAGAATTTTTAATTCCCCACCAAGATACTGGAAGAAACCGAGTTTCTAGATATCGGAG
>NZ_JAJENU010000121.1:0-8501 GCF_035615495.1 Lyngbya sp. CCY1209 | reverse complement strand
CAAACCGCTTGGGAATCAATTCCCGAGGGCGCAAGCCTTGCGCCCCTACCAGCTCAAATCATCGGTCGATGATTGGGGAGTTTGTGTGACCAAATAACCGATTTGATATTATTTAAAACGAGAAATCGCCGGAAAAAATGAAAAATCTGCGAAATCTGCGAAATCTGCGGATGAAACATGACACCCTCCGGAAAACGAGCTATTTTTATCCTCCTTAACTTTCATTGATGCGGTCGAACGATCGCCCCCATTTTCAACCTCCGATCATCTCCAAAAGCTCCGCTTCCGATAGTGTTGGAATTCCCAACTTCTCGGCTTTATCCAATTTTGAACCCGGATCGTCCCCCACCACCAAATAGTTGGTTTTGGAACTGACCGAACCGGTGACTTTTCCCCCCGCGTTTTGAATTTTTGCCTTCGCCTCGTCCCGCTTCAGGTTCGGCAGCGACCCGGTAATCACGAAGGTTTGACCCGCCAGGGGTCGATTTTGCGACTCCGAGGGTTTGGATTTTTGGGGAACACCCGACAACTGCAAACCCGCGTCTTTGAGACGATCGCACAATTTAATATTGGCATCCCGGCGGAACCACCCGAAGACGGAGGCGGCGATTTCCGGGCCGATGCCGGAGACGCTTTCGATCGCGTCGGGATCGGCCGCGGCGAGGCGATCGCAACTGGGGAAGGTTTCGGCCAGCAATTCGGCGTTGACGCTGCCGACGTGGCGGATACCCAAACCGTACAAAACCCGGTGCCAGGGCTGTTTTTTGGAGGAAGCGATCGCATCGACAATGTTGCGGGCGGATTTTTCCCCCATCCGCTCCAATTTAACCAATTCTTCGA
The DNA here is from genome assembly GCF_035615495.1 of Lyngbya sp. CCY1209. Lineage (GTDB taxonomy): Bacteria > Cyanobacteriota > Cyanobacteriia > Cyanobacteriales > Microcoleaceae > Limnospira. Next base: position 7,661 of record NZ_JAJENU010000121.1, on the reverse strand, counting down.
CGCTCAATTCGTACAAATCAGCCACCGAGCGCACCAATTCTCGCTCCACCAACTGCCCCACCAATTTCTCCCCCACGCCGTCGATATCCAACGCTTTGCGATCGCACCAGTGCTCCAGGGAACCCCGCAAAATCGCCGGACAGGAACTATTAATACAGCGGGTGACGGCTTCCCCCGGGGGTTGCGCGACCGTTTCCCCGCAGGCGGGACAGTGGGTCGGCATTTGGAAAGGTTCGGCGTCCGGGGGGCGAAGATCGGGCAGAATTTGCACCACTTCCGGGATGATTTCCCCGGCTTTGCGGACGATCGCGGTATCGCCGATGTGCAGGTCCAATTCAGTGATGCGATCCTTATTGTGGAGGGTGGCCCGTTTGACCGTCGTCCCCGCCAGTTGGACGGGTTCGAGTTCGGCCACCGGCGTCAGCGCCCCCGTGCGCCCCACCTGCACCGTCACGGATACAATCCGGGTGGGGACTTCTTCGGCGGGGTATTTGAGCGCGATCGCCCAGCGGGGGGCTTTTTGGGTGAAGCCGAGGCGTTCGTGCAACTCCAGGGAATTGAGTTTCACCACCACGCCGTCCGTCATGTAGGGCAGATCCCGCCGCCGGGTTTCCCAGTCGTCGAAATAGTCCTCGACTTCCTGCAAGGACTGGCAGCATTTGCGGTTGGGGTTGACTTTGAATCCCATCTCCCGCAACCTCTCCAGACAGTCCCACTGGGAGGTCAATTCGGCCGAGTCCAGGTGTAAGGTGTAGGCGAAAAAGTCGAGTTGGCGATCGGCGACGATGCGGGAGTCGAGTTGTCGCAGGGTTCCCGCCGCTGCATTTCGGGGGTTGGCGAAGGGGGGATTTTCGGCTTCTTGCCGTTCCCGGTTGATGTTTTCAAACACGTCCAGGGACAAAAAGGCTTCGCCGCGCACTTCCACCACGGGGGGCGGATCGTCGAGTTTGAGTTTCAAAGGGATGGAACGGATGGTTTTGACGTTTTGGGTGATCTCTTCCCCCGTCACGCCGTCGCCGCGGGTCGCGCCCCGCACCAGGACGCCGTTTTCGTAGGTGAGGGCGATCGCGGAACCGTCGATTTTCAGTTCGCAGATATAAGCCAAATTTTCGGGTTCTTCCCCGAGGTGGCGGCGCCAGCGGGCGTCCCAGGCTTCGAGTTCCCGGGTATCGAAGGCGTTTTCGAGGCTGTAGAGGGGGATGTTGTGTTGGACGGATTGAAAGCGATCGGCGGGTTTTTCGCCGACCCGCTGGGTGGGACTGTCGGGGGAAATCAGTTCCGGGTGTTCGGTTTCGAGTTGTTCGAGTTCCCGGTAGAGGCGATCGTAAACCGCATCCTCCATAATTGGGTGATCGAGGACATAGTAGGCGTGGCTGGCTTCCTGAAGTTGCCGCCTCAGTTGTTCAGCCCGCTGTTGGAGTTCGGAGTTAGATTGTTTCACGGTTCGATCGCCCTCACCCTTTTCGACAAGTTGGGGGAATTCTCCGTCAGAAGGATTCCCCCACAGCCAATTTTGTGGCCGGTTTTCACAGATTCAAATTGGACATTTCGCTGAATTTCCGCTGATCCGAAGCGGTTTTGCCGTCCCCGTTGTAGCCGTTGGAGTCCGGAGGGACTGTCTCCGGCAGGTACTTTTCGCTTTCTTGGAGGATGCGCCGTTCGTTTTCGACTTGGAAGACGTTGGCGTACAGGTTGGCGACGACCTGTTTTCCTTCCTGGGTGAGTTCCAGGTATCGGAGGGCGGCGGGAATGTAGGGGAAGACCCCGTTCCAGTAGAATTTGGCGTAATTCTTCCGCAGGTCCCCGGGGGTTCTGTAGCCGAGGACTTTGTTGGTGCCGACCTCTTCAAATTCGTAGAACAGGGAGCTGATCTTTTTGAGGTAGCGGGGGTCGCTCAGTTGGCCGATCAGGTCTGCGGCCCGGGCGAGTCCGGAATAGTTGTGCCGGTCTTGGTGGGTTTCGTCGGCGGGGACCGGGAAGCGGGTCAGTTCGATATTGCGCTTGATCTGTTCCGCGTCGATGAGCTTGTGGCCGCCGAAGCGCTCGTCGATGACCAATTTGCCGCGATCGACGTGGTAGGGGGTGAGGCTGGCCGAGGTGGCGCCGATGGGGAGGGAAATCATGCCGTCGTCGATTCCTGTGGCATACCAACCGTTGGCTTCCTGATCGCGCCGGCAGACGCCTTTGACGTAGCCGATATCGTGGCAGAGGAGGGAGATGGTGAAGTGCAGCCAGTCTTCCGGGGTGACACCCCCTTCCCGGATGTGTTTTCCGCGCAAGATCTCCTGTCCGACGAGGGTGACGAGCATCGTGTGCTCGACGTTGTGGTAGAGCGCGTCGCAGTTGGCGATGTTTTCCAGGGCCATCGTGCCGGCCCAGGCGATGATTTCCGGATAGTCGGGCTTGAAGCCGCCGTAGGTCCGGCGGTAGCCCGCCTGCAGGCGCTGTACGAAGGCATCAATTAGGATTGCGGTGGCATTGAACATACTCATGATGAACTCACAGGAATGGTAGGTGAATTTTGAGCATCGGGAAAAAGAACGCAAGTTTTATGGGTTTTTACTCGGCCGTTCCCCAAGGTCGGACAGAATTTTCACAAGGGTTCGGAACTGACCACCATTATAATGAAGCTCTACCCACCTGCGGTAGGCGAGGTGGGGGTGTCCTATGCTAATCTCAGACGATCCTGAGTCCAGAGATCACACAGACAGGCCCAGCTTCTAGACAACCGTCCAGTACGTTTGCTGGAACGGTTCTCACGGTCATTTCTGCGCGTGAGCTTAAGAATGCCCCGGGCAGCGATATTTTGACTTCCATTTAGGTCAGCCTGGTACTGCCGACCATTCTGGAATACTGCCAGGGCATAATTTTTAGAGTTCCGCTTGACAACGCCGGAGCCATCGTAAGCCAGCTTTGAGGTATAGGCGGCAACGACATCAATCACTTGACCGCCAGCTTCTGCCCACTTCATTTCGGTGTAGTCGCGGATCTTGGCTTTGAGCCAACCATGAAAGCGTTGACGCAGATTTGAGCGTTTTCGCCCTCCTGTCGCCTTCCAGCCTTTCAGGTTCTCGAAGACAATCGCCTCTGAGTTGAACTCACTGGCAATCTGGACAATCCGCTTAGAAACGATGTGGCAAATCTGGGTATTGATGTTCTGGCACTTGCGATAGGTATTGGCACAGAAGCCTTTGTGCAGCTTCCCACCTTTACCCATCGTCTTAGATGCCCGCATGAAAACGGACTTGAGCCGTTTGTCTCGACGGTCTATGTCTCTTCCCGGGTGAATGAATTCACGATGGATTACAGTACCGTCGAACGTCACGACTGTTACCGTAGCCGTGGTGTTGATGCCCAGGTCAACAGCAACAACATTTTTGTCGGGCTTCCGCTTCGGAGGAATACAGTGAAACGGGACTGAGAGATGACAGGCTTTCCTATTGAAGATCAGAAATGGTGACAACATTTTGTTGTTCGGCACCTCATGGCGTTCTCGAAGCCCACTGATCTCAACGGTCGTCCAGATCCAGTCAGACCCCGTAAACACCTTAATCTCAACAGTGTCATAGCCTCGCAGCTTATAGCACTGACCTTTATATAGCGCTGGATAGCAGCCTGCATCGGCATTGAGAGTGGGTGGCTTGGCATCCCGGCGCTTACGGGATAGACCACTCTGCCAGTCTCGATACCGAGTCATATAGCTTCTAACCTGACCGAGCGCAAAGCTGATTGCAGCTCTCCGGTAATAGCTGGGGAACTTGTGAAACACCCGATTGATTTGTGGGTACTTCACGGTCAGCCGCTTTGCCGTTGAGTGCATTAACCGCTCTACAGCCGGGATTTGTTCATTTGATGATAAACCCCCTAGCTCCGGCCAGTGCGTAAAGACAATGCCAACCAAGTACCGACAAACCCGACGATAGACCTTCACCGTCTCACCCAACAGAAGGCGCTGTTCAGTGGTCGGGCTTAAAGCCCATTTGTCGGTGCGGATAATTTGGGAAGGCTTTCTTGTTATCATGTGCCTATATTAGCGCATCATAGAAGTATGAAGAGGAAAAATAGAGTGTCTGTCATGTTGAGCGATGAAGAGTTGCAGAAGCTCGATCAGAGAGTAGAAAAAGAAGGGGTTAGCAGATCTGATGTTATCAGAAAGTTGATCGATCGATGCCAGCTAGAAACCCCGCCACTCCCAAACCCCCACCTCGGAACAGGTGGGGGTTTGGGAGTCGCTACTCTTGTTCAACTTTGAAAGTGAGTTAGGACGGTGAGGGATCTCAGTTTTTTCTGACAAACTCTTACAATTGTAGGCATTTGGAGAATCTGGGGTGAAGGTGGCGATCGCCCCCGGGGAGCGATCGACCCTGACGGGCGGACGATAGGGCAATCAGCCGTCAGCTTTCAGGTTTCAGCGTGGGGTTGAGAGCCCATCGGTGAAAGATTTCGGGATTTTTGGATGGCGGAGCGTCCGGGCGACTGCCGTACCGGGCGGGGGCGGGTAGATCCGATCGCGTCCGACATCATCAGACCTCCGTTTCATCCGAAAAACGGTAAAATTCGAGACAAATCTGAGATCTTTTTGAGAACATTATGACATCAGTTGTTATCAATCCCGACGTTCTGGATGAGCTATTGAACGGAGGCGATACCCTGGGCGCCGATATTATCATCCCCCCGGATGACTCCCTCGACGGGAATGGCGGTTCTAACAACGGGGGCGGTTCGGGGGGGGGCGGTTCGGCCAACGAAATCGAAGTCACCGACCGGGCGGGGGACACGGTGACGGGCACCGGAGGCCCCGATCGCATCATCGGCTTTGACGGGCCGGACTCGCTGTTGGGGGCGGGCGGCAATGATACCCTCTACGGGGCGGACAACGTGGATACCCTGAACGGGGAAACCGGGGACGACTGGCTGTTCGGCAACCGGAGCCGGGATTCTCTGCTCGGAGGTGACGGGGATGATACCCTGTTCGGGGGACAGGAGGGGGATACCCTGGATGGCGGGGCGGGGGCGGATGACCTGTTCGGGAATTTCGCCAATGACTCGCTATCGGGCGGCGATGACGACGATGTGATCTTCGGCGGCCAAAATGACGATATCCTGGACGGGGGAGCCGGAAATGATATCCTGGCGGGCGATCGGGGCATTGACGATCTGATCGGCGGAGAGGGGCAAGACTCCTTCGCGCTGAGTTCCGTGACGGGGGGGATCTCGCTCGATTTTGCGGATTTGATTGTCGATTACAACCCGAACGAGGATGAAATTTTGCTGACGGGCGGCTTGCAATTTTCCGACCTGGAAATCGTTCCGGGAAGTTCGGTGGGGTTGAACCAGGAGTTTGCCAACAGCGCCGTGATCCGCCTGGATCGCAATTTTGATGATAACGAAAGTTTCTTGGCGATCGTGGTGGGGGTTGATAATTTGGGTGCGGGAGATTTTACTGAAATTGACGCGATCATTATTTAATCCGAATGTCTGACGTGCAGGGATTTCTCAATTTGGACAAGCCGAAGGGCTGGACTTCCCACGACTGCGTGGCGCGGGTGCGGCGGCTGTTGCACCTGAAGCGGGTGGGACACGCGGGGACCCTCGACCCGGCGGCGACGGGGGTGCTGCCCGTGGCTTTGGGGCGGGCGACGCGGCTGTTGCAGTTCCTTTCCTCGGAGAAGGCTTACCGGGCGGTGATTCGGTTCGGGGTGACGACGGCGACGGACGATTTGGAGGGGGAGGTGCTGACGGAGCGATCGCCGTCGGATTTGACGCGGGAACGGGTGGAGGCGGTGCTGCCGGAGTTTTTGGGCAAAATCGAACAAAAGCCCCCCCACTACAGCGCCATTCACGTCGGGGGCAAGCGACTTTACGAACGGGCGCGACGGGGCGAGGTGGTGGAGGTGCCCACCCGCACGGTGGAGGTGTTCGGTTTGGAGGTGCTCGGGTGGCGTCCGGGGAAGTTTCCGGAGTTGGAAGTCGCGATCGCCTGCGGTACGGGGACTTACATCCGCTCCATCGCCCGGGATTGGGGGGAGAAGGTGGAGACGGGGGCGACGCTGGCGGGGTTGGTTCGCACGCGCAGCAGCGGTTTCTCGTTGGAAAATAGCGTCGCGATCGCGGATTTGGAAACCCAGGTGAAGGCGGGTTCGTTCGTGCCCTGCGATCCGTCGGCGGCGTTGATGCATTTGGATGCGATCGGGCTTCCGGGGGAGGAGGGGAAACGCTGGTGTCAGGGACAGCGAATTCCGGTTTCTGGAACTGTGGATACTGTGTTGCGGGTTTACGATGAGGAGGGGCAGTTTTTGGGAATCGGACGGATAATGGAGGGGGAGAAAACGGTGTTGGCTCCCCAGGTCGTTTTGCACGGTTTTTGAGATGAAACGGATATTAATTGCTGTAATTAAGGGTTACAAATTATTGATTTCGCCGTTGCTGCCGCCGGCGTGCCGGTTCCAGCCGACTTGCTCGGAATATGCGATGGAGGCGATCGGCCGGTTCGGTGTTTTGCGGGGGGGATGGATGGCGATCGCGCGGATTTTGCGGTGCCATCCGCTGCATCCGGGGGGTTACGATCCGGTGCCGCCGAAGGATGGGTGATGGGGGGCGATCGTTAATCGTTTTTCGCCCCCAAACCCCCAATTCTGGGGGCTTTGATTTTGATTCTCGCCCCCAACCCCAAATTCTGGGGGCTTCCCCCAACCCCCAAATCCCCAATTATGGGGGCTTTTAATGGAGCGAGTTTTGTCAATTATTTCGCCCCCAAACCCCCAATTCTGGGGGCTTCACCCCACCCCCAAATCCCCAATTATGGGGGCTTTTAATGGAGCGAGTTTTGTCAATTATCGCAAGTATCGCGCTCGTGTGTTTACAAATCGAGGAGACCAAAAAAACTTCAAAACCTCGATTTAGAGGGGCTTTGAGTTTTCAAGGGCTCCCGACTCTCGATTCTCGAGGACCGCGCGCAGCGCTATATTTCACGTTGCTATTCTAATTAAATACCCGGAAAAAGCCGGTTGGATATCCAAACCGCTTGGGAATGAATTCCCAAGCTAATAGCTCAAATCATCTAAAGATGATTGGGGAGGTTTAGGAGGGGATAACCGAAGCTGATAGAATTCCTTTCCGGAGGGGCTAGAAGCGGAACTGACGCGATATTTAGATGTATAGCAACCGCCAAGGTGGTTAGGATACTCTATGTCCAACCGAGTCCACGCTTAGTGGACTTTTGCTATGAGCCTTGAAATTCATTTCAAGGCGGGTCTAAAATCGAAAAATATGTGCGAGACGGATCAATCGGCAGTTTTGGCGGGGTTGATGGTTCAATTTCAGGATTGAGGTGGAATGTTTTGTCAGGGTGTCGGCCAGAAATCCGGACGCATGACTTCTTCTAAGGAAAAAGGGCAGATTTCCGGGAACTGTTCGTCGGGTAAATCGGTTTCGGCGATCGCCAAGTCCCGGGCCTCCGACCAGCTTTCGGTCATGGCTTCATCCAAGCGAGATTTTAAACCGGGATTTCGCTTCAACAGTTTTGCGATCGCGGTACGTTGAAGGTTACTCGATCAGATGCGATAAGTCCAATTGCTCAAATTGGCGATCGCGCAGCAGGCGGGATTGCTGATGCGCCCAGCTATAGAAATCCTGTTCGTAAAGGGTGTTGCTCATGGGGT
>NZ_JAJENU010000120.1:0-414 GCF_035615495.1 Lyngbya sp. CCY1209 | reverse complement strand
ATCCGAGGGGATAAAAGCCTTACCAGGAGGTTATTTCAGGCATTTCAGCCCTATTTCGATCCCGAACGAATCGCACCTAATCATTATGATAGCATCCGGAAGGGTTGGAATTTCCGCCGGCTTTCCGGGCGCGAGCGACGAGGGGCCAGAAGAACGGCGGGGATTATGCCAACATATAATTATAGGTGCGATTCGTTCGGGAATGAAATAAGGCTGAAATGCCCGAAATAACTTCCCGGTAAGGCTTTCATCCCCTTGGATGGAGATAAGGGACGCACCCCTGACCAGCCTTATATAGCGCTGCGCGCGGGAGTCGGCAGTCGGTATTAGGGAGTCAGAAACTGAAACGGCTTTTCTATAAGGGTTTGAAAATTTCTGACCCCATTTCAACTGTAACCACGTGAGCGCTCGTTG
>NZ_JAJENU010000119.1:0-6668 GCF_035615495.1 Lyngbya sp. CCY1209 | reverse complement strand
TGCTCCCCCTTATCTCCCCCCTTACAAAGGGGGGTAGGGGGGGATGGGGGCGGGGGGGGATCGAAGGGGGATAATGGTGGATCATCCGTTTCTCATTCGAGCGAAAACCGCTGTATTATAATCAACTCGGTTTCTAGATTCGTAATCCCGAAACCAAAAGATCGGCGATCGCATCAGAAATCGGCAACCCCGGACAGCGTTCCAGCCAGAAAAACTCCCCCACCGGATTCACCTCCAAAAACACGTGGCGATCGCCCGGGGTCAAAATCAGATCGATCGCCCCGTAGTTCAACCCGAATTCCGCCATCAAAGCCAGTAATTTCCCCTCCACATCGGCGGGCAAATCGTAATGCGTCCAGGCATCGAGTAAGGCGATTCCCTGCCGCCGCCAGTCGTGGCGGGACTTTTCCAAAGCCTGGGAATCGACGGCGGCGGTAAAGGCGCGACGGCCGACAACAATCGTCCGCAATTCCAACTTTTTTTCGATTTTTTCTTGAAACGTCATGGGACAGAAATTCAATCCCTCCAAGCTTTCCAGATCGTCCGGGGTGACGGGATTGGTAAAAACCACCTGTTCTTGCCCTTCTTCGTCGTAGATGGCGAAGGAAGACAGCATTTTCGTCACCATACCCTGCGGGCATTCCCCGGCAAATTGTTGCACCGCTTGGGGATTGTTCGTCGTCAGGGTGCGCGGCGTTTCCAAACCCAATTCTCGGGCGACTTGTATTTGCAATTGTTTGTTTTCGGCGCGGCGAATTTTGGGGACGGGGTCGAGGTTAAATCCCCGGATGCTGGCAATCATTCCCTGAATGGTGACGCGGGATTCCTGCACGGACGCCCGCCGCATTTGCCGGTCCATTGTCGTCGGAATTCGCGCCCCGATCGCGATCCGGCGATACCACACGGCGGAGACATCTTGCAAATCAACCTTTCGGTCATTATCGACCAAAATCAGGCGCTCATTTTCCCCGTAATAAATATCCAATAAAATTTCCGTCGGAAATCGATCCGTGTCGAACCGAAACACCGTCTCGCCCCGGTCGGCGATCGCCTTCATCACCCGGGGAATACTTTCGTTATCTTTGCTGTGGGTAATAATTAAAATCGTCATGTCAACTGGGGTCGTCCGCGAGGAGGGCATCGGCGATCGCATCCGAGATTGGGAGTTTCAAATCGCGCTCCAACATTCCCCATTCTCCCGAAGGATTCACCTCTAAAAATACCAATTCTTCCGAGGGCGTTTCGATGAAGTCAAACGCGCCAAACGTCAGGCCAAATTTCGCCATAAAATGATCGAGGATTTCGGCGATCGTCGGGGGCAGTTGATGGTTTTCCCAGACGCAAGCGTCCGGCGTACCGCACCGCCAGTCCACCGTCGATTCCGCATATTTCGACGCATCCAATGCCCCCACAAAAATGCGGCCGTCCACGAAGACCGCCCGCAGTTCCCGGCGCTTGGGGATTTCCTCTTGGAACACCATCGGACAGTGGCGCAACGTTTCCAAATCCGCCAAATCTTCCTCCTTCACCGCACTGGTATACAGAAAAAAAGGCGAACCTTTCATGCTGTAAGAAAGCGGCTTCAACAGTTTGGCGACCATCTTTCCACCGACCCGGTAGAAAAACGCCCGCACCTCCGCCGGGTCGTTGGTGACGAGGGTTTGGGGAATCCTCAATCCCACCTCCCGGGCGACCCGCAACTGCCGCAATTTGTTCTCGGCGGCGCGAATGCGTTCCACGTCATCCACCCAACGGGCACTTCGCAAACCGTCCCAAAAACCGTCCCAGGTTGCCAGGGATTCTCGGGCGCAGGCGACTTGAAATTCCGGCGTCAATTCTTCGCCGAATTTGGGTTGCCAGATGCGGCGCAGCCAGACGGAACGCACCTCCTCGGCACGCATCGAAATATCGCCGTATTCCAACCAATTTTCGCACCCGCTATTGCCGAAATGGGCTCGAATTTTGATCGCCGCAGGAAAGCGATCGGTGTCGAGGCGAAAGGGTCTGCAACTCCGTTTGGATAGGGCCGCAAATACGCGATCAACGGTGAAGTAATCGCCGCTGTGGGTGATCAATAAAACGACATCGCGCCGGGAATTCATGATGCATTAAATCGGGATAATTCGGACAATTTATCTCGGGTTTTATCTATTTTAAATCGGCGCAATATGAAAAAAAATCGGCACAATTCGCCGACTTGCAATTCGGTCTTCGCACCGATCCAGGCGACTTCATCCTCACCATCCGAAGGATAGGTCGGATTCATCGCTGTCCGAGGGATACTTTTGGGTCGTGATCAGATCGCCAGACCCGTCGTCGAAGCCGCCACTATCCTCTTGATCGGAGGGATATTTGAGCGTCACCGCGATATCGCCTCCGCCACTATCTTCGCTGTCGGAGGGATATTTGAGCGTCACCGCGATATCGTCCCAAATTGGTTTGATGCCGACCCCATCTTCGCTGTCGGAGGGATACTTTTTGGTCGTTATCAATCCTCTCCGGCCGCCGACGGCTTTCATTTCCGCCTCCGACAGGTCTTCCAACTGCCCTTCGAGATAGCGGGCAAAGAAAGGAACCGCTTTCGAGTCGGATTCTCGCTTATTTTTTTCGGACATGAGTCAATTCGTCCTCATCGCGCTACAGATATTGACTGAAAAAATCAGGCTTTTTAGTCCTTGTAATAGGCACGATAGCAGGATCGTTTTGAGATATGTTGCCAACTTGGCAAAACGTAGACCCGACGCCAAAAAAATCAAGAAACTGACCGAAAAATTATCAAATTCATGGGCACTCCGTCAACTCCGCCATCAACTTCGCCACCGGAACGATCGCTTCCGCCGAACCCCCATTCTCGCCCGCAAATACCAAACCCGTCTCCACGTCCCCCCGAGCCGCCCGATCGAGCGCCCGCAGGATACAATAATTTTCCCCGCGATCGCGATAGCTACAGGTGTGCAAACAACTCGCCAGACAAGCATTTTTCGGCTCCAACGTCCCCGCGATCGCCTTCTCCACAAACGGATTCCGCAGCGCCCGCCCCGGCAAACCCACCGGCGAGGGCACCAACATCACGTCCTCCGGCGTCGCCTGCAAATGAAACTCCTTGTAACGGATATCCGCGTCGCATTCCTCCGTCGTGATAAACCGGGTCCCCATCTGAACCCCGCTCGCCCCCAGCGCCAACACCCGCTCGATATCCTCCCGACTCCAAATTCCCCCCGCCGCCACGACGGGAATCTTCGCCCCAAATTCTCGCTCCAAAACCGCCACCAACTCCGGAATCACCGAGGGCAGGAGAAACTCGGGCACCTCGAACTGCTCCGCCTTCGCCCCCAAATGTCCCCCCGCCGATCGCGGTTCCTCCACAATCAACGCATCCGGCAACCGATTATATTGTCGCCCCCACTTGCGGCAAATCACCCGCGCCGCCCGGACACTCGAAATAATCGGTGCGATCGCCACATCCGGATAGTCCGCCACCGCTTCCGGCAAGTGCATCGGCAGTCCCGCCCCGGAAATAATCAGATTAATCCCCTGTTCGGCCGCCGTGCGGACCAACGTCTCGTGATCCTGAGCCGCCACCATCGAATTGATCGCCAAAATCCCCGTCGGACTCAGTTCCCGCGCCTTTTTGATTTCGTCGATCAGAGCCAAGCGGTTCGCCTCGAAGAAATTGGCCCGCCGCCGGCCAAAATTGCGCTCCTCCGGATCGAAATAGGGGGAATTCAAACCCAACCCCACGGCCGAAATCGTCCCGATGCCCCCGGCTTCGGCCACCGCCGCCGCCAGGTTCGCCCCCGAAATGCGAATTCCCATGCCCCCCTGGATGATGGGGCGGGGGGCGACGTGCTTGCCGATTTGGAGGGGAGGAAATTGAGTCGCAGACATTCGATCTCCTTTGCTAGGGCCGGTTTGCGGACGACCGGCGTTTCTCAAACAATAACTATATTTCTATCAAGCGATATTTGTCAATCCGGACGCCGCGATCGCACCCGAACGCACCGATCGCATTCACGCTCGACCGCATCTTTGACGGAGCCGAGCTGATCGTTAGGTTAAGGAAAGATCATCGATTCGCGATCGCACCGAATCCCAAAAATCTTGGCGGGGTGGCGGATCGGGCCTCACAATCCCCCCCCAAAACCATCGCGAATCGATTGTTCAATTTGAGCCGAAATGTGAAACAATTGAAACAACGCAATTGGCCATCGTCCCCAAACCGGGCGATCGGCCCCCGTTGCGCCTGAACCTCGATATTTAATTTGGAACATCACCCATGACCGTTGCTCAAGTGACCTTCCCCATTGACCTGGGAGCTTACCAGCATCTGAAACTCGATCCGGCCCAACCCACCCTCACCGACGAACAGCGAGACGCCCTCAAAGCCAACATCCAACTGTTCCGGGATGCGATCGTCTTCTTCACCGCCACCGGCGCCGCCCGGGGAGTCGGCGGTCACACCGGCGGACCCTACGACACCGCCCCCGAAGTGATGATCCTCGACGCCCTGTTCCGCGGCGGCCCCGAAAAATTCGTCCCCACCTTCTTCGACGAAGCCGGACACCGGGTCGCCACCCAATATATGATGTCCGTCCTCGAAGGTCACTTGCCCGCCGAGCAACTCCTCAGCTACCGCGCCGCCCACTCCAAACTCCCCGGACACCCCGAATTGGGACTGACCCCCGGCGTCAAATTTAGTTCCGGGCGCCTCGGCCATATGTGGCCCTACGTCAACGGCGTCGCGATGGCCAACCCCGATAAGACGGTATTTTGCCTCGGTTCCGACGGGTCCCAACAAGAAGGAAACGACGCCGAAGCCGCCCGCCTCGCCGTCTCCCAACAACTCAACGTCAAACTCATCATCGACGACAACGACGTCACCATCGCCGGACACCCCTCCGAATACATCCCCGGCTACACCGTCGCCCAAACCCTCGCCGGCCAAGGCGTCAAAATTCTCGAAGGCGACGGGGAAGATCTCGACGACCTCTACCGCCGCATCTGCGAAGCCATCAACACCGCCGGACCCGTTGCCGTGGTGAACCGCCGGAAAATGTGCGTCGGAATTGACGGCCTCGAAGGGTCCCCCCACGGCCACGACGTGATTTCCGTCGATGCCGCGATCGCCTATTTAGAAGCCAAAGGCCGCACCGAAGCCGCCGACTACCTCAAAGGCATCAAAAAGCCCAAGCAAGACTACACCTTCCTGGGTTCGAGCGAAGATCTCGGTTCCAACCGCAACGTCTTCGGAGATGCCGTCGTTTCCGTCCTCAGTACCATGAGTGAAAGCGATCGCAAAGAAAAAGTCGTCTGCATCGACAGCGACCTCGAAGGCTCCTGCGGCCTGCAAAAAATCCGCACCGCCTACCCCGAAATCTTCATCAAAGCCGGCATCATGGAGCGCGGCAACTTCTCCGCCGCCGCCGGTTTCGGCATGGAAAAAGGCAAACAAGGTATTTTCGGCACCTTCAGCGCCTTCCTAGAAATGTGCATCTCCGAAATCACCATGGCGCGGCTCAACTACTCCAACGTCCTCTGCCACTTCTCCCACAGCGGCATCGACGACATGGCCGACAACACCTGCCACTTCGGCCTGAACAATATGTTCGCCGACAACGGCCTCGATGACGGCTATGAAACCCGCCTCTACTTCCCCGCCGACGCCAACCAGATGAAAGCCTGCGTTGACTCGGTATTCTTCGATCCCGGACTGCGGTTCATCTTCTCCACCCGCTCCAAAGTCCCCCACATCCTCGACTCCGAAGGCAACCCCTTCTTCGGCGAGGGTTACAAATTCGTCCCCGGAAAAGACGAAGTCATCCGCGAAGGCACCGCCGGCTACATCGTCAGCTTCGGCGACAGCCTCTACCGCGCCTTAGATGCAGTAGAACGCCTCAAAAAAGAAGGCATCGACGTCGGTTTGATCAACAAACCCACCCTCAACGTCGTCGATGAAGAAATGTTAGCCAAAGTCGGCCGGGCGCCCTTCGTCCTGGTAACAGAATCCTTCAACCGCCGCACCGGACTCGGAAGCCGCTTCGGTTCCTGGCTGCTCGAACGCGGATACACCCCCAAATTCGCCTATCTCGGCACCCACGAGGAAGGCTGCGGCGGCCTGTGGGAACAGTTCCCCCACCAGGGAATCGACCCCAACGGCATCATGAAAAAGGTCAAGGAATTGATCGGTTAACGATCCGAATTTGAGTGATTTTGTCGGGGGAATGGAGGCATTCTCCCGACTGTCGTCTTTTTGAATCCGACCCCGCTATCCGAGTTGATTTTTCAGCCATTCCCCATCGGCATCGGAGAATGGCGGGGGCGGCGGCGGTTGGCCGTAGTCCAGAGACAGATCGTAAGCCGCCTCCTCATAGACGGCGGTGAGGGCCGATCGCAAATCCAGCGGCAGGTCCGGGTCGGGATCTCGCAGGGGCACCGGGACGACGGGCAGCGGAGTCGGCAATTTCAGGGGAGGGCATGGGAACACACCTCGGACAGTTGAAACTTGCATCGTGTCAATTGTATCGCCCCCAAACCCCCAATTCTGGGGGCTTTGAGTGGCGCGATCGCCCTCTGGAGTCGATTGATTGGCCCCACATTGCCGATCGCATTATTTATTTTTTCAAAAAAAATTAAGAAATGTTAAAAATTTCGACTTTTTTTGAGAAACC
>NZ_JAJENU010000118.1:0-409 GCF_035615495.1 Lyngbya sp. CCY1209 | reverse complement strand
GAAGGCGATGAGGGAGAATCTGCTCCCAATAACTCGACCACTGCCAACCATCTATGATTAACCGAAAGGTAAACATCCGCCATGAACCCTCGTTACTATATGGTATCGAAAACAGGTTGATTACGGTGCTGCTCGAATGAGCAAGTGGAAAAGTGGAAGCCTTGAGGAACTATCCACACAGACCCTTAAAATACACCGGGGGACAGGATGAGTCTAAGGATGGAATACCCATACAGATGGAACGAAGTAACCCCATATTGGCTCTTGCCCAATGGTCGATTAGGCAAGTAGTGAAGGCAACAGCCGCAAGTGTAAGCGCAAGCTATATGGGAGTGAGATGTAACCAGAAGCCAACGCCCAGATGTAATGTCTGGGATATGCAGACGGGTTACGGTTCAGACGTAAGATG
>NZ_JAJENU010000117.1:0-2234 GCF_035615495.1 Lyngbya sp. CCY1209 | reverse complement strand
GCTTGGGAATCAATTCCCGAGGGCGCAAGCCTTGCGCCCCTACCAGCTCAAATCATCTAAAGATGATTGGGGAGGTTTAGGAGGGGATAACCGGATTTGATATAACTTCTCTATCGGGGAGAATCTAAAATCTAAAATTACAAATTCCCCACCCCCCACAACACCAAAGGCAGGGTTAAAAAAGATAGCAGGGTGGATACCACCACCACCCGCACCGTCCGCACGCGATCGCCCCCAAATTCGCTCACCATCAGAAATGCCGAGATCGCCGTCGGCATGGCACTTTGAATGATTAAGACTTGCAAATCCAAGTCCCCGAGTCCCAACAGCAAGCCGACGCCGTAAGCGACAGCCGCACCCCCCAACAGACGCAGCAGACTCGCCCCGATTTCATAAACGTTGAGTTCAAACCGGCTGTCGGAAATTTCAATTCCCAACAATAATAGGGCGATCGGAATCGTCGCCTGGGCGAGTAAATTCAACCCGGCATCCACGCTATCGGGAAGTCCGACATCGAACCCGTACAGCAGCAAACCGAGGACGATCGCCCAAAATAGCGGCAATTTGAGGGTAAACTTGAGGGCGGACAGGAAACCGCCGCCTTTGATCAAAGCCGGGGCGGTGGTCAAAACGACCAAATTCCAGGCGATCAGGTAAACGATCGCCCGTTCGAGCCCCTCCTCCCCCAACGCGAATAAAATCACGGACAATCCCATATTGCCGACGTTGGGTAAGGCGGTGGTGGCGATCAGACTTTTTCGAGTCGGGGACGGGAAATTGAGCGATCGCGCGATCGCCCAGGCGAGGACGCACAGCAGCACATACGTCAGCAAAAACCCCGCCCCGATCCCCGCCATATTCGCCGGACTCAGAGTCGTCCGATACAGCTTGTCAATAATCAGAACCGGAAACAGGACATACAGGGACAGGCGGGATAGAGTCGGGCGATCGAGTGTCAGGGTTTTCCCCGTCACGAAGCCGATCAAAACGATACACCCGACGGGAATGACGGCAGAAAATAGAGCGATCATAATTGGGTGTACGGTGGTGACTCAAAAGGGCGAATGCCATTCGCCCCTACAATTTAAACCACATCTCGGGAGTCGGGAGTCGAACAACATGAATTAATAATTGCAAATTATTAATTATCAATTATCCCTAAGACATTCCCTCGAACGGCCCCAGAAACGTCGGTTTGGGGCGGAGGATGTGGACTTCCACCACCGCCTTCACCACCGCCAGCAGTTCCCGCCGGACGTAGAATCGCATCGAGTCGTCCCGGAATTTGCCCCAGTCGGGGGTCCCGAAACCGATCGCGTCGATGCCCAACCGCTTGCAGGTGTAAACCGCCCGGGGCAGGTGGTATTGTTGGGTGATGAGCACGGCCCTTTCAACTCCAAAGATCTCCCGGGCCCGATAGCAGCTTTCGTAGGTGCTGAATCCCGCATAGTCGAGGCGGATGACTTCGGCGGGGACTCCCTGGGCGATCGCGTATTGCTGCATGGCGACCACTTCGTTATATTCGGGGGTGGCGTTATCTCCGGTCATCAAAATTTTCTGCACCCGCCCCATTTGGTAGAGGTCGATTGCCCCCTGGATGCGATCGGCCAACATCGGCGTCGGACTCCCGTCCTCCCAAACTCCCGCCCCGAATACGACCGCCACCGGTTCTTCGGGTACTTCAGTTATTTCGGTGTAGCGGCGACTCTGGGTCGCGAAATTGATATATAAGTTCAGGGCAAAGGGTGTGAGAATTGCTGCCAACATCGAGAGCACAATCCCCAAACGCCAATGCAGTATCAACCATTTGGGCAACATAAATCGGAGCTGACCGTAGCAGTGCATTATTGTACCCCAAAACCGGGGTGCGGGGGGCGGTGAGTTGTCCCCCGATCCCGTCTTCGAGATCGCCCTCCCCACACCCGGACGGCGATCGCTCCTCGCGGGCAATCCGTCCGGGATGCGGAGTTCTCGAAATTCCCGAAACGGCTGTCCTGCAGGGGTTTGACGGATTTGCAAAAAAAAATTCAAAAAAGGGTTGACATTCCCAGAAACAGGCACTACTATTATTAATTGTGCGAGAGAGGAACGCGACACCGCGCTCTCGAACCCAGAGAAAGATTTTAAAGCTTTCCTGGTGCCTATGGCTCAGTGGAACCACACCGATCCATCTCGAACTCGGATGTGAAACGCTGAAACGGCGAAGATACTTGGCGGGTAGCCGCCTGGGAAAA
>NZ_JAJENU010000116.1:0-476 GCF_035615495.1 Lyngbya sp. CCY1209 | reverse complement strand
TCTTAAAGGCATAGTCAATGTGCCTCTACCAACTCCTTTAAGAGAAAATCCTAAAGTTGTTGCTACTTTTGTAAAAACGCGACATCAAGCACGAGTGCAATAACGATTTGCACCCCCGCCAGTCGATCGCTCGGATTTGATAAGGTTGAGTTGATATCCGACGTTCTAAATAACCAGCATACTCTGACATCCCATCAAATCGCTGCCAAATTGGCAGATATTGCAAGTCTCGCAGTGAGCGCTCATGTCATTACAAAACCCAGAAAAGGGAGTCGGGAGTAGAGGGATTGACCATTCCCGGCCTGTTACCATACCAGCGCGCAGGCTATATCGCGATCGCGTATTGAGATCATGTCTGCTCAAACAGTTATGATTCCGGGGTGCCATCTTCTGAAGCGGCTTCAAACTTTTGCCGATTGCCTCTTGCCGATTGCCTTTTCTCGAACGATTGTGTAAGTATTCAAACGGACTTGATA
>NZ_JAJENU010000115.1:0-7013 GCF_035615495.1 Lyngbya sp. CCY1209 | reverse complement strand
AAACTTCCATGTGTCTTGGCGATTTCTAGCCCCTACACCCTACACCCTACACCCTACACCCGCGCGCAGCGCTATAAAAAGGGGCGATCGCATCGATACGCCCCTGATGGAAAAAGACGGCGCGGGCTCCGCCTTACAACTTGGTGCCGCACTCGGGACAGAAATGGTTGCTGGCGACATTTTTGGCACCGCAGTTGCTACAGTAGACCAGTTCGACGGCTTTTTCCAACTGTTTCCGCTCGGGAAGTCCCAGCATTTGGGCGTTGCTCTTTCCGGGCGCCACCATCGGATAGCAGTTTTCATCTTTGGTGACGCGGACATCCATCAAAACGGGGCCGTCGTCGGCCAACATTTCGGCGAAGGCGTCGTGCAATTCTTCGCGGCTGTTCACCACCATGCCTTTCACCCCGTAGGAGCGGGCCAACATCTCGAAGTCGGGCATTCCCACTTCCATGTTGGAAGCGGAGTAGCGTTCGCCGTAGAAGGTTTGTTGCCACTGGCGGACCATCCCCTGCCAGCCGTTGTTGATAATCACGGTTTTGACGGCGATGCCATATTGGGCCAGGGTTCCCAATTCTTGGATGTTCATCTGGACGCTGGCATCTCCGGCGATGCAGATCACCTCGCGATCGGGCAGGGCCACCTTCGCCCCCATTGCGGAGGGGATGCCGTAGCCCATCGTACCCAAACCGGCGCTGGATATCCACTGTCGCGGGCCGTTTTTGAGGAACTGGGCGCCCCACATCTGGTGTTGGCCGACATCCGTCGTGTAGTAGGCGTCCGGTGCCAGTTGGCCCAATTCCGCGATCGCCTCTTGGGGGGAGAGGCTGTCGGAGTAGCGGGGGACGACGAGGGGGTAATCTTCCCGCCAGCGATCGATCCGTTCCAACCAAGCTTTGGTTTGATTGGGGCGGGCCACGTCTCCCATTTCTCTACAGCGGCGCAGCAAGTCGAGGAGGACTTGGCGCACGTCGCCGACGATGGGCACTTCGGGGGCGCGATTTTTGCCCACTTCCGCCGGGTCGATGTCGATGTGGATCACCCGAGCCCGGGAGGCGAATTCGTCCAATTTTCCGGTGACGCGATCGTCAAACCGGGCACCGACGGCGATCAGCAGGTCGCACTCACTGACGGCGAAGTTGGCATAGGCCGTGCCGTGCATCCCCAGCATCCCCACGGAGAGGGGATGTTTTTCGTCGAAGGCGCCTTTGCCCATCAGGGTGGTGGTGACGGGGATTTGGAAGTGTTCGGCCAGTTCCGCTATTTCCCCGTGGGCCCCGGCGGAAATGGCGCCGCCGCCCACATATAACAGGGGGCGCGCGGCCTGTTGAATCAGTTTGATCGCCTGGTTGATTTGGCGGATGTTGCCCTTCACCGTCGGGCGGTATCCCGGCAGGGACACTTCGCCCGGGTTGACGGGGATGTAGTCGAATTCTTCCAGGCCGACATCTTTGGGGACATCGATCAAGACCGGACCCGGGCGTCCGGTGCTGGCGATGTGGAAGGCTTCGGCGACAATACGAGCCATGTCACTCGGCTCGCGCACGACATAGGAATGTTTGACGATGGGCAGGGTAATGCCATAAATATCTGTTTCTTGAAATGCATCTGTACCGATGGCGGGGCGGGCGACCTGTCCGGTGACGACCACCATCGGGATCGAGTCCATGTGAGCGGTGGCGATGCCGGTGACGAGGTTGGTCGCCCCGGGTCCGGAGGTTCCGAAGCACACCCCCACCCGCCCCGTTGCCCGGGCGTACCCGTCGGCCGCGTGGGATGCCCCCTGTTCGTGGCGGACGAGAATATGTTGGATGTCGCCCTCGGCTTCGGCCCGGTAGAGTTCGTCGTAAACGGGGAGGATCGCTCCGCCGGGATAGCCGAAGATATGCTTCACGCCGTGACGCTTCAGGCTGTCGATGAGCGCAAATGCCCCCGTGGCACGCTTGGACGCGATTTTAGGTTTGAGTTGCACGGAATCGTCCCTCTAATCTAACTTTAATTGTTTAGTTAAAACCTTTATTGTATAAATGAATTCCACCAAACGGGTTATAGCGTTCTACTTTTAACAAGATTTTACATTTCCGGGTGGGTCGGGCACCCTCCCGGGATGATGTATTTGATCAGTCTAAAGAGAACGGGAAATTCGGGGACTATCAAATTTTTTAACTTTGGAGTCGGGGTCGCGATCGCCCCGGCGGGTTTCGCTGCCTCGTCGGACGGCCGTTGGGGCGGTATCCGGGGCGGCGATCGCGAGTGCCGGCCATTCCGGGATTCCCGAACTCCCATCCCCTTGCGTCCGTTCGCATTTCCGAAACCGTTCCACTATGATACCTTAAGAGACGGCATCCGGAGACAAAATGTATCCGGGATTACAAATGGGTCGGGCTCGACGGTGATATCAAAGGGTGTCGCACGATCTATGGCAGTCGCCCGGTGACTCGGGACTCCGAAAAACTCCGCAACCCAGACGGCGAGAGCTTTTTCGACCGATTGCCTGTCGCCAGAGTGCCTGTCGCCTGCTACAGCAGACCGATCGAACAGTAAGCGTTAGGAGTGAAAGCCTTGAAAAAGATAGAAGCCATTGTTCGGCCATTTAAACTTGACGAAGTTAAGATTGCCCTGGTCAATGCCGGCATTGTCGGAATGACCGTCTCGGAAGTGCGGGGGTTCGGCCGCCAGAAAGGTCAGACGGAACGCTACCGGGGTTCGGAATATACGGTTGAGTTCCTGCAAAAGCTCAAAATCGAAGTGGTAGTCGAAGATAACCAGGTGGATGAAGTCGTCGATAAGATTGTCGTTGCGTCTCGAACGGGCGAGATTGGGGATGGTAAAATTTTCATTTCCCCTGTGGAACAAATCATCCGCATCCGCACGGGAGAAAAGAATCTAGAAGCCATTTAAATAGCAGGTGGGGGGTTGGGAAAGCCAGTTTCACCCCACTTGCGGGGGTTTCCCCGCACTCGGGCTGATATCCATTACGATTCCTCGGATCGGTTGAGAAGGGCGGGGAGCTGGGGCAGTAACTTCGCAAAAGCCCGACCCCGGTGGGAAATCTGGTTTTTGAGTTCCGGGGACATTTCCGCGAAGGTCATCTGGTGTTCGGGGACGTAAAAGATCGGGTCGTAACCGAAGCCCTGCCGACCTCGGGGCGCCTCTGCAATTTCCCCGGGGCAGACGCCTTCGAGTTGTGCGACGATCGCCCCGTCCGGGCGGGCGATGGCGATCGCGCAGACAAATTGGGCTTTGCGACTATCGGCTGTTTCCAGTTCCCGGAGAACCCGGGCGATCCGTTCCGCATCCGTCGCCGCGTAGCGGGCTGAATAAACGCCGGGTGCGCCCCCCAGGGCATCCACCGCCAATCCGGAATCGTCCGCGATCGCCCACTCCCCGGTCACTTGCGCCACCTCAGTTGCCTTGAGGCCAGCATTTTCCAAAAACGTGTTTCCCGTCTCTTCCACGTCCAAATCCGGCGGCTTGAGCCGCAATTCCACGTCGATACCGGTCAGGTACGCCCGCATTTCATCCAACTTGCCGGGATTTCCGGTGGCAACTACTAATCGTTTGGTCATGTTTATAGGGAGTCGGTCGTGGGGAGTCGGTCGTGGGGAGTAGGGAATTGATAATTATCAATGATCAATGATCAATGTTCAAAGGAGCAGAGGAGGCGTAGGGGGCGGAGGGAAGCAGAACCCCCATTGCCTATTGCCTATTCCCTATTGCCTATTGCCTAATTCTGACTGAGCGCCCAATCCTTGGCCCAGGAGAGGGTTTTGCTCACCGTCTGGATGGTATCGGCTTCGCAGTAGAGCCGCAGGACGGGTTCGGTGCCGCTGAAGCGGATCAGGAGCCAGCGGCCGTCCGCGAGGCGGAACTTGTAGCCGTCCACGGTCAGGCAGTCCACCACGGCTTGTCCGGCGATTTCTTTGATGGGGTTGTTTTCCAACTCCGCCACCAGTTTCGCCCGCACGTCCATGCTGGCTAGGGGCAGGTCGATGCGATCGTAGGCGGAGGTGAAGCCGGTTTGCTCTTGCAGGCGGCGGTAGGTGCGGCTGAGGTCTTCCCCGGACTCCACCACGGCCTCCAAGACGTACAGGGCCGACAGCAGGGCATCCCGCTCGGGGATGTGGGTTCCGTAGCCGATGCCGCCGGACTCTTCCCCGCCGATCAAAACGGAATTGGAGAGCATCCGGTCGGCGATGTACTTGTAGCCGATGGGGGTTTCGTGGAGGGAGAGGCCGAACAGATCGACGATGCGGGGGATGAGGTCGGAACCGCTGACGGTTTTGATCACTTCTCCGGTGAATCCGCGGCGGGTCGATAAATGTTCGATGAGGATGGGGATGAGAATTTGGGAGCTGAGGAAGTTGCCGTCCCCGTCCACGGCGGCGATGCGATCGCTGTCTCCGTCGAACACCAGCCCCACCGTCACCCCGTCGGTTTTGGCGGAGTGGCTTTTGATCTGCCGGAACAGTTCCGAGAGGTAGCGGGGCAGGGGTTCGGGAGCACCTCCATCGAATAAGGGATCGCGATCGCCGTTAATTTCGTGAACGCCGTCCCCCAGCAGGCGTTGGAGCCCCCCGGCGGCGGCCCCGTGCATGACGTCGGCGAAGACGCTCAACTGCCGGGATGCGATCGCTTCTTTAATTTCGTCGATCTTGACTTTAGATTGCAGGGTTTCGCAATATCCCGGCCAGGGGTCGAAGGATTCCAGGGTGCCGGGAATGTTGACGGGGGGGAGGGGACTGTCCAGACGGGCCTCGATCTTTTGGGTGACATCGGGGTTCACCGAACCGCCGAAGCCGCCCTTGACTTTCAAGCCCAAATATTTGCCGGGGTTGTGGCTGGCGGTGATCACGATCGCCCCGAGGGCCTTTTGTTGGTGGGCGGCGAGGCTGAAGGCTGGGGTGGGGGCGTAGGTTTCGCTCAGTTTCACGTCGAAACCCGCCTCCCGGATGGCGTCGGCTGCTTTTTGGGCGAACTCTTCGGCGAGGAAGCGGCGATCGTAGCCGACAATGACGGTGTGGTCATTTTCGGTGGTGTCGCCGTAGGTTTCTTTCAACACCTGAGCCGCCAGGGGGGCGACGAGGGCGACCCGTTCAAAGGTGAAATCGTCGGCGATGACGCCGCGCCAGCCGTCCGTACCGAACTTGATGGGTTGAGTCATTGGATTGTCCTAGCTAGAAAGCCACGAAATCAAAACTGAGGTTTGGGGAGTGGCACCCTGACGATCCGGATTTGAGCAAAATCCCGTCAATTTTTCGCTCCTCGGGAAGCGATCGCCGTCGAGCCGCCCGAAGTGCCAAATTCTCCCCGCTTCTGACACTTTCCTGCTGCTCCTTTCCCCAGTCGTCCCCTAAAAGGACGGTTGGTGGCGAATCAGGTTGAGGAATTCTTCGCGGGTCTTCTGATCGTCTTGGAATACACCGAGCATAGCACTGGTGACGGTCCAAGATCCGGGTTTTTGGACGCCGCGCATCACCATGCACATATGGCTGGCTTCCATCACCACCGCCACGCCCTGGGGTTCGAGGACGGTTTGGACGGCCTCGGCGACTTGGCGGGTGAGCCGCTCTTGGACTTGCAGGCGGCGGGCGTACATTTCCACGATGCGGGCCAGCTTGCTCAGGCCGATCACTTTTTGGTTGGGGATGTAGGCGACGTGGGCTTTGCCCATGAAGGGCAGCATATGGTGTTCGCAGAGGCTGAAGACGGTGATATCCCGCACCAGAACCATCTCTTCGTGTCCTTCGTCGAAGATGGCGCCGTTGACGAGATCTTCGAGGGACTGGTTGTAGCCGTTGGTCAGGAATCCCATGGCTTCGGCCACCCGCTTGGGAGTTTTGAGGAGTCCCTCCCGTTCGGGATCTTCGCCGACGCCCAAGAGTATGGTTTCGACGGCGGCCATCATTTCTTCCGAGCTGACTTCGGTGCGGGTGGGATGTTGGCCATTTTTGGCGTGGGTGGAAGAGCTGCGGTCGGGACGGGTGGAAATCCGGCTGAGATTGTCTTTGTCCGCATTTTTCATACTGTCGGAACTGGATGAGTTAACAAAATTGTTGGAGGATGCAATTGTCATGACAAATTGGAAAATGTGGGAATGAAGTTAGAAATGGGTGGAAAATTCGCACGGAAAGACCGATTCAGAAGCTGCCGGCGCTGGGCATGAGAATCAGTTCGTCGAGGGTCGCCTCGGGGGGGAGCTCGACGGCGTGCCGGACCGACCGGGCGACGGTTTCCGGGTTCAGCATCGCGCTGCGATCGAAATCCGCTTCTACCGTCGGGGCGTCCCAAAGGGAAGTGTTGACGGCCCCCGGACAGATCGCCGTGACGCGGATGCCGTGGGGGCGTTCTTCCGCGGCTAGGGTTCGGGAGAGGGCCATCAAGCCGAATTTGCTGGCGCAATAGGCCCCCCAGTTGGGAAACACCTGTTGGCCGCCGATGGAAACGATGTTGACGATGGTTCCGCCACCTTTGTCCCGCATTCCGGGCAAGACCCCTTTGATACATTCAAAGACACCGGTGAGGTTGAGGTCGATCACCCGCTGCCAGTCGGCCAGGGGGGTACTCGCCAGGGGCTGGGTGTAACCCATACCCGCACTGTTGACCAGGATATCGAAGGGGCCAAAAGCCTCGGAAAGGGTGGCAATTTCGGCGTGAACTTGCTCGATTTTGAATAAATCTAGGGCGAATGCTTGGGCTTCGACGTCCCGTTGCCGTGCTTGGCGGGCTACGGCCTCCAATGGCTCCGGCGAGCGACTGACGAGGGCGATGTGGATGCCGGCATCTGCCAGGGCCAGGGCCGTCGCCTTGCCGATGCCACTG
The DNA here is from genome assembly GCF_035615495.1 of Lyngbya sp. CCY1209. GTDB lineage: Bacteria > Cyanobacteriota > Cyanobacteriia > Cyanobacteriales > Microcoleaceae > Limnospira. The sequence continues at coordinate 191 of NZ_JAJENU010000115.1, read as the reverse complement.
CTGGCTCCCGTGATCAGTGCTCGTCGTTCTGTGGGAGAACTCATGTACGGTTTGAATGATGTTTGCTTGGGATCAACTGAGGTAGCAACTGGTGCAATTGCTAATTCTGAGAAAATTTTGACTTCTCCCCGGTCTAAAGACGCGGGGATTCTTAAGCAGTCCAAAACTGAACTCTTAAAGGCATAGTCAAT
>NZ_JAJENU010000114.1:0-728 GCF_035615495.1 Lyngbya sp. CCY1209 | reverse complement strand
CTTTTTCCGATCGCCCAAATTTGTGCATCTTTTAAAGCCCGCCCCCGCAACAGCCGCGATTCGTCCGTTTGGCCGGAGGCGACCCAAGCATCAAAGGTTTGAGAATAGGGGCGGATGGCCGACAACTGTTCCCTCGCCCATTCGAGATTGAAGACCGCCTCATAAATTCGATTTTTGACCGCCAATTTGTCGCCCTTTTTGACGGCTATTCCCGACAAGATGAGTTCCGTATGCTCGCGGCTGTTGTCAAATTTGATGCCGTGATTCTGCAAAATATCCTGATGAATTCCCAGCAATCTGCCCGCCCGCTGGGGGTTGCGGAGGAGGCGATCGCGGATCGTTTTCAAATGTTCCGGCTCGTCCTTCGACTGCCAGTCTTCGACGATAGAATTGCGGATGATATTTTCGACCCAAAATTCTTCTTTTCCCGGCGGTATGTGCAATTTATTGCCCGGTTTATCCGCGCTCGATTGAAAAATGATATCGCATATTTTTTGCGTCAAAAACGGCTGTCCGTTCGTCCAGTCTAAAATGTATTGGAGAATTTTTTGCTTATTGCCGGATTCAAAAGGCAATCCCCGGGCGAGGGGTTCGACTTCTGCCAAACTGAACCCCGACAGTGCGATCGCCGTCCCGATATTAAATGGCGTTCGGTTGCGATCTCGAATCAAATCGGAGGGCGTGGCAACTCCAAAAATCGCGAACGTGAGGCGGTTGTATTCGGGATT
>NZ_JAJENU010000113.1:0-315 GCF_035615495.1 Lyngbya sp. CCY1209 | reverse complement strand
TCCTCTCTTGGGGATTGTTAAAGAATTGTTAAGATTCTCCACTTCTCCTCTTGACCCTGAGAGTTCCGACCTCATTTGGTGTCTTGTGATACCAAACTTAGAACATACAGACAGTTATAAGGCTGTTATTCACCCGAGGGGGTGAAAGCCTTACCGGGAGGTTATTTCAGGCGTTTCAGCCCTATTTCATTCCCGAACGAATCGCACTCATGCTGTCATTATACACCTAGGTGAGATCAATTAGGACTCGGCGGCTCAAGCCGCTCGAGTCGATTTTCATCCCCGCTCTGAAGAGACGGGGCTTCCAATCTCCCG
>NZ_JAJENU010000112.1:0-386 GCF_035615495.1 Lyngbya sp. CCY1209 | reverse complement strand
CGGGCGTCGGCTCACCTTGCGGCCGCCCGTTGCCGTTGCTGTTGGGTGCCGCCTCGATCGCTTCCCCCCGATCCATCCGACGGGCGATCGCCAGTAGCTCATCGGCAAACTCTGCGGGGACGCGGATCGGGACGGTCGGGGTGTGGTTCCATTTCGGCTGTTTTAGTCCGCTGGTGTCGGGGTTGTAGTTGGCCATACTGCTCATAGCTCTATCTTTGTACATTGATACACCTATCATTGTACATTGATACGGGTCAAGCGTCCCATGTCGGGTTGTCCGGCTCATCCATTTCTGTGGTGTGGGGTTTTACCCCTACCCCCAATTTACTTTATTCACCCATTTTGATGGATCTGATGGATCGTGGTGTCTGTAATGCTTGTGTAGA
>NZ_JAJENU010000111.1:0-2663 GCF_035615495.1 Lyngbya sp. CCY1209 | reverse complement strand
TCGGCCAAAAAGGACTCCGCCAAATACCTGCACGGGCTGCGGCCGCGTTACGCCCGTTTGGGGCAAGGTCTGGAAAAGTCGGCGCAACTGGCCGACCAGAAAATTAACGCCCTGATGTCCGCTCTCTAATCCCAAGAAAACGCCCCCGGCAACGGGGGCAGACATCCTCAAAGGCTATTAACTTCATGATCCAACTCTACAGAATTATCGGTCTGATTTTGATGTTCGGGTGCGGCGCGTCAGCCGTTTCGCTGTTGGCCGTGGACTATCCCCAGTTCCGGTTGCCCGGATTTTGGCTTGCCCTGATCGCCTCCCTCGTGTTGGGTGCGATCGGGGGTATCGCCTACTACCAGCGAGAAAAATCCGAAGATTGGTGGCAGTGGTTGACCGTCGCCGTCGCCGTCGCCTGCGTCCTGATTATCGGAGGTGGAATCCAATGGATGTAATTAACCCTAACGCCAACAACCAAGCTATCCGGAGCAACTGGAGATTGCTGCACGGCCTGTCAATTTTTCTGGCGGTTACGGCAACTCCAGTTTGGTTTTTTACGCCCTTTCTCACCCGCCATTCAACCCTACGATGGCTGACCATCGGCTACGGGATGGGGTGCGGAACCGGCCTGATTTTGACGGGCGTGGAACTGGCGAAACTGAAGCCAAAAATGACCGCGATGGACAAACAAGAGCAGGCAGACTTCAAGCACTCCGTCGCCAGTTCGCTGTACCTGACCCAACAGACCAATCAAGCGATCGCGGAATTTCTAAATTTTCAGCGGTCGGAATCGCTCTACGCCCAGCCCGAAATCCTAGAACCCTCACCGGACGGCGATTTCGGCGGTTTATCTAAAATTTCGGAAAATTCAAAGCAGCTAGTTGTCCCCGAAAATTCCGAAATTTCCGAAATTGCCGAAAAGTACCAAGACGCGGCGTTAGATGCCATTGACAGGGGGGTGAAAGAAACCGATATTATTCAGCAGGTGATGGGATGTCGCGGCGAACGTTACAAGCTCGGACGCGCTGCACTGGACTTGATTAAACAGGAGTCGGAGTATGCTGATTAGTTTTTGGAACAATTGTTATTTAGAAGTGTGTTCAAGTTACGGAGATGTTTTGAGAATCAGGGGCCGCTTTATTTTGCCACGGTTTGAACCGGATGACCATCACATTTACTGGTTATGCCAAACACACGAATGGCTGCGGCCGTACTTTCCGTTTTGGAATGGGGTGTTTTAAGATGTCTACTTATTTACTGCTCAAGTTGCCCAACTCCAATCGCCAAACATCGGTGTTGGTGGTGAGTGTATGGCTGCATTCGTGCCGTCATTTTAGCTTTGACATAAAAATCCAAAAACGATGGTTCAATCCCGACCGCGACCATATTGAATGGCTGTGCGAGTGCCACGAATGGCTGCGGCCCTACTTTCCATATTGGGGGTGGTGACGTTGCCATGATTAGAAAAACATTGAAGTACAAGCAGGCGATCGCCATCGCCCCCGACTACCCCCACCAAACTCAGGAGGAACTTTACGAACACCTGCGGGGCAAAAGTTATTTTTGGGACAGCAAACAGGGCGAGTGGGAATTTGTTAACCCGGAGGACTCCGATCCCCCCAGCAAGACGATCCGCGTCCGGGTGATGACCGGGCGCGATCTGATTCCCCATGCGGTGGATGCGATTACCGACATCTTGGAGGTGGACGGCTTCACCCTTTTGGATGTGTCCCCAGTCTATCCGTGCAGGCCACCGAAAGCCAACGACGGCCGCGTTTACCTAACATTCACCCAATAGCGATGACGAATCGTACAGGAGCCAGAGCCAAACGAAACAGCCACCACCCCCAGCCGCTTCCGGCGGATGACGGGGCTCAATTGATCGGGAAATCCAAAACATTCCCTCTACGAAACCGCCCTCGTCCTCCACCTCCAGCTCTACATATGGGGGGAGGGGGGATATGTAACACGCACTTTTTAACCGACCGCCACAACCCTTACACAGCAACCGATACAGAATCATGTAGTACAAACTACAAAAAAGTAAAAACGGCTGAAACCCTTACCCAGTAGTTATTTCAGAGCGAAGCAGTCATACTTATCCCTTAAGTATCAAGGAAAAGAGGAAGCCCGCCACATAGCGGGCTCCCGGCCGGCCTAGCGGCCGGCCGTCCGCAGCGCCCGCTCGGTAGCTCGGCAAGTAAGGGAGGAGGGTTGTCGGCTCACCTTGACCAACCTGAAAGAGCGCAATTTGCGCCTTTCTTCAGAAATGTTAAATAGTGGAACGTTCCACTATTTAACAAAAATTTACATGATTTTTTAGGGCAACGCGGAGAAAACTCTCCGGCTTTTGAGACATTTGGAAAAAGAGAAAAGAGGGAACGTTCCCCACTTTAAGAAAATTAACATTTTGAACACTCAAACTCATTTGATGACCGCGAATAAATGATAAAATTAGACAAAAAAAGGGGTTCGGGAAATAGCCCTAGCCCCAGTTAGCCATCAAAGTTTACAGGGTATAACAATATGACAATTATAAAGCAAAACACAGACAATGACAAGTTAATCAAAGAACTGTCGCTCATTCCGAGACAATTCGCCCTCACCCCCGTTAAGGGGAACAAAGCTGCATACAGGATGAATTGGCAACAGGAGAAACCATGCGATCGCGC
>NZ_JAJENU010000110.1:0-1189 GCF_035615495.1 Lyngbya sp. CCY1209 | reverse complement strand
GGAATCCCAACAATCCGAGATAGAGCCAAGCAAGCCTTGGTCAAGATGGCAATGGAACCCTACTGGGAACCTAAATTCGAGGGAACAAGTTATGGGTTCCGACCTGGACGCTCAACCCTTGACGCAATTGGTAGAATATATTTGGCGCTCAACAAACTGAACTACTATGTTCTGGATGCCGATATTGCCAAATGCTTTGACCAAATTGACCATGATTACCTACTATCTAAACTTCATTGTCCAACGACCATAAGGCGCAATATCAGACAATGGTTAAAAGCCGGGGTCATCGACAATGGTGTATTTGACGATACAAAAGCCGGGACACCCCAAGGAGGGATAATAAGTCCACTCCTCGCCAACATCGCACTGGATGGGATGGTGAGGCACATCGAAGAGCTATTCCCAAAAAAGAATAGCAAAGTTCAAGCAACTGTCGTCAGATACGCCGATGATTTTGTAGTTATATCTCCAAAACTCGAAATCATTGAACAGTGCAAGATTGCTATTTCCTCATGGCTAGAGCCCATTGGACTCCGACTTAAGCCGGAAAAGACAAGAATCTGTCATACACTAAGAGAAATCAAAGTTGACGGAGAAAAAGTCCCACCCGGATTCGACTTTCTGGGGTTCAATATCAGGCAATATCCAAAAGGGAGACATACATCCGGGAAAAGTGGAGGTCCCCACAATAGACTACTGGGATTCAAGACTCACATAAAACCGGATAAAGAAGCAATCAAAGCCCATACTGAAAAGGTAAAAGAGGTGATTAAGAATCATAAAACAGCACCTCAAGCCGCCCTGATTAAAAGACTCAATCCCATCATCACAGGATGGTCAAGATACTATTCAGGGGTAGTCTCCTCGGAGATATTCGGAAAGCTAGATAACATACTCTGGCAACAACTACGGGCATGGGTAGAATCAAGATGCGGAAACGCCAAATACAAAACGCTCAGGAAATACTTCCGAACCGGAAAAGTAATACTGAGTAATGGGAACGAAAGAAACGAAAAATGGATTTTCCAAACGAAGGATGGTCTGCGACTTCAACATCATAACTGGACTCCCATTGTCTACCACACGTTGGTTAGACCAAACGCATCAACGTATGACGGAAACTGGGTCTACTGGGCAACAAGGAGAGGGAAATCAGCAGAAATCCCAAACCGAGAAGCCAAACTGC
>NZ_JAJENU010000109.1:0-572 GCF_035615495.1 Lyngbya sp. CCY1209 | reverse complement strand
TAAACACCTCAAAACTTCCCGTATTTCCCCCTCCGACAGTTGGAGTAAATTCCACCGACGTACCGTTATCACTCAAACGGGTTACAGTTCCGCCAACCAACTCCGTGATGGTACTCCCCGGCGGCACCGGAACGGTAACAGTAATTCCGGCAAGACTGGGAGAATCTGCGGAGAGGCTGTCATCAGTAGGAGTCGCCCCATCAACAACGGAAAACGCCCTCACAGTTTCATTTTTAAGGGGTGTCAATGGCGTATCAGATGCCGTCCCAACCAGCAAAATATTACCAACAGATAGAGATGGATAATTATTGAGATCGTCAAGCGGTGCAAAAGTTGCGACAATTTCAGCCGCTTGAAATCCGGAACCATCCCGGTCATATTTGAGGGTTCCGGTTTCCTGTTCGTAAGCCAGAATTGGACTGTTGAGAGTGCCGAGATTATCTTGATAAGTTTCTCCGGTTGGAACGTTAATAAATTGATCCGGAGCGAGTTGGTTTTCGGAAGTTTCACCAATTTGGACAAATCCGAATCCGTCTTCGGTACTGCGGTTGAAAACTATAACATCGCTTCCC
>NZ_JAJENU010000108.1:0-800 GCF_035615495.1 Lyngbya sp. CCY1209 | reverse complement strand
ATATAAGAAACTTGTATCACTGATTTTTCCTTGACCCTGAGAGTTCCGACCTCATTTAGTATCACTGTGATACCAAACTTCGGAACATACAGATAGTTATAAGGCTGGTCAGGGGTGCGTCCCTTATATCCATCCAAGGGGATGGAAGCCTTACCGGGAGGCTATTTCAGGCATTTCAGCCCTATTTCACTCCCGAACGAATCGCACAACCGCACCAGTTCTATCGCAATTGAACCGATAGGTGCAACCTTGCGGAGCCGATTCACCCAGGTCATCGTAGTCAAGACTCGGTGTTGCAAACTGGGTGCAAGCCAACCAGCAGGACGAGTCCGATTCAAGAATCGTGCCTGCCGATAGCGAGTTTTGCGATTCCGTCTACCGCGCCGCAATTGACGGCGGGATAGTAATGCAGCTTTAATCTGCTGCCCTCGATGCTGCAACTCAGCACCAAAGATGATTTGATTCCCTTGTTTCAGGGCAATTCCAGTAACTTTAGAGCCTGGGTCTAACTTAAGTTCGACAGGCTCGGGGTCAGCCTCAACCTCCTTTTTCAGGATGATAGTGAATGGATAACGGCGAAATACCGCCGCTTTCCCAACCTTGAGTAGTGACCGCGCTACCCCTGGCTTGCAGGGTGTGAGCGGCTTACGGTTGGTATCTAGAACCAAAACATGGTTAGACATTGTTGCGTCTCTTCTGATTGCTCGTAATGTTTGCTTCGCCAATGTTCAGAGTCGGTACTTTCCAAATCGCACTGTCTTAACCCCTTAGGACTGTTTAACGATTCGGTTCTAGAGCCT
>NZ_JAJENU010000107.1:0-7994 GCF_035615495.1 Lyngbya sp. CCY1209 | reverse complement strand
AAACTTTTGCCGATTGCCTCTTGCCGATTGCCTTTTCTCGAACGATTGTGTAAGTATTCAAACGGACTTGATATGACCGCACGATCGCTGATTGCGATCATTTCAGTTCCCCATGCCCCGTTGGCTGTTGGCTGTTGCCCGCCATAAAAAATGCCCCCCAATGCGTCCGATATTGGAGGGCAGACAAGTGTCATGTTCGATGCTGGCGATCGGCGATCGCCAGAATAAATTTCCCCGATCAATCAATTACACGAACGGGACAAAATCGGATTCGCCGAGGGATGCACTCACCCCTTCGAGGACGGCCAGAACCTCGTCGCCGAGGGCGATTTCGGTGGCATCACCGGCGGCCGAAATCGAGACATCTGCAAAGGTCAGACCGTTGGCCAGCCCGATCAGATCCGTACCCACCTCGAAGTCAGTAATGGTATCGGTTCCTTCTCCCTCGGCTAAAACGAAGGTATCGGAACCCGAGCCGCCGGAGAAGTCGTCCCCGGTGAGGGTGTCATCTCCCAAACCGCCCCGGAGCAGGTCGTCGCCCATGTCGCCCCAGATCTGGTCATTGCCCATATCGCCGAAGAGGCGATCGTTACCGGCTTTTCCGCCGATGCGATCGTCGCCTTTACCGCCGAAAATCACATCGTCGCCACCCACCTGAACTTGAGGGCTGCGGCTGTTGAGGTCGCCCCGCAGGACATCATCGCCCTCCAGGCCGAAAATGGCATCGTTGGCGAGTCCGCCGGCGGCGGTATCATCGCCGTCGCTTGCCCGGATCAGATTGCTGACCGCACTTCCCACAAAGGGGGTATCATCAATGACACCGCCTCCGAAATCGTAGGTGCTGGTACTGCCACTGACTTCGTTAGCCACAATCAACAGGGGGCGTCCGGTGGGGCTATCTTCCGCCGCCACGAAGTCCAAACCCTCCGGTGCCAAGTCGCCCGCGGCGGGGTTGCTGCTGCCATCTTCGAGAGTCTCCGGTACGTCGAAGTTGCGGGTGTTGATGTACTCGACGAATTGCGGATCGGTGGGATCGCTGATATCGTGAACCGCAATACCGCCGACCCGTTCTAACCCGGTGAACAGATAGGTTTTTCCGTCCACCTCGCCGATGACGTTCCCTTCCGGTTCGGGGCCCTTGTCGTCGCTGCGATCGTCAAAGGAGTCATTATCGTCGTTGGTGGAATTGAAATTTTCGGGGACCAGTTCGGCGGTGATCTGTTCAAACTCATCCCCGCTGTCAAACACCAAATTTCCTTGTGCATCCCAAATCGAGAAGGAACGGGCGCCGAAGGAATAGAGTTCGTCAAAGTCTCCGTCGCCGTCCGTGTCGCCGAGGGTGTTGGTGATTTTCAGGCGCCCGAGATTTTCATCGAGTTTGAGTTCTTCGGCATCGGGGAAGGCGTCCGGATCTAAGATGACCTCTTCATCTCCGATCCGTGCTTCCTCGTTGAACGTATCATATTCGCGGGCGTCGCCCTCGTTGGCGGTGACGAAGTAAGTCTCGCCGTCAACCGCGTAAGTGGAGATGGCGTCGGGCTGGTACATCCCGAAGACGGGCCAGTTTCGGATGTTGATGCCATCGTCCCGGTTGCTGGCATCCAAGCCGTTTCCGGGTTCGTCGTAATCCTTAAAGCCGAAGCCGACAACATCGGTAAATGCCTCAGAATCGAGGTCTAAAATACCGATCGCGTTATTTTCCTGGAGGGCGACATAGGCGGTGCTACCGTCGGGACTGACGGCGATATATTCCGGTTCCAAGTCCTGGGCGACGCTGGCGCCGGGGCCGAAAATCCGGACGCCCGACTCGGCGAGTTCATCTTCCTGGCCGTTAAAAGCCGTGAAACCGGCGGTCGTTACGGTGGCATCTTCGATGCCATCGGAAATATCGACGATGCTGACGGAGCCTTCCGGGTCGAAGGTGTAATCGTCGTTGGGAAAGGCTTCGTTGGCCACCAGGGCTTTCGTACCGTCGGGGGTGAACGTCACCATGTCGGGGGAGTAACCCACCTCGACGGCCCCGAGTAAGTTGCCGCTGGTGTCGAAGAACACGGCGTTTCCTTTCTCATCGACTCCCGCCCCGACGGCGGCGACGACGACGCCGTTTTTGACATCGACGCTGTTGACCTCCCCGCCGAAGCCGGAGATATCGAGATCGACATCAACTTTGGTGATTTCGCTGGGGTTGGTGAGGTCGAAAACGTCGATCGCCTTCTCGAACCCGTCAACGACAAATAGACGGTTGGTTTCGGGGTCGAAGGCGGGAATTTCGGCTGCCCCTTCGTCAAAAATACCGGTTTGGTAGGTCCCCAGTTGCGTGAGTTGTAGTTGTTCTGTCATGATTGAAATTTAGTGATGATGACTTCCCTAATTCTTGAGAGATCAGCCGAGCAAATGATCTGGGCTTGAAGGCGTGGCATTTGAAAGGTGATTGACATTAACAATTGGGAGTTGCCACCCAATCGGACGGATTCAAAGGTAGCCGGTTCCGGTTCCGAGCCACGGCCCGATTGACAACTGAAACCCGGTTTTCAAGGATTGAGATCGACTCGATGCGAGTCGAGACATTGGCAACACAATCTTTTCCAGTCGCTTCGCCGCTTTCATGCATGGTTTGACCCGCAGGGTTGACAAAGAGATGCTATTTTATAAGGTCGGATTTTAGGCTAAAAAAAACACAACGTTTTCCGAGAAATTCAAGGCGGCCGAATTTTGATACGGGAACGAGCGTCCCGGCTTCAAAAAGAATCGGACGCCGATTGAATCCTCAAAAGAGGGGTGGCGGGCCAGCCCGGTGAAAGCGACGAGCCGATCTCAGAGAAATTCTGAAATCATGTTGACTGATGTCTAAGTGTAAGCCCAATTTACCCGGATCAAGATAGTTTTGTAAACCTCCCCTCTCCGTGTTTTTACATAAGCTTTACACGAACTTTAAATGAGAGATTGTTTTATAAAGCCAATCCGGAGTTGATTAAGAAATGCTATTTGTCCGGGGGACGGAATTCGATCGCAACCGGGACTCAATTGCGATCGCGGCGGGATAGCTACACTCCCACTTCCACCGGAGTTTAAACAAATGTGATATCAACTGTTCATCGATCAATTTTATACACTTTTGGCGTCCGCCGACGATCAAAATTCATCGATGTCGCGTCCCCCAGAGCAGACCCTGACTCCGACGGCGGTCCGTCCGCCGACGCCAGGGGCCAACCCAGTTGCGTGGGTTGTTGATAAATGCGCCGCAGGGTATTCACGTCTCGGGGAGAAATGGGCGGGGGTTCGCGGACTTGGGCAAAATACATCACGTCCGTTTCCTCGGGACTGTGGCCCCAAATCCCCAGGGCGTGGCCGAATTCGTGGCGAGCCACCGACGCGACGTAGGGTCCGGTTTGGGTGGGACTCAACAAAATGGTAAACTGGTGCGTCAGGAGCCGGGAGCCGGTTTCGGTGGTGCGGGTCAGGAGGCGGTAGCGGGTTTCGCCGGAGCGAGCCCGCAGGTGGCCCGGTTTGAGGGGGGGGCGGCGTCGGAAAATCCGGATGTCGGCCCGATCGCGATCGCCGGTGATTTCCAGGGGCACGTAGGCATCCCACTCCATCACCGCCGCCAAAACCGTCTCCCGCCAATTCTGGGAGGGGTCGTCCTCCCGGCGCTCGACATAAACCCGAACCGGCCACCGCGACCAGATCAGGTAGCCGAATGGCGGCACTTCGATCTCGTCGAAATAGTCGCCGGCGGTCGGATCTCCCCACTGCTCCAGGGTCGGCGGCAGGGGGTGCGGTCGCGAAGGTATCCCGCCATCAACGGCGGGCGATCGCAGACTGAAGGCGACGACGAGGCCGGCGGCCAAAAGGCCGGCCCCCCAGACTCGAAATCGTCGCTGTGCACCCATACAGACTGAAAATTCCTCGCGGTCCGACGGCCTATCCGACCCAGCCGGCGCTCAAAATCACCGTCAACCCCATAAAAACGATCGCCAGCATCCAAGTGATGCGGTTGAGGGTGACTTCCGCACTCTTGGCGCTCGTAAACAGTTGAGCCTGTCCGCCGATCCCGCCGATGCCGTCGCCCTTGGGGCTGTGCAGGAGTACGAGGACAATCAAACCCAGGGCCGACAAAGACCAGATTACCTGTAAAATTTCAGTTGTCATGGTTTTTTTCTCTCTTTCGTCCGCATTTGGCGGTCAATCCGACCCATTTTAAATGGGTATCCGGCGATGATTCCCAGAAAGGGTCGCGGAAACTCCCGAAGACGCACGACTCGGGCTGCAAGGATTTTAACACCAAATACCGGATTTAGGGAAGCCGGGATAATTGATAATCGAGCGCGACAATTGATAATGAATTGCCCGTCCCCGACGCCCGCCCCCCCGTTTCGCCGGTTCCCGCTTTTCCCTGGAATGGAATACCCATTTTTGACTAAAATTGAAAAGGCGCCGACGGTTTTGCCGTTATTTTAACGATGCCACATTCTTCCGACGAGGCGATCGCCCGACTGCGCGGAAGACGCTCGCTGTCAATCCAAACATAATAACTCAATGGATGATTGGGACAATGGAAATCGCTCGGACATTCCGACACCGAACCGTTCTCCGGCTCAACCCGAGGGAACATCCGCGACCCTCATGAAGCCGACACCCAAACCGCCGGAATCCCCGCCGGAGGAAGAAGAACGCGGCTTTTTACCCGTTCTGAGAAACCGCAATTTTCTCGCCCTGTGGAGCGGCCAGGTTTTTTCCCAACTCGCAGATAAAGTGTACCTGGTGTTGATGATCGCCGTCATTTCCACGCGGTTTCAACAGGCCGGCCAGAGCATCAGCGGTTGGGTTTCGGCGATCATGATCGCCTTCACCATTCCCGCCGTTTTATTCGGCGCCGGGGCGGGGGTATACGTCGATCGCTGGCCGAAAAAGCCGGTGCTGGTGCTGACGAATTTGCTCCGGGGCGGCTTCGTGCTGAGTTTGCCCATATTGCTGTGGCTCTCGGATGGGATGAAACTCGGAAAGTTCCCGTTCGGGTTCTGCCTGCTGTTGCTGGTCACATTTCTCGTCTCGACCCTGACCCAATTTTTCGCCCCCGCCGAACAGGCGGCTATCCCCCTAATTGTGGAGCGCAAGCACCTGCTATCGGCTAACTCCCTGTACACCACTACCATGATGGCGTCGGTGATCGTGGGATTTGCGGTGGGGGAACCCCTGCTGGCCCTGGCGGACACCCTGGCCGAACGCCTGGGGAGTCAGCTACCCGTCGGCAAGGAGTTGATCGTCGGGAGCGGCTACGCCGTCGCCGGGTTGCTGTTGCTGCTGATGAAAACCGGCGAAAAGCGGATGGAGAACCCCCACGAACAGCCCCACGTCCTGGAAGACCTGCGGGACGGGCTGCGCTACCTGCGGGACCACCGGGGCGTCCGCAACGCCCTGATTCAACTGGTGATCCTATTTTCCATCTTCGCGGCCCTGGCGGTTTTGGCTGTCCGGGTGGCGGAGTTGATCCCGAACCTCAAATCGTCCCAATTCGGCTTTCTCCTGGCCGCGGCGGGCATCGGGATGGCGATCGGGGCGGCTATTTTGGGCCACGCCGGCCACCAATTTTCCCACTTTCAAATGGCGCTGTTCGGGTCCGTGGGGATGGCCGTCTGTCTGGTCGGACTGGCGTTTTTCAGCCAGCAACTCTGGCCGGCTCTGGCCCTGATCGCGGTGTTGGGGGTGTTCGGCGCGGTGGTGGGCATCCCCATGCAGACCACCATCCAGGCGGAAACCCCGGAAGAGATGCGGGGCAAGGTGTTCGGCCTGCAAAACAATGCCGTCAATATCGCCCTGTCCCTGCCGCTGGCTTTGGCGGGGGTGGCGGAAACCTTTTTCGGCCTGCCGGCGGTCTTTTTCGGTCTGGGGGCACTTTGCCTGGGGGCGGGTAGTTTGACCTGGTACATTTCGAGGCTGAAACTGTCTCGGGAGCGGAAATTTGGGAATTAGCGATCGCGCAGTTGCCGGTCAACTTCCCCCACCGACAACCCCAGCGCCGCGGCGATTTGTTCCGCTCCGGTTGAATGCTCGGAACACAAAACGGGTTGGATATCCAGACCGCTTTGGAATCAATTCCAAAGCTAATAGCTCTTTGCCGATTGCTGAAAGCTGATTGCTATACGATCGCGGTAAAAATTTAAAACGGAAAAAAGGGGGATTCAACCGAAACCCCCTTCAATTTATCGATCGCGTCCCCGCAATTTTCGGGCGATTTATTTGTCAACAAAATTGCCGTACAGTAGCTGTTTGGACATGGTAGATTCCCGGTCGATTTTGAAGATGAAAATTAAACGGCGCTGTAGACAACGGCACCGTCCCGACTGCGGTTGTGGATTCTCATCAAATCTTCCCGCTGCAATTCTTCTAAAATCGTGCGAATTTATTGGGGAGTCCGGCCCGTTTCGACGACCAAATCGGACAGGGTGACTTCTCCCATTTTGTGGGCGATTTTGATCAGTTGAACTCGAATATCTTCAGAGCCGGGATTGCTGTTTCCTTTCGTCTGCCGTTTCGCCTTGTTGACGGCGCGGGTATTTTCGACGGTGGCGATGACGGTATAAATAAAGCCGAATCCCGTAGTGAAGTCCTCGTCATCTACCTGCCGTCCTCGGTAAATTTACGGAGTTTTGACAAAAGCGATCGCCCGAACGTTTAAAATGTGAAATTGAGCCGCCGAACCCCACCCGCGATCGCCTCGATGCACGACTCGAACCCCAAAATTCAGATCGAACATCTGGTCAAAATTTACGGAGATGACCCCCGAAGGGCCCTGCGGCTGTTCCGGGACGGACACACCCGGGAGGCGATCCGAGAAAAAACCGGCCACGTCGTCGGCGTGGCGGACGTTTCCCTGACGGTGGGACGGGGGGAACTGTTCGTGATCATGGGACTCTCGGGTTCGGGAAAATCCACCCTCGTCCGCTGCATCAACCGCCTGATTCCCCCCACCAGCGGCCACATTTACATCGATCGCGAAGATATCGCCCGCGTCGGCGAACGGCGACTGCGGGAAATCCGGTTGACCCGAATTTCGATGGTATTTCAGGGGTTCGGACTGTTCCCCCACCGGACGGTGGCCGAAAATGTGGAATACGGTTTGAAATTGCGGGGGATGGAGAAGGGAAAACGCCGTCAAAAAGCCCTGGAGACGCTGGAAACCGTGGGGTTGAGGGAGTGGGCCGACGACCGTCCGGCGGCCCTGAGTGGGGGGATGCAGCAGCGGGTGGGGTTAGCCCGGGCTCTGGCGACGGATGCGGAGATTCTGTTGATGGACGAACCCTTCGGCGCCCTCGATCCGCTGATCCGGCGGGAGATGCAGGACGAGTTGCTGCGACTCCAAAAGCGGCTGCACAAGACGATCGTTTTTATCAGCCACGACATCCAGGAGGCGGTGAAACTCGGCGATCGCATCGCGGTGATGCGGGACGGGGCGATCGTGCAAATTGGGACGCCGGAAGACCTGATCGCCGCACCCGCCGACGACTACATCCGCGCTTTCACCCGAGATATCGATCGCGCTAAAGTGATGGCGGTGCGATCGCTGATTCGTCCGGTGGAAACCTGTCAATTTCCCCTCGATCCTTCCCAAACTATCGACAATTATCAAAATCGTTGGATTTATTGCGTCGATTCTGACGGTCAACTTTTGGGGCGAATCGAGAGAGTTGAATTGGAAAAAATGGGCGATCGCGCCGAGTTCAATTTCCCGACAGACTATCCCCAGGTGGACGCTTCCGCGCTGCTGACCGACGTTTTTCCCTTATTTAAACTGGGGGTTCCCGTGGGGGTGCGCGATCGCGACGGGCGGTTTTTGGGAATTGTGGAAGCCCCGGATATTTTGGCGGCTTTGGGGGATATTAAATGGGGACAGAAACCGGATTTCTAGACATCTCGGGTGGAGAGGAAGAAACCGGGTTTCTAGAAGCCGCTTGGGTTCTCCCCTAAGATATTGGAAGAAACCCGGTTTCTAGAAC
>NZ_JAJENU010000106.1:0-821 GCF_035615495.1 Lyngbya sp. CCY1209 | reverse complement strand
CAAAGAAACCGGGTTTCTAGAAGCACCTTGGGTTTCCCCCCGAGATCTCAATAGAAACCCGGTTTCTAGACCCGAGTTTCTAAACGCGATAAACCCGGCTTCTAGAGCCCGTTTATTGAAGCTATGATATCCTAGATCTATCATCGAGTTTCGAGGAGTTAAAAATGCCGCGTCGCCAAATCGTCTTTGAAACGGGTCGCTACTACCATATTTATAATCGGGGTCACAATCGGCAGGCGATATTTTTTAATCGAGATAATTACATCCACTTTTTGAGATTAATTAACAAATATTTGATCGAAACAAATTCCGCCGATATTATCGCCTATTGCTTGATGCCCAATCACTATCATCTGTTGGTGTATTTGCGGGCGGATCATTTCTCGAAGTCAATGCAAAGGTTGAGCGTGTCTTATGTCAAAGCGTTCAACAAATCTTATCAACGGGTCGGAACCTTATTTCAAAGACGATTTCAGGCGATTCTCGTAGATCGGGATGAATATTTATTTCAGTTGACCCGATATATTCACTTGAATCCAGTCAAAGCAAAGCTAGTTGACAAAGCCGAAGATTGGGAATTTTCCAGTTATCGAGAATATGTGGATTTGCGGCCGGGGAGTTTGCCCAAGTGTGAAGAAGTGCGATCGCATTTTAACTCGGCGAATAATTATCGTCGTTTTGTGGAACGTTCGATCCAAACCGCATCGATTCAACATTTGATGTTTGACGAGTAATCTGTGAAAGAAGAAACCCGGTTTCTAGAAGCATCTTTGATTTTCCCCCGAGATCTCAATAGAAACCCGGTTTCTAGACCCGAGTTT
>NZ_JAJENU010000105.1:0-3077 GCF_035615495.1 Lyngbya sp. CCY1209 | reverse complement strand
AGGGGGGCTGGGGGGGATGGGGGCTGGGGGGGATGGGGGCTGGGGGGGATGGGGGCTGGGGGGGATTCTCACTCCGTCGATTTTTTACCTCCAGATTCAAACATAAACCACCACAATTCAAAACCGATCAGGGCGACACCGCCGAGGGTGACACCCAACTTGACGGCGAGGGGTTGTTCGATTTTGCTGAATTGTCCGAACTCGCCACCGTGGGATTTTTCGGGCATTGCTTCCGCCGGGAGGGACGCGATCGCACCCGCCAGCAACAACCCCGTAAAATAACCGCCAATTTTGCCGAATTTGAACATGATTTAACCTCAAAAAAAACATCAATGTTTCGCCAAGCGAGTCCGCCGCAGTCGCAGGGCGTTGGTGACGACGGAAACGGAACTCATCGCCATCGCAGCACCGGCGATAATCGGGTTGAGTAGCCAGTGGGTGAGGGGGAACAGAACCCCCGCTGCGATCGGGATGCCCAGGGTATTGTAAATAAAGGCAAAAAACAGATTTTGGCGGATATTGTTCATGGTGGCGCGGCTGAGTTGAATGGCGGTGACGATACCTTTTAAATCGCCGGAAATTAAGGTAATATCCCCCGCCGCGATCGCCACGTCGGTGCCGGTGCCGATCGCGATTCCCACGTCCGCCTGTGCCAAAGCCGGGGCGTCGTTGATGCCGTCTCCCACCATCGCCACGACGGGACGTTCCTTGCCTTTTTTGGCTTTTTCCTGCTGCAAGGATTTGACGATTTCCGACTTGCGATCGGGGCGAACTTGGGCGAAAACGCGATCGATTCCCACTTGATCCGCGATCGCCTCGGCAGTTTTCTGGTTATCTCCCGTCACCATCACCACTTCCAAACCCATCCGCTTCAACGCCTTCACCGCTTCCGCCGACGAGGGTTTTAGAGTATCTGCAATTCCCAATAATCCCTCAATTTCTCCGTCCATCGCGATCCAAGCCGTCGTCTGTCCGTCGGTTTCCCATTGCTGCTGCTGCGTCTCGAAAATTTGGGTATCCATTCCCAATTCTTCCATCCAAGCCGAGGTGCCAATTTGGATGCGGCGATCGGAAACCCTTCCCTGCACCCCCATTCCCGCCATCGCCTCGAAATCCTCCACATTTGGAAGGGGAAATTCCACCTGTTGAGATTTGGCATATTCGACGATCGCTTCCGCCAAAGGATGTTCCGATTGGCGTTCCACCGCCGCCACCAGCCGCAGCAATTTCAACTCGGCATCATTCGCCGTTCCCGCCGTCGTGACGTAGTTCGTTACCGTCGGTTTTCCCGCCGTCAGCGTTCCGGTTTTATCCAATACTAAAGTTTCGATTTTGTGGGCGAGTTCCAGACTGTCCGCACCTTTGATTAAAATGCCATTTTCCGCCCCCAATCCGGTGCCAACCATCACCGATGTCGGCGTCGCCAATCCCAACGCGCAGGGACAGGCGATAATTAAAACGCCCACCATTGTCACGATCGCCAACGTGAGATTTCCAGTAATATTAAACCAGACGACAAATGTGGCGATCGCGATCGCAATTACCACCGGAACGAACCACCCCGTCACCCGATCCGCCAACCGCTGAATCGGTGCCTTCGATCCCTGTGCCTGCTGCACCAACTGCACGATTTGCGCCAAAACCGTCTCTTCCCCGACTCTGGCGGCTTTGAATTTAAAACTCCCCGTCTTATTAATTGTCGCCCCGATCACTTCATCTCCGGGATGCTTTTCGACGGGAACGCTTTCCCCCGTCACCATCGACTCATCCACCGTCGATCGCCCTTCCATCACTTCGCCATCCACCGGAATTTTCTCCCCCGGACGCACGACAACCACATCCCCCACCTGCACTTCATCGATGGGAATATCCTGTTCTTCTCCGGAGCGGATTACCCGGGCTGTTTTCGCCTGTAATCCCATCAATTTGCGGATGGCTTCGGAGGTTTTGCCCCGGGCGCGATGTTCCAATAATCGCCCCAGTAGAATTAGGGTAATAATGACGACGGCGGACTCGTAATAAACATCGGCACTCAACCCCTGCCTGGTAAAAACTTGGGGAAATAAAGTCACGAAAACCGAGTAAATATAAGCGGCTCCAGTTCCGACAGCGATCAGGGTATTCATATCCGAAGAACGCTGTTTTAACCCTTTCCAAGCTCCCGTAAAAAATTGGTGTCCGCACCAAAACATCACGGGGGTTGTCAACACCAATTGTAGCCAGTAATTGTGCATCCAATGGGGAATCCAAGGTATATCTAACCCCGTCATCATTGGTAAACCGCCAAACATCAGAAAAATACTGATTAAACCGGCGATCGCCACTTTTCGCGTCAGTTCCCGTTCAATTTGGCGGCTTTCCCGTTCCGTCTCATCTTCACTCTGTCTCATCCCCTTCAACGGTTTGGCGCCGTATCCGGCATCGGATACCGCCTGTTGGATTTGCTCCAAATTGGTTTTTTGGGGATTATAATTGACGGTAGCCTGTTCGGCGCCAAAATTCACCTGGCACTGATCCACGCCGTCGATCCGCTTGACGACGGTTTCGATGCGGGAGGCACAGGCGGCGCAGCTCATCCCCTTGAGTTGCAGGTGGGTGGTTTTCATCGGCAGACTCCGGTTAAGGACTCGATGGATTGAGTTTAGAGTCTCCGGTTAACTGGAGAGTCAAGGGGTTCGGAAAAAATTTTCTTTGTCAAGTTTTTGAGACAAAACTTAATAAAAAGCCGCGATCGCATTAAAGCAGTTCTTCGTAAAGTCTGAGTTCTGCTACCGTCTGATCCCAACCTTGCCTTTCGTAGGAAGCGAGTAATTCTTGAATGCTGAGAGGGGGATTTTTTAAGCTCATTCGCTGTCGTTTGACGGCCCGACAAATAACGGAAGGAGCCCCATCAATTAAATGGACAATGAAAAGGAAATGGTGGGTTACGGCGCGGATGGAAAGTTGTGGGTTTTTCTGAAAAATTACTGCCGCGCCTAACTCACCCTACTGGACTGTTTGATCTTAAATGAGGCGATCGGATCTGAATCCACAGGCAAGATGCCCGATGCTCCGTTTTGAATTTTGCCTCATTTGAG
>NZ_JAJENU010000104.1:0-7071 GCF_035615495.1 Lyngbya sp. CCY1209 | reverse complement strand
CGACTCAAGTCGCCGTTCGTTTTTCCTCCCTGCTCTAAAGAGACAGAGCTTCCAAACGTATCGGAGATTTTACGTGATCTTCGAGGGACAATAAATAGAATCGAGACGGGGAAGCGTTCAGAATTCGCAGCCGCAACAGTCCCCCTGCGGGAATCGACAGGGAGGGGTTGACCTGTCCGTTGGCCGTGACGATCGCACCTTCCCGGCCCATCATCTGCATCATGGGGTTTCCCCGCCGACCCGAACTTCCCGCCGCGTCGAAATCTTGCAAAACCAGAAATTCTTCTTTCGCCGCCTTCACCTCCGGGATGTCGTCGAGTTCCCCCCGAATCACGAACAACCCCGCCAGACCCCCGAACACCTGATCGGCCACCCAGCCGTGGCGGTGGGGGTGATACCAAAAGGTTCCCGCCGGGTGATCTTCGGGAATCGTCAATTCGTAGGTCTGGGTTTCTCCGGACGGGACGTGGATGAAAACGTTGTCGGCGTTCCCCGTGGGGGGGACGTGCAGGCCGTGATAGTGCAGGTTCGTTTCTTGGGGGAGACTATTTTTGAACTGAATTCGCACCGTGTCCCCCGGTTTAGCTTCCAGCATCGGGCCGGGAATCTGTCCGTTGTAGGCCAACAGGTTCAGGGATTGGCCCGCGATCGCCGCCCGCACCGGACGGGCCTCCAACGCCACGTCCAGCAGTCCCCCTTGACTGGTCTTCCGGGGAAATTGTGCCTGTAGGGAGGCGCGAGAACCGCACTGGCCCAGGAGGGTTGCCCCGGCGGCGGTACTCAGGGTTAAGAACTGTCTGCGTTTCATCGGTTCAATCGGCGCGTGAAATGGGGTGATGCCCATCCCAGTTTAACGAACCATTTTCCGAGATTGACGGCAAACACAACTCCCGACTTACGGTTAGCCACCATATCGAGAGCGATCGCACCTCCTACAGTAGTGAATGGATGTTATCCAAAACGGTCGCAGGTTCACCGGCAAGGAGTCCGACCGTCCCCCGGAGGTTCGGTAAACACACCTTCATCAAAAGGACAGACCGCCCACAGTATAGAAATAAGAATCGATCTTGAAGATCTTATTCAAAAAGGACTCCCTTACTCATCCCATTCACCAAATGTGACCTGCGGTTTACTCGATTGGCGAATCAACGGGGCGGAAACAGAACAAATTTTGTAGTAGTCATAGGAGCAAAAGCACCACTATGGGAAAAGTAGTTGGAATTGACTTAGGAACCACTAACTCTTGTGTCGCGGTAATGGAAGGCGGTAAACCCACCGTGATCGCCAACGCCGAAGGCCTTCGCACGACCCCCTCCGTCGTCGCCTACGCCAAAAACGGCGATCAACTCGTGGGACAAATCGCCAAGCGCCAGGCCGTGATGAACCCCGAAAACACCTTCTACTCGGTGAAGCGGTTCATCGGACGCAAATCTTCAGAAGTAGACAACGAATCCAAAGAAGTCGCCTACAAAGTCCTCTCCGACAGCAGCGGCAACGTCAAGCTCGACTGTCCGGCCAGAGAGAAGCAATTCGCGCCGGAAGAAATTTCGGCCCAGGTTCTCCGCAAGTTGCTCGAAGATGCCAGCAAGTACCTCGGAGAAACCGTCACCGAAGCCGTCATCACCGTCCCGGCCTACTTCAACGACTCCCAGCGTCAGGCCACCAAAGACGCGGGTAAAATCGCCGGCATCGAAGTGAAGCGGATCATCAACGAGCCGACGGCCGCATCCCTGGCCTACGGCCTGGACAAAAAGAGCAACGAAACCATCCTGGTCTTCGACCTCGGGGGCGGTACCTTCGACGTCTCCATCCTGGAAGTCGGCGACGGCGTGTTTGAAGTGCTCTCGACATCCGGCGACACCCACCTCGGCGGCGACGACTTCGACAAGAAGATCGTGGACTTCCTGGCCGAGGAATTCATGAAAACCGAAGGCATCGACCTGCGGAAGGACAAGCAGGCCCTCCAACGCCTGACGGAAGCGGGGGAAAAAGCCAAGCAGGAACTCTCCAGCGTCACCCAGACAGAGATCAACCTGCCCTTCATCACCGCCACCCAGGACGGGCCGAAGCACCTCGACATGACCCTGACCCGGGCGAAGTTCGAGGAAATCTGCTCCGACCTGATCGACCGCTGCCGGATTCCGGTGGAAAATGCGGTCCGCGACGCCAAACTCGACAAGTCCGCCATCAATGAGGTAGTCCTCGTCGGCGGTTCGACCCGGATTCCCGCCATCAAAGAATTGGTGAAGCGGGTTCTGGGCAAAGACCCGAACCAAACCGTCAACCCGGACGAAGTGGTTGCCGTGGGTGCGGCGATTCAGGCGGGTGTCCTGGCCGGCGAAGTGAAAGACATCCTGCTGCTGGATGTGACTCCCCTGTCCTTGGGTGTGGAAACCCTCGGCGGCGTGATGACCAAGATCATCCCCCGCAACACCACGATTCCCACCAAGAAATCCGAGGTGTTCTCCACGGCGGTTGACGGCCAGACGAATGTGGAAATCCACGTCCTGCAAGGTGAGCGGGAAATGGCGACCGACAACAAGAGCTTGGGAACCTTCCGCCTGGACGGCATTCCCCCGGCTCCCCGCGGCGTGCCCCAAATTGAGGTGATGTTCGATATCGACGCCAACGGTATCCTGAACGTGACGGCGAAGGATAAGGGGACGGGTAAGGAACAGTCCATCAGCATCACCGGCGCCTCCACCCTGCCGGATAACGAAGTCGATCGCATGGTCAAGGAAGCCGAGCAGAACGCGGCCGCGGACCGGGAGCGCCGGGAGCGCATCGATCGCAAGAACCAGGCCGACACCCTGGCTTACCAAGCCGAGAAGCAGATCAACGAACTCGGCGACAAGGTTCCCGCCGACGAGAAGACCAAGATCGAAGGTCAGATCAAGGAGCTGCGGGATGCGATCGCCCAGGAAGACGACGCCAAAATCCAAACCCTGACCACCGAGTTGCAACAGGCGCTCTACACCCTCAGCAGCAACCTGTACCAGCAAGCCGGCGGCTCCGCACCGGGAGCCGAAGCGGGAGCGACGGGAGGCTCGTCTGACGGCGACGGCGGCGAGGGTCCGTCCGACGACGTGATCGACGCCGACTTCACCGAAGCCAAATAAACGAACTCGGGGTCCATTCCCCCGCTTCCAATCATCTGACAATTGCGACGGGGGAGACATCATCGATGTCCCCCCGTTTTTTGACGATGTTTGGATTCCCCGTGGGGGCAACCTTATAGGGTTGCCCGATGTTCGGGTATTGAACCGGAAATCGCCGAAAGATTCCTCAAATGGATCGATGTCGGGACACCTCCATCGAGATAAAATTGGCTGATTCGCTCAATCAACAGTTTTCGACCATGTCACCACTGCCATCGACCCAATCTGAACCCGACCGGACAAAAGTCTCTTCCATCCGACAATTGCGCCAATTCAGCAATCTATTGGACCGGGCGATCCGCATCCCCGGAACCTCCCACGGCATCGGTTTAGACCCCATTTTGGGGCTGATACCGGGCGGGGGCGACCTGCTGGGGGCGGTGTTTTCCGGTTATATCGTGTTGAAGGCGTTTCAGTTCGGCGTCCCCAAGGAAACCCTGCTGAGAATGGGGTCCAACATCGCCCTGGAAACGGTGGCGGGGACGGTCCCGGTCGTCGGCGACCTGTTTGATGTGGCGTGGAAGGCGAACGTCAAAAATGTCGATCTTTTGGAAGCCCATTTGGAGAATCCCGAAACCGGGAAAAAAGCCGATCGCGGGTTTGTCGTTTTACTCTTGGGCGGGTTGCTGCTACTGGTGATTTTGGTGTCCTTTGTCAGTTTAGTCGCGATCGCCCTGCTGTGGCGTCTGTTGCAATCCTTGTGACGGGTGTTTTCCCGGCGACAACCCGCGCCAAAAAAACCCAGAACAAATGGGCTCTGGGAATGTTCGATCGAATGGGATTTTTACCGTTCGTTCAATCGGTTCGGGGCGACCGAGAATTCCATCTCGGTTTGAGATGGATCGCCGTTGGACTTATGTCCACCAGATTTCTCGCTTGGGCGGATTTCCGCGCACTTCAAAGGAATCTCCGGCTTCGTTGAGGACTGCGTTGAGCTCGTTGACCGTAAACTCGTAACCGTCGGCGAGGGCGAGGGCGACAAACTCCTCCTCATTTTGCGCCTCGTTATATTTTTTCTTAATCTCGGGGTCACGACCGCCCGCTTCGAGCAGCGTTTCTACATTGTGTTTGGACATAAAGTCCCTCCTAACTGGGTCGTAGGATTGGGTACCCTTCTATTGTCTCAGGCTCGGATCTCAAAAAGTGTTACAAACTTTACTAAATGCCCCAAAAATTTCTGGGATTTTATGCGATCGTCCGGCGGCGTATTCTCGGGTTCCGGGGGACTCGATTCGCGGGATTTCCCCCTTCCGAACCGGGCGATCGCGAGGAGAATTAAGTCGGAGAATGGGTCGGAAAATTTTGTCGCGATCGAAAATGCCGACTTTTGCAAAAAATTATCTTTATAGTTGATAAAAATACACGACCAAGCTGGCCCCCGAAATTCCTTCGCCCCCGACCGGAAAATTGGCGGAGTTCAAAAAAGCAAAAAATTCCCAACGGAAAGGCAGTCAATCTCGTCACAATCGTCGCTCTGAGAGTCCCTCGGAAGCTCGAATTCGAGTCAGATTTAAAAACAAACTTGCCAGCGGCGTGCGGGGCGACCTCCGCCGAGATTAACATTAAATTAACAAAAGCTTAAACCAAAAGTGTTAAACTTCTTTTAATGTCAACTAGCCGACCTTCTCTTCCCGGTATTATACAAAAAACCGCGACTGTCACTCTAACTCCCACGTTTTATTCTAGATCATGGCAAAAACGAAAAAGTCCGAAACCCAGACCTCAAAATCGATCGACCTCGGCGATTCCCAATACTTTTTCAACCGGGAACTGAGTTGGCTGGAGTTCAACTACCGGGTCCTCGCCGAGGCCCTCGACGATCGCACCCCGCTGTTGGAGCGGCTCAAATTCCTGTCCATCTTCAGCTCCAATCTCGACGAATTTTTTATGGTGCGGGTGGCCGGTTTGAAGCGACAAATCGAAGCCGACGTCCGCAAGCGCACCCCCGACGGCCGCACCCCCCGGCAACAACTCACAGAAATTCACCAGCGGTTGCTGCCGATGGTGTCGGAGCAGCACCAATTTTTCGAGAAAACGGCGAAGGTAGAGCTGGCCAAACACGACATCCACCTGCTCAACTACATCGACCTGAACCAGGAACAGCGTACCTACCTGCACCACTACTTCGAGGAGCAAATCTTCCCCGTTCTCACCCCCCTGGCCATCGACCGCTCCCACCCGTTCCCGTACCTGTCCAACCTCAGCCTAAATTTGGCCGTCGTCCTCAAAAACCCGGAGACGGAGGAGGATTTGCTGGCCCGGATCAAAGTCCCCAAACTGCTGCCGCGGTTTATTTCCCTCCCCGAAAAATTCCAAAAACAGCGGGAGGGCAACGCCGGTTTCTGGACGGGCGTCCCCCTGGAACAGGTGATCGCCCACAACCTGGAAGCCCTGTTCCCGGGGATGAACATCCTCGACTACTACCCCTTCCGCATCACCCGAGACGCCGATCTCTCCGTGCAGGAAGACGAAGGGGACGACCTGCTCTTGGCGATCGAACAGGAGTTGCGGAAGCGACGCCTGGGGGGTTCGGCGGTGCGGTTGGAGGTCAACACCGGAATGCCCGAAAACATCCGGGAGATGCTCATGGAGGAGCTGGAATTGGCGCCCGAAGACATTTACACCGTGGAGGGGATCCTGGACCTCAAGGATTTGATGTCGTTCATGGGCCTGCCGATGCCGGAGTTGAAAGATCGGCCGTGGAGTCCGACCCTGCCCAAGTGGCTGGCGGACAGCGACGAAGTGACCACCTCGACGAGCAACGGCGAAATCGAAAAGGATATTTTCGCGATCGTCCGCCAGGGCGACGTCTTGGTCCACCACCCCTACCAATCTTTCTCGGCGACGGTGCAGCAGTTCATCACCCAGGCGGCTTACGATCCCAACGTGTTGGCGATCAAAATGACCCTGTACCGGACCTCGGGAGATTCCCCCATCATCAACGCCCTGATCGCGGCGGCGGAAAATGGCAAGCAGGTGGCGGCCCTGGTGGAGTTGAAAGCCCGGTTCGACGAGGAGAACAACATCCACTGGGCGCGACAATTGGAGCAGCGGGGCGTCCATGTGGTTTACGGGTTGGTGGGGTTGAAAACCCACACGAAGGTGGTGATGGTGGTGCGCCACGAAGAGGGCCACATCCGCCGCTACGTCCACATCGGAACGGGAAATTACAACCCGAAAACGGCTAAACTGTACACGGATTTGGGGCTGTTGAGTTGCCGGGAAGAGTTGGGGGAAGACCTGACGGACCTGTTCAACTTCTTGACCGGATATTCCCGCCAGCAGTCCTACCGGAAATTGTTGGTGGCGCCGGTGAATATGCGCGATCGCTTCCTGAGTTTGATCCGCCGGGAGATCGATCGCTGCCAAGCCGGGGAGACGGGGCGCATCGTCGCCAAGATGAACTCCCTGGTCGATCCGGAAATTATCGCCACCCTCTACGAGGCATCCATCGCCGGCGTCACCATCGATCTGATCGTCCGGGGGATCTGCTGCCTGCGTCCCGGAGTGAAGGGGGTGAGCGAAAATATCAAAGTGATCAGCATCGTGGGGCGCTTTTTGGAGCACTCGCGGATCTTTTATTTTTACAACAACGGCGAGGAAGAGGTTTACATCGGGTCCGCCGACTGGATGCCCCGAAACCTCAACCGGCGGGTCGAGGCGATCGTGCCGGTGGAAGAACCCAAACTGGCCAAGGATCTCCAGGAAGTGCTCGGCATCATGCTCTCGGACAACCGCCACGCCTGGGACTTGCAGGAAGACGGCCGCTACATCCAGCGGCGTCCGGCGGATAAGGCGCCCGAACTCAGCGCCCAGGATATTTTGATGGACACGGCGGAACAGGGGCGGTAATTTGGGTGTGGGGTGTGGGGTGTGGGGTGTGGGGTGTGGGGAATTTTACCTCCGCCCCTGT
>NZ_JAJENU010000103.1:0-1093 GCF_035615495.1 Lyngbya sp. CCY1209 | reverse complement strand
CTATAGAAATCCTGTTCGTAAAGGGTGTTGCTCATGGGGTCGGGTCGAACGGATTCTCAGTGTCGTGTGGTTTCTAGATTAGCATGGGTTGGGGGGGCAATTTAAGTCATTTGTTGTTGCGCTTTAGCGCGTTCTAGGACTGTTGAAATTGGACAGTCGTGATGACCCCTACGGACAGAAAAATGGGTTATAAGGGGCGATCGCACCCGGAACCCACCAACAATTTCGAGCATTTATTTTTCAAATTTGGAACGCCCACCCCCGCGCCTTTCAAAAACTGGGAGAAACGGGCAAAAATAAATCCGTAGGCGTCAAACACTCTTGATCTCCCACGGATTTTTTGAAACCGCTTTTGCCGGGATTAAGAGTCCGGCTCAAAACCGAGCGATCGCAACTGTTCTAATAATTGTTGCGCCTTCAATTCGGCTTCGTCTGCGCGTTGGCGTTCGGCTTCGGCTTCTTGATTGGCAGCATCGGCGCGTTGGCGTTCGGCTTCGGCTTCTTGATTGGCAGCGTCTGCGCGTTGCTGTTCGGCGTCGGCGCGTTGCTGTTCGGCTTCAGCGCGTTGCTGTTCGGCTTCAGCGCGTTGCTGTTCGGCTTCAGCGCGTTGGATCTCCTGTAGTGCGGCTTCTTCCGGAGTCGGGACTAACGTTCCGTCCGGCGTAAAATACCGCAACTTCTCATTTTCGATTCCAAGATACAAGCCGAGTTCCTGACTCCACCGCCAACCGCGATCGTTGGGTGGAATGTCCTGATATTGGTTCCCAATCAGCCGAAATCCTTCAAACTCCAAGGTATCCGGGGAAAACCAAAAATATTCGGGTGTCCGAAATCGGTTTTGATAGAGCCGTTTTTTCTCGGCGCGATCGGCGGTTGCCGTGGTGGGTGAGAGTAATTCGACAATTACATTGGGGTACTGTCCCCCCTCTTCCCACACCACCCAGGATCTGCGGGGACGCTTCTCAGTGGGTTGCACCAGGAAAAAGTCCGGCCCGCGAAACTCCCGGTTCCGCAATTGTTGACGGCTAAAATAGATCGTCAGGTTGGCACCGATAAAGAAATCTTCGCGATCGCGCCACAGCCACTCCAAACA
>NZ_JAJENU010000102.1:0-347 GCF_035615495.1 Lyngbya sp. CCY1209 | reverse complement strand
CTCCTCGCCAACATCGCACTGGATGGAATGGTGAGGCACATCAACAAAATCTTCCCTAACAAAAAGAAACAGAAGATAAAAGCAACGGTCGTCAGATACGCCGATGATTTTGTAGTCATATCACCAAATCTCGAAATCATTGAACAGTGCAAGATTGCTATCTCCGAATGGTTAAATCCCATTGGACTCCAACTCAAGCCGGAAAAGACAAGAATCTGTCATACACTAAGAGAAATCGAAGCTGACGGAAAAAAAGTCCCACCCGGATTCGACTTCCTGGGGTTCAATATCAGGCAATATCCAAAAGGAAAACATACATCCGGGAAGAAATCGGGGGGAAGAGGTCT
>NZ_JAJENU010000101.1:0-1600 GCF_035615495.1 Lyngbya sp. CCY1209 | reverse complement strand
AAGCCGCTTGGGTTCTCCCCTAAGATATTGGAAGAAACCCGGTTTCTAGAACCAGCCGAGTTGGGAGAGGAAGAAACTGGGTTTCTAGAAGCCGCTTGGGTTCTCCCCTAAGATATTGGTAGAAACCCGGTTTCTGGAGAGCTTGCGGTAAAATGGACGGTATCTTCTCCGAGCCGGTGTCTCACGTGGGGATCTATGGACAACGATCGAAGACAATTGCAAGCCTCAACCCGCCGTCAGTTTATCCGGTTGGCCAGCCAAACCGCGACCGGATTTTTCGTGGCGGGATGTTTGTCCGATCGCCACCGTTCCGAAAATCAAAACTCCGGCGGAACGCCTGCAAAACAGCCCGATGTTGATCAATTTGAACCGCCCGAAGTTCCTGAAAATCTTCCTTTACAGCGCGTCAGTTTTGAAACCCTGCGGGTCGATTCCCGGGGGAATATCAACTGGCGCCGGGAATTGCAGGGGCAATTTTTTACCGAATCGTTGGGAGAAAATATCGCCGTCGAAATGATATTGATTCCGGGGGGAACGTTTCTGATGGGTTCCCCGGAAACGGAAGTGGGACGGGGCATGACCGAAGGGCCCCAGCACGAAGTAACTGTGGCGCCGTTTTTTATGAGTCGATACGCTATCACCCAGAGACAATGGCGGGCGATCGCAAACCTGCCACAACTCGCGATCGACCTGGAACCTGATCGCTCTCAATACGACGGAGAAAACCGCCCCGCCGAGTGGGTGACGTGGTTTGAGGCGATCGAATTTTGCGCCCGACTCTCCAGATTAACCAACCGAACCTACCGACTTCCCAGCGAGGCGGAGTGGGAATACGCCTGCCGCGCCGAAACCGCCACGCCGTTTTATTACGGGGAGACGATTACCACGGATATCGTCAACTTTTACGGCGATTTTACCTACGGCGAAGCCCCGAAAGGTATCGTCCGGGAAGGCACCACACCCGTCGGCAGTTTTCCCCCCAACGCCTTCGGTTTGTACGACACCCACGGCAACGCTTGGGAGTGGTGCGCCGATCCGTGGAATAATGATTACCAGGATGCGCCGACAAATGGGCGGGTTTGGGATGAGGAAATGTCGGGCGATCGCTATCAGGATTATTTGGTTTATTTGAATGATTTGATAAATGACAATCGGTTCCGAGTGCTCCGGGGCGGTTCCTGGGACGTTCACCCGGAAGACTGCCGTTCGGCGATGCGCCTCCGCAACATTCCCACCGGACGCAGCAACTATGGGTTTAGAATCTGTTGCGATATCGATAAAGCCTTTCCGAGTTGATCTCATGTCCGCTCAAATCGTTTTGATAAAACTGACGATCCGAACTTGATGGGACAGGGCAATTGGAGAAAGCGATCGCCCATGACTGGCGACGATTTTTCCGGACAATTTGACGGCAAAATACCAATCGAATAGATGTCCGAACTTGTCAATTTTCAAGAGCCTGTTAATATGGCGATCGCCCCGCTCTTATCTATGATTGTTAACGCACAAGTGTTTTATTTCATCCGCCGACGCTAATTTGCTGGGCTTGAATTCCCGGGAAGGTCTTGTTTTCATCGCGATCGACATTGCGCCAGCCGAC
>NZ_JAJENU010000100.1:0-8067 GCF_035615495.1 Lyngbya sp. CCY1209 | reverse complement strand
ATCCGAGGGGATAAAAGCCTTACCAGGAGGTTATTTCAGGCATTTCAGCCCTATTTCGATCCCGAACGAATCGCACCGACGAGAACAGTGTAGCGCGATCGCAGTTGAGCCGATACTCTGTTGCGCCACCAAAAGCATCGGAGGGTTCGACATGATATAGCAATCGGAAACCTTATGTAAATTGTTCAGCCCCCAAACCCCCAATCCTGGAGACTCAGAGCCGACCAATTTTCACTCATCATTTCACACTACTATATCCACTAAAATAATTAACAAAAAACGATTTCTATAATTTTTTGTAATTCGACAATCAGAAATCGAATCAATAGGATAACAGACGATCCGAACTCTATAGCAATGTGAAATCATTCACAAAAAGTCTATTCGTTCAAAGCCCCCAGAATTGGGGGTTTGGGGGCGAGAGAATTTCGGGTCGGACTACCGGGAGTCCCGACGTCGCATTATACTGGTAAGAATGGCTGGGCGATCGCACATCCAACGCCCATCTCGTTATATTGACTCCCAACCGTCCATGATTTGGCCATTTAAGTCTCGATTTCGCAAACAAATTGCCCGCATCGAAATAACCGGTCCCATCGCCGGCGACACGCGAAAGCGCGTTCTGGAGGCCCTCAACACCGTCAAAGAGCGCAAATTTCCCGCCCTGCTGCTGCGGATCGACAGCCCCGGGGGCACCGTGGGGGACTCCCAGGAAATTTACAGCGCCTTACAACATTTGCGCGAAAAAGTCAAGATCGTCGCCAGCTTCGGCAATATTTCGGCGTCCGGCGGCGTCTACATCGGCATGGGCGCCCAACACATCGTCGCCAACCCCGGCACCATCACCGGCAGCATCGGCGTAATTTTGCGGGGAAACAACATCGAACGGCTGTTGGAGAAAATCGGCGTTTCCTTCAAGGTGATCAAGTCCGGACCCTACAAAGATATTTTGGCCTTCGATCGCGAACTCACCGAACCCGAACAGCACATCCTCCAGGAGTTGATCGACACCAGCTATCACCAGTTCGTCCGGACGGTAGCCGAGTCCCGAAACCTGTCCGAAGAAGCCGTCCGCACCTTCGCCGACGGGCGGATTTTCACCGGGGAACAGGCCCTCGAATTGGGGGTCATCGATCGCCTGGGGACGGAAGAAGAGGCCCGACGCTGGGCGGCGGAACTGGCCGATCTCGACCCCGACAAAACCGAATGTTGCACCCTGGAAAAGCCCAAATCCCTGATCAACCGCATCCTCAGCAACAATCAAACCCCCGCCGGAGGGTTATCGGCGGCTCGGAATTGGGTAGAATTTGAACTGTCAACGAACGGTTTGCCCCTGTGGTTGTACCGACCTTGAAACGGGACCGCGCCGGGGGTGAGGCGATCGGAGGCGGGGGAACATTTCGAGTCCCCTTGGATACCTGAACAGTGACGATCATAGGAGGATTTGGCGTGGAGTGGCAAGTTCGAGCGATTCGCGGCGCGACGACGGTCCCGGACAATTCGGTGGAGGCAATTCGGGAGGCGGTGACAGAACTGCTCGACGAGCTGGAAACCCGCAATCAGTTACACCCCGAGCAGATTATCAGCACCACGTTTTCCGTCACCCGGGATTTGGACGCGATTTTCCCCGCCGCGATCGCCCGAGAGCGCCAGAATTGGGACAACGTGCCGCTGTTGGACGTGCAGCAAATGCACGTCGAAGGCAGTCTCGAACGCTGCATCCGCTTCCTGGTCCACGTCAATTTCCCGGCCCACAAAACGGAAATTCACCACCCCTATCTGCGGGGGGCGAAAAATCTCCGCCCCGACTGGAGTTTGACCCCGGTGCGATTTTCGTAATTTTTACAGCAGTTTTGGGGTGCGTCCGAGCATCAATAATTGGTTGTCATCATCAGCCATCAATTTGACGCACCCGACGGGCGATCGGATTGATCAAACAAATTGTTGTAGCGCTTCAGCGCATTTCTGAGGTGGCTCAAGCCCAACAACGAACATCTCCCTCTGTGTCCTCTGTGCCTCTGTGGTAAATTCCCCAAAATTCAAAGACTCAGCCAACCCCCAATCCTCTTAGCACAAGATAATTTGATCTCGTAGGGGCGCAAGGCTTGCGCCCGCCCCCATTACTAAGCCAAACAATCATTCAATTGCTGGCGAATATACTCCCGGTCGAGATGACGCCCGATCAAAACAATTTGAGTCTTTGCCGTTTTCAAAGTCTCCCCCAATTGAATGGCATACCGGGGGCCGCTGAGTTGAAAAATATAAGGGATTTCACTCTGACTGAAGCGGAGAATTCCTTTGGCTCGAAAGACCTCCAACGGCATTTTTTCCGTCAAAAAATTCTCGAATTTATCGATATCAAACGGCCGATCGCTCTCCCACGCGATCGACAAAAAACCATCATTTTGTAAGTGGTCGGAATGGCGGTTAAGGGAATCATATTTGTCGCGGCGGTGGTGGCGTTCTTCCTCCCCGTGATAGCGATCGACTGGCGTCAACTCCACATCCAAAATTAACGGCAATGGAACTCGACCATATTCGCTTTTCAGAATCCTCGCCCCCCGTTTAACAATGGCAATATAATCCTCCAATTCTCGAATTTTTTGGGGAGTCGCCAAATCCGTTTTATTCAAAATAATCGCATCGCTGTAAGCAATTTGTTTCAGAGCCGCTTCGCTGTCGAAGTGATCCGGCGTAAAATTCGCCGCGTCCACCACCCCGAGCACCGAGTCCAGGCGCGTCAGATCTCGCAGTTCGGTGCCCAAAAACGTCAAAATAATCGGCAGCGGATCGGCGACACCGGTGGTTTCAATCATCATATAATCGACGCGATCGCTCCGTTCCAAAACCCGATACACCGCATCGATCAACCCCTCATTAATTGTACAGCAAATGCAGCCGTTGCTCAACTCAACCATGTCGTCATCCGTTGACACCAGCAACTGAGCATCAATATTAATATCCCCGAACTCGTTCACCAAAACGGCGACTTTTAAATCCTGTTTATTTTCCAAAATTTGGTTGAGCAACGTCGTTTTGCCGCTCCCCAAAAATCCGGTAATAATCGTGACCGGCATCCCCCGCTTGGGAAACTCCGAAATCGAATCAGGTGTGGTGGTTTTTGTCAAGCCAGTCATCGTCTCCAATTCCCTCCAAATCAAACAGCACCGAAATTCCAGTCAAATTCCCAAACTAATCATAATTAACTTGACGAAAATCAACCCGATTGGAATTGGGATCATATAAAGTATAGGTCGCCCTTCCCCAATGACGACCCACCGAACCCACCCCCACAACTCGTTTTTCCGTCAATTTCACCGCTTCCGAAGATTGCTCCTCGTCCAAAGTCGAAACCCTCGAACAAACCGAACCCCCCCGCAACTCATACTCAAAAATCTGACCGGAACGGCCACAAAACAACTGATTCGCACCCACCCGTTGCAACCGATCCAACATTCTCCAAGCCGGAGTATCCGCCCTCAGTTCATCATTCACCCCCACACTGCTCCCATGAATGAGCAAACAATCCAACTCCAAAAAACCAAAATGTTGTTGTCTCAACCATTCAACTGTTTCCCTAGAAACCGAATTCCACAGCAACTCCACCACATCTCCCCCATATTTTTTCAACAACTCGTCACCCTCCACATTTCCCCCGAGTCCGTGTAAATTAAAACACTGTTCTTCCCACCAACCCATACACAATTGAGGCTCAAATTCTCCGGAGTCAGTCGTTTCTCTGACCCTCTCAACCAACAATTCGCTGTCGGGGTTTGGCCCCACCAAGTCCCCCAAAATATAAAACTGCTCGAACTCACATTTCTGGCAACTGATATCCTCTAAAACGGATTGATAAGCCTTCAAATTTCCCTCGATACCGCTCAAGATAGCCCACATTTTAACGATGAATAAAAAATAAAGTGAAAAAATACTTCCATGATTGGATGGGGTTGGGCGAAGCAAAAGCGACACCCAACACCTACAAAATTAGCTAAAACTCGGAGTATGGCGAATCAGAGACATGAACTCCTGGCGAGTTTTCGCATCCGTCGAAAAAATGCCCCTTACCGCACTGGTAGAAGTCCAAGAACCGACCTTCTGCACGCCTCGCATCACCATACACATATGGCTGGCTTCCACAACAACAGCCACCCCTTTCGGCTTCAGCAAACCTTGTAAAGCATCCGCAATTTGAGCAGTCAACCGTTCCTGAACCTGCAACCGTCTCCCGTACATTTCACAGATGCGGGCGACCTTCGATAATCCGATCACTTTCCCATCGGGAATATAAGCCACATGAGCGCGACCCAAAATCGGCAAAATATGATGTTCGCAAGAGCTGAAAATATCGATATCTCGCACCAAAACCATCTCGTCGGCATCTTCGTGAAAAACCGCACCATTGAGCAGTTCATCTAGAGACTGATGATAGCCGGAAGTCAGGAACTTTAAAGCCTTGACAACCCGTTTCGGCGTGTCCCTCAAACCTTCCCGATCTGGATTTTCACCCAGTCCCAGCAGCAAAGTCCGCACCGCTTGGCGCATTTCTTCTTCGGAAACTGGCGGGTCAATTTGACTGTCAATATTGGGTAAATTGATGCCGTCAATTTCTTCAATTGCCGAATGTAATGAAGTCATAATTTTGTCAATTTTGCCACAAAAAATGGTCAGAATTTCTTCAAATATTTTGCCACACTTTTAAAAAAATGACAAGGTAAAAATGATGATTTATCGCTGACAAACGTGGGTGGGATCGTCCGCTTTTTCCGCATATTCCAAACCCCGAGATAAACGCCAAGCGAAAATTGGTGGCAAACCCTTCTCAATAATTGCCGCGCAGGTTTTGCGATAATCATACTCAACCTCTCGCAGCGTCACCCCTCCGGTATCGGTATCGTAAATCACATAGGTGGCATTGGGGCGGCCGTGGCGAGGTTCTCCCACAGAACCCACATTAATCACCCGTTTTAAAGGAGTCTTAAAACTGCTGCAATCTTCCCCATTTCCCAATTCGGGTTGGCGAACTTTGACTTGTAGTTGTCCCCCTTCCAACTGGCGAACGTAGGGGACATGAGTGTGCCCGCAAAACAACACATCTGCATCGATCGCCAAAACCCTTTCCAACACCGTAAAAGCATCCATATTCGGCATCAAATACTCGTGGTTGCTGTGGGGCGAACCGTGGACGAAACACAGGCGATCGCTTTTTAACGTCAAGGGGAGTTGGGCGAGAAATTCCCGGGTTTCCGGATAAATATTTTCCCGAGTCCATTCGTGAGCCAAATGCCCCCGCCGTTCTGCCAAAAGGGACGGATAACTGCATTCACAAGCATTTAAACCTTCCACAATATCCTCATCCCAACACCCTTGCACCGTGGGGATATCCAAGGAGCGAATTTGCTCGACGACCGCATGGGGAAAAGGGCCGTAGCCGACCAAATCTCCCAAGCAATAAATTTGCTCGGCTTTTTGTCGGTCGATATCCAACAAAACTGCATCCAGAGCCTCATAATTTCCGTGAATGCAAGACATCACCGCTATTTTCATATGAAAACCTCCTGTTCTTCGGCGAAAGATTCTTGGAGCTGTTGTTGATAATGTTGAATGTGAGATGCCGGCAAACAGCAATCTTTCAGGGTGGCGGATATTTGCGATCGCTCCAAATCCCGCCCGACAATTTCAAACCCGCTAAATCTCCGGGGCCTTCCCTCCAGATGTCTCGGCAAGTCCAAAGCCAAAAATTCCGAGTTGGCAATCCCCAACACAAAATCGCCGTAAATCGACTCACCGCTGGCAATTTCAAAAATTCCCTTCGCTCTTTTAACCCGGCCGTAAGCCCCCCCGATCAGCTCAAACCAAAATACACTTAAACTCGTCCAATCGACTATTTCACCAGTCAACAAACCCCGGTGTATCTGCAATTCGTCGTCGGGCAACTCGGGAATCATTTCTACCCCTTGATGTCCCACAATAATTCGATCCGCCCACTCCCGAATCTGGGCGTTTTCGTCATTCTGGGGCACCACGGCGATGCGACGACAGTTGAGGTGATTTAACAGCGGTTCCAGGGAGGACAATTCCCAATACCAAGGCAATTCAATATAAACGTTGAACCCGGATTCTGCCAAAGCCCACAATTCTGCTTCCTGTCCGCGAGTTCGGATGTGGAGTTCCGGAAACTCGGCGGCCAGACAAGTGCGATCGATGCACACACCGTCCATGTCGGGGGTGAAATAGCACCGGGGCTGGGGGTCTTTCGCGATCTGTTCTCGAATCCAGCGAGTTTTTCCCGAACCGGCCGGACCTGTGACGGCAACAATCATTGATTTTCGGAATGATAATCATTATCATTGTCACGATAGCACAGGATTCGTCAGATCTCAAAGATGTTCGATCGCACCCGACCCAGTTCCACCGACCTCGCCATCGTGGGAGCCGGCCCCCAAGCCCTCACCCTCGCCACCCACCTGCTACAGAAACGGGAACCCTTCAGAAACCGATTCATCGTCTTAGACCCCAGCGGGACTTGGCTGGCGCGATGGCGACATCAATTTGCCGCCCAGGACATCCCCCACCTACGGTCCCCGGCGGTGCACCACCCCGACCCCGACCCCTACGCCCTGAGACGATTTGCCGAAGGTCGGGCGGCGGAATTGTTCCCCCCCTACGATTTGCCGGGAACCCGACTCTTCGAGGACTTCTGTGGGGATGTGGTCCGGCGGTGGGAGTTGGCGGACCGGGTATATCCCGGCAAAGTCCGCCAAGTGCTGCCCGTCCGGCGGTCGGGACGGCCGAGATTCCAGGTGATTTTGAGCGACGGCAGTTGTACCGTCGCGCGGCGGGTGGTGTTGGCGACCGGGGCGGCGGTGCCCGACCTTCCCCGGTGGGCCGGGGAAATTGCCGCCCCCCACCCGCCGGGTCGGCTGTGCCATTCTCAACAGGTGGACTTGCGGGGCCTCGACGTGACCGGAGAACGGATTTTGATCGTGGGAGGGGGGTTGACCGCCGCCCATTTGGCGGTGGGGGCGATGAGACGGGGCGCGAAGGTGACGCTGGCAGTGCGGCGGCAATTGCGAGAAAAACTATTTGACGCCGAACCGGGTTGGCTGGGGCCGAAATATCTCAAGGATTTTGAAGCCGAGGACTGTTGGTTGACCCGCCGGGAAATGATCCGACAGGCCCGCGGCGGGAGTTCGGTGACGCCGGCGATGATGTTGCAGTTGAGGCGGGCCGTCAATCGGGGGGAACTGAAGATTTTGGAGAATACCGAAGTGACGGCGGCGGTTTGGGAGGGCCGTTGCTGGCGGGTGAAGGCCGGCGGTGGGCTGTTGCCGGGGTGCGATCGCATTTGGTTGGCGACGGGAACCCAATTTGATGCGGCGCGAGATCCCCTCCTAGCCGACACGCTGCGAATCTACCCCACGGAGGCGATCGGCGGTTTGCCGGTGCTGGACGCCCATTTGCGGATTCCGGGTTCGGAGTGCTTCGTGATGGGAGGATTGGCGGCCCTGACGGTCGGTCCGGCAGCCCGGAATTTATCCGGGGGGAGAATGGCTTGCAGTCGGATTGTCCGGGCGATCGTCAAACCCAGCTTGGCTGCGGCCGTGAAGGGGTAGGGTGTGTTGCGGCATCGATAAATCATGGGTTTTCACGATAAATATTGACCTGGCCGCAACGCACCATCCCAGATATTGATATCATTTGCATGATGCGATGATTCAAATTGGCCGATCGCGCGATTTGAAATGGTGCGTTATGCGGAAATATGATTGATTTGTAACCCTTCGCATTTTCTGGCCGCATAACACACCCTACCTATGATGGTGTCTCGCGATTTGGAATGGTGCGTTATGCGGAAATATCATTGATTTGTGACGGTTCACATTTTCTGGCCGCATAACACACCCTACCTATGATGGTATCGTCCCCGGTAGGGTGTGTTACGGCGGGAATAAATGATGGGTTTTGACGCAAATATTGACATCGCCGTAACGCACCGCCCCCACCGAAAAATCCCATTAATAAATATTGGTTTTACACAGACAAAACCGACCCAGAAAAACGGAT
>NZ_JAJENU010000099.1:0-311 GCF_035615495.1 Lyngbya sp. CCY1209 | reverse complement strand
ATCCGTTTTTCTGGGTCGGTTTTGTCTGTGTAAAACCAATATTTATTAATGGGATTTTTCGGTGGGGGCGGTGCGTTGCGGCCAGGTTAATATTTACCGTTACAACCCATGATTTATCGATGCCGCAACACACCCTACCGGGATTTTGGGAAACGCCACCCCCCACATTTCCGCCATCACGGTCATTTATAACATCATCATCGCACCATCCAAATTTCATAAACACCCAGAAATGATCCGTTTTTCTGGGTCGGTTTTGTCTGTGTAAAACCAATATTTATTAATGGGATTTTTCGGTGGGGGCGGTGCGT
>NZ_JAJENU010000098.1:0-2324 GCF_035615495.1 Lyngbya sp. CCY1209 | reverse complement strand
TCCTGGGAGGGACAAACCTTGAAACCCTTATATCAAGGTGATTTCATTACCCCATTCCCCATTCCCCATTCCCCATTACCTGCGCGCAGCGCTATAATGAATATAACGAAGCACTAAGCACTCCCCTTGGCAAGGGGAGGGTTGGGTGGGGTCAATTTATCAAAATTGAAAACTACGATCGCGCACCCACAGCCGCACCGGAATGGCATGGCCGCCGGAGTCCACTTTCACCTCCACCACGAAGGATTCCGGGTCGGTTTGTTGGGCGAAATTGATGTCTGCATTGACGCGATCGCGCTCACTTTCCGGCATATAATAGGTTTCCAAACCGTACTCGACTCCCCAGCCATTTCCCTCCCCCCGGATGGCGATTTGATTGTCGGGTAAATTCTCCGGGCGATCGCTTCTGACGGCGACGGGTTCCCACGCGGGGGGGCGATCGCTTTCCGAA
This sequence comes from Lyngbya sp. CCY1209, assembly GCF_035615495.1. Taxonomy (GTDB): domain Bacteria; phylum Cyanobacteriota; class Cyanobacteriia; order Cyanobacteriales; family Microcoleaceae; genus Limnospira. The sequence goes on along the minus strand of NZ_JAJENU010000098.1, from coordinate 1,873 downwards.
TTTCCCTCCGGTTTTTGCAAGATCACATAAACGGGTTGTCCGCGATCGATATACGAATAATTCTCATTTCCTTCCAGGACTGTCGGCGAACCGGGAAGGGTTTTGAGCGTGTTGGGATCGGAAATTTCGTAGCCGAGAATTTGATAGTAACCCCGCAGAAAATCGTAGGGATCGACGGGCGCCGTTTGTAAAACAATTGTGGTTCCGGTGAGGTAGGTGTAAACCGCCTGGGCGGGAATCGCCATCACCAGGGCGGCCTGACACAGCAGCGGCGCCCACAATCGCCATCCCGGAAGGCGGCGCTCGGGGGGACTGGCGGGGGCAGTTGCGGGGGTTGTCGGGGCTGTTAACGGGCGCTCAGAGGACGTTTGGTTGCTGTCTGTCATGGCAATTGATAATTGATAATTGAGTTTCCTAAACGTTTTGGCGGGAGAGGTGGCGTTCAAACCAGAGTCCCGCGATGATGACGCCGATCCCGCATAAAACGAGGACGAAGGCTTTTAGAAGTAGTTCGGTGTTGTACTCGAACAATCGGCTGATTATTTGTAAAATTAATAGCACCATCCCGCCCCAAAAAGCGGCGCGGCTTCCCTCGGTGAGTCCGATGCGGATGGTTCCCGTTGCCAGGAGAAACATTAATATATTAAAAATGTAGGTGGCAATTTCCGGAATCGGGGAAATGGAAATGTGCCAGAAGGTGACGATGCCGGTGATGGCTAAAAAACCGGCGATCGCGGCGGTGACGCTATCCACTCCCCAATATTGTTTGGTGCGATCGGGACGCGCCAGGCGGAACCACTGCCACAGGGCGAGGGCGATGAAAATTAGGACGTCAACGAGTAGAAAAGCCGACCCCGGTAAAATATCCTCGAAGTCGGACGCTTCGATATTCCAAACGCCCTTAAATGAGAGGAAAAAGAACAGGATTCCGAGTAGCCAGAGGGCGAAACTGCGGGCGAGCGATCGGAACCGTCGGCCGTCAATTCCGGGCCACTGGCTGTCATCGTAGGCCCACAACACGGCGGGGGGGAGAATCAGGGCCAAAGCCACACCCAATCCGGGCAGTTGGTAGACGGGGATAATGGCGCCCATCGTCACGTTCAAAGATGAGATGATGAGCAGCAGTGCCATCACGAAAATGAGGCGGGATTCGCACCAGTAGGCGAGGGGGACAAATAAAATCGCCCCCGCGATCGCCATGTGCCGAATTAAGAGATCGATCCAGGATGCCTCCCCCGGTTCCAAGGCATACTCAATCCCCAGCCAGTATCCGATCGCCAACAGCAGCAGCGACAGGACGCCGAGCGATCGCAGTTGCAAACTGTAAGCCATCGCCAGGACACCCAACCCCCACACGACATACAACCCGTAGGGGGAACCGCCGATGTGGAACATCTGGGCCATCAGAGCGATATTCGCCCCCAGACACACGGCGCCGCACAGCAGCAACGCGATACCGAGACGCTGTTTGGCCCCGGAGGTGGGATGTTGCCACAGGTAGAACCCCCCGGCGTCGAATCCGACCAGGATGCTTAATAATAAAATCACCCGCAGCGATCGCGGCCATTCTTGCCAGTTCGCGGCGACAAACGTGATCGCCCCCAAACCCAACAAAATCCCGCCCAACCCCATGAGGATGACCACGAAGCGGTTGCTGGCGGCCTGTTCGAGGCTGTCAAACTGGTAGCGATCGCCGAGCTGTCGATAAACGGTGTCGTCGATCAATCCCTCAGCCTTCCAGAGTCCGGCTTCCTCACGCAATTGGCGGCGAAACTTTTCTGAAATCACGGTTGGGGTTGGGGTTGGTGTGCTCGGTGGGGTGTGCTCGGTGGGGTGTGGGCGGGGGAGCGGGGGAGCGGTGGGTGAGACATCC
>NZ_JAJENU010000097.1:0-4977 GCF_035615495.1 Lyngbya sp. CCY1209 | reverse complement strand
TCTTGCTCTCTGCGAGACAGAGTAACAGGTTAGGGCTAGAAAGCCCCGTCGCTGTCTTCGCGGGGATTGGTTACTTTTCGCTCTCGTCCGCAGTATCCACCCGGGCTTCCAAAGTCGCCAGATCCCCCTGCAGCAATAGCAAATCCCCCGATTTCAACTTCCAATTTTTTGGGGTCGGCCGGTGCAATTTTCCCTGGCGTCGGATCGCGATAATGCCATTCCAGGCCGTATCAAAATCTTCCGGTTTCAACCGATATCCGACCAGGGGAGATTCCGGCTCCAAATTGACCCAGCTCATTTGATGGAGCGTTAGGGTCAGGGGGTCCAGCATCAAGGTCTGGAATAACAACAATTCTTCCCGCGACCCCACCACCAACAGCCGATCCCCTTCCTGAAGCCTCGTGTCGCCCGTGGGATAGCGGAACACGTGGCTCTGGCGGTCGATCGCCATCACCGTCACCCCGGTCAAATTGCGGATGTTGGCCGACGCCAGGGTCTGTCCGGCCAGGGGAGATTCCCGCTTCACCGTCACCCACTCGCTCGACAAACCCTCCGTCGCCCCCAACAGGGATTTGAGTTCCACGCTCGTCACCCGTTCCGGCAACACGCTCCGGTAGCGATCGCCCCGGATCGCCCGGATCACCGATTGGATGGTCATCTGGGTGTCTCCCAGGGTCGAGAGCAGGTGCGCCCCCATCTCCAGGGCCGCCTCGAATTCCGGCTGGACCACCTCCCAGGCCCCCAACTGGTTGAGTACCTCGATTTCGCTGTTGTCGTGGGCGCGCACCACCACGTCCAACTCGGGCGCCAGGGCCAGGGCCCGTTTGAGGAGCAGGCGGGTGCTGGCCGGGTCCGGGAGGGCGATGGCCAGGGACAGCGCCCGTTCCAGGTGGGCTTTTTCGAGCACCAACTCCGAGTCCGCATCTCCCAATACATAGGGGATTCCCAGGGCCCGCAGCCGCTGGATCGCCGCCGAGCTGTTGTCGATCACCAAAACCGATCGCCCCTGATTTTGCAGCATCTTGACCACCACCTGGCCCACCCGCCCGTAACCGGCAACCACAACGTGATCTTTCATCCGGTCTGGCATAGCGATTTCTTTGGCATTTTGGAACCGTTTCAGATACTTTTCCAACAGGGGCACCCCCATCAGGTGATCGGCGAGTCGGGGCGACCACTGCAAAAACACGGGGGTCAGCACCAAGGTGATCGCCGTGGTCCCCAAAATCAGCAGGTATTTTTTTTCACTCAGCAATCCCAATTCCAAACCTTCTTGGGCCAAAACGAAGGAAAATTCTCCGATTTGGTTCAACCCCAGGGCCGCGATCGTGGCGGTTTTGAAGGAGTATCCAAATTTCAACACGATGGGAAAAATGATCCCCGCCTTACAAACCATCACCAAAATTACCAACCCCAAAATCAGGCCCAGGTTGTCGAGCAAAATCTGGGGGTCGATCAGCATTCCGATGGAGGCGAAAAACAGGCTGGCGAAGGTGTCCCGCAGCGGCAAAACTTTCGCCAGGGCTTGGTCGGCGTAGTCGATCTCGGCGATCATCAACCCGGCGATGAACGCCCCCATTTCGATGGAGAGCCCCAGGGCGTTGGTGAGGAGGGCGACCCCGAGACACAGGGCGATCACCGTCAATAAAAATAATTCGGAGCTCTCCGTGGCCGCGACGGTGCGGATCAGGGGCGGGATCGCCCAAATTCCCGCCAGGAACGCCCCGAGCAAAAATAATATCCCTTTCAGGAAAGCCCAAAACAGGGCCATCGCGATCGCGGAACCGGGTTCTTTCAAAGCCGGCAAAATCGCCAGCATCAGCCCCAGGGCCAAATCCTGGGCGATCAGGATCGCCAGCATCACCTGGGCGTGGGGGGTGTTGATTTCCCCCCGTTCGGTCAGGGTTTTGAGGACCACGGCCGTCGAGGACAGGGACAGCAGGGCTCCCAGGTAGATCCCTTGCGCCCCCCCTAGACCCCCCCCCACCAGCAGGGAGATTCCCGCCGTGACGGCGATCGTCAGGCCGATCTGCAACAAACTGCCCCGGATGGCGATGTCCTGAAACCGCCGCAGTTCCGCCAGGGAAAATTCCACCCCCAGGGCGAACAGCAAAAACGCCACGCCGATTTCGGCCATCGCGTTGATCTCGGCGGTGTTCCCGATCAGTTTGAACCCGTAGGGACCCACCAGCAGGCCGCTGACCAGGTATCCGAGCAAAACCGGTTGGCGGAGGCGGTTGGCGACGAATCCCCCCACGGCGGCCGCGCCGAGGGCCGTGACCAAATCGAAAATGAGGTGATGTTCGGTCGCCATTGGGGGTTCATCTGGTGAGGGTGGACGAAGGGCGGGGGTCGCGGTTCATTGTTCGGGGGGCTGACAACTTCCCAGGCCCTCGGGGGGGATGTCGGAATTCCGGATCAGTCGGGTATAGACATCATCCTCCGTCATCCATCCGAGATCTCCGGGTCTGAGGGTGAGAATTTCCCGGGTCGGAGCAGTTTCCGGCTCGTCCCATTCGCCGCCGCCCGGTGAGATGTCCTCCTCCGCCTCCCACCCATTGGGGTCGTCCTCGAAATTGGGAGGTTCGGTGGCCGTTTCGTCGGAGTCGGGGGGGACCGAGCAGATTTTTAACTCCATCCAGGTTCCGGCGTCGGGGGTGGTCTGCCGCTCCAAAATTTGAAAGACGCTGTTGTTGGGAACTTGTCCTTTAATATAAGGTTTGCCAAATTCTTCTAACAGGCGGATGGGTCGCTCCGAGGGAGTTCCGTTGGGAGCATTCGCTGGCCCCAACTGCACGATCGCTTTGATTTGCAACGGCTGCGGTTGGTAGGGGATGATGGCGGGTTGGGGAGAAGCTGGTATCGGCGGCGGGTCGGGGGAAACGGGGGAGGGTTCTGTCGAGGAGGTGGGCTGCGCTTCGGGAGAGAAGAGTCCCCGCAGCACGATCCATACAGAGACGCCGGCGATCGCGATCAGCAGCAGAATTCCCAGGGACAGCCACCAAATTTGGCGGGTTTTATCTTTGTCAACCACGATCAGTTCCGTTTCCATCGCCGACTCGTCGGATGCGGTGATGTCGGAGGAGGAATCGCCGAGGGTGTCGTCCGGGAGGCCGGCCACCGGGGGGACGGAAATTTCCGGCTCTTTTTCGCCGTCGCCTTTGGGGGTGAGTCGGAAGTGCAGCAGGGCGATGGTGACGTTGTCGTGGCCGTTTTGGGTGTTGGCGACCTGCACGAGGCGATCGCGGGCCGCGGTGATGTCGGTCGTTCCCTGCAGGACGGGCAGAATTTCCGTCTCCCAATATTGTTCCACCCGATCGCGATCGCTCAACCCGTCGGAACACAACAGGAAAATGCAGTCTTCGTCGATGGGAAATCGTTGGATGGTGGGGTGCAAGTTCATCGAGTGGGTGATCCCCATCGCCTGGATCAGCGCCCCGGACGCCACCTGTTGCAGGGCTTCCCGGTAAATCGTGTAGCCCAGCCGCACTTCCCGGGAGGCCACGTCGTCATCGAGGGTGACTTGGTGGCAGCCCTCGCGGGTGATCCAGTAGGCCCGGGAGTCCCCGATGTGGGTCAGGTAGATTTCGTGGACGTGGGCCAGGGCCATCACCAGGGTGGTTCCCATGCGCTGGCGCCCCTGGCGGTCTTCAGAGTCGTTGCGATCGCTGATGGCGTCGTTGGCGATGCTGATCGCCCGCTTCAACCTCGGGGTCACGGACAGGGGGTCCCAGTTGGCGGGGTGGAGCGGCATCTTTTCCACCTGTTCCCGCACGATCTCGATCGCCAGGCCGGAGGCGACTTCCCCCCCTTCCTGGCCGCCGATGCCGTCGCAGACGATCGCCAGGGCGGGCAGTTCGCCGTCGATGCCGGAGCTGGTATCGCCCTCCGGGTAGCAGGCGTCCTCGTTGTGGGAGCGGGTCGGCCCCGCATCCGTCACCGTCACGATGTCCACCCGGCGCTCCAAAGACCGCCCGCAAATCACCAGGGCGCGATCAAGTTGATCGACTAACCGCTCCGACTTCCGCAGCTCCCCGCCGATCATCTGCCGGGTGAGCTGGTCCAAAAACGACTGGATGCGGCGGTCGGCCCGGGGAATCCACGTCTGCCACAGTCCGCCGAGTTGCTCCAGCGACGGCCCTTTCGGCTGCTGCTGCAATTCCAACAGCCGCACCAGCGGCCCCTCGACCCGCACCAAGTCCGGGTCCAGCCAACTCGACGCCACCCCTTCGCGATTCGAGGCGTACCACAGTTTGGCAATTTGCCACAGCCAGTTCAACTGGCGCATGGCCGGCGCTTCGCCCCAGACGTCGGTCAATCTGGGCCTGAGCTTCCCCGTTTTGCGATCGACGGGCCCTTTTTCGAGCAGCCAGATCCCCCGCTCCACCCGCGCGGCGGGCGGCGAGATCCATCCGTAGACCTGGGGGACGTGCAGCCGGTGGGCGAACAGCTTCAGATAGCAGGCGATCGGCTCGGCCGTGACGTCATTTCCGGGGAGTTCGGGCAACAGTTCGGGTCGGGTGTCGATCAGTATCCGCCCCCCCTTGTACAAGTAACGATCCGCAATTATAGTCCCGGGTGGGAGATCGTCAAGGCCACTTCCGAGCGCCCATAGATAGTTCTTTGGCATGTCTTCTTGCATAGAGAATCCTCACGCCGATCCTCGCCACTCACGATCCGATTCAAAATTCAGAGTTCCGCCCCCATCAATCATGAGTCGTTCCAATACCAATATATCCGCCCAAAGTCCCGGGCGGTATGGCAGAGGGAGAGTCGATCGCGATTCGCTTCGGTCAGGCAACTATCAATTATTCTGTTGTGGGTCGGTGAGTGCCGGTGTAAGCTCACCCCGCTCTAAAGAGACGGGGCTTTCGCCCTAAGCTGCCGCTACGCTAGGTAACTCACAGCTCAGGCGTTCAGGACGGCTTGCAGCGCCCCCAGAAATAGCAATCATGAGCGAACCATTATAATCGGCAT
>NZ_JAJENU010000096.1:0-3102 GCF_035615495.1 Lyngbya sp. CCY1209 | reverse complement strand
CCTCTATCTTGCTCTTGGCTAGATACTGTAACGGGTTAGTGCGAAAGCCCCGCGTCTTTAGACCGGGGTGAGCTTACTCCTCCTCATTCAAAATTTTTTTAAAAATCGGGCTCGAAATGGGTGAAAAGGGGTTGACAGGGGGCGGCGATTTCCGGTAAGATATTGACATAAACCCTCATAATGGGAGTGGTTGCAAAAATAATATTTTCGTCACCACTCCCATTATCTAAAATAATACAGAAAGTCAAGAGCAAAAGCAACCCCCCTCCCCAAAAAAGTCGAAAATTTTAACATTTCTTAATTTTTTTTGAGAAAGGAAAATAACGAGTGCTGGCGTGGTAACACGCCGGGAATGATGAATCTCCCAACTCCCAACTCCCTTTTATAGGTTTTGTAACTATACGATCGCGCACTGCGATCAATCGAGAGTCCCCGGGAGTGGGGGACGGAGGGAAGTCGGTGCGGGGACTCAAAGAAACACGGCAGGGAGCAGACCCGATCATCCCCGATCGCAGACGATGCGGTTTCGGCCGAGGCGTTTGGCTTCGTAGAGGGCGGCGTCGGCGAGTTCGATCAGGTGTTCCGGGGCGAGGTCGGGCGTCGGGACCCGGCAGGCGATCCCGAGGGAGAGGGTGACGCAGTTGGAAATTGCGGATGTCTCGTGTTTGACGTGCAGTTTTTGTATCTCGGTGCGGATCTCCTCGGCGACTTGCAGGGCGCCTTCCGGGGGGGTGTCGGGGAGGACGATCGCGAATTCTTCGCCCCCGTAGCGGCAGGCGAGGTCTGCGGGGCGTTTGGCGCAGCGGTCGAGGACTTTGGCGATCGCTTTGAGGCACTCATCCCCCATCTGGTGGCCGTAGGTGTCGTTGTAGGCTTTGAAAAAGTCCACGTCCCCCATGATCGCCGACAGGGGGGCTTCGTCCCGCAACATCCGCTGCCACTCCCGGTGTAGGTAAGTGTCGAACTGGCGGCGGTTGGCGAGTCCCGTGAGTCCGTCGAGGGTGGCGAGGTGTTCGAGTTCCCGGTTGGCGACTTGCAGTCGGGCGTAGAGTTCCCCCTGCTGGATGGCGATCGCGATCGGAGTGGCCAGCGATCGCAGGGCTTCGATTTCTTCCGGGCGCCACTCCCGGGGGCCGCCGCACTGGTGGATAACGAGCAACCCCCACAGGGAATGCTCCCACCCGCCGTCATTTTCGGTCCGCTGAGGATAGTGGCGGATCAGGGGTAAGATCAGGCAGGCGGCGACCTGCAACCCTTCGAGCCGCTCCCGGACGGCTTCCGGCACTTCGGGGGCGTGGGTGTCGGCGATCGCGCGAATTTGGATGTCGTCGGCCGCTTCGAGTTCCCGGAAGGCTTCCGAGAGCCAACCGTAGTTGACGGAGGTCCCGAGCGCCGGTTGCCAGGGGCTTTCGACGGATTCCATCACCGCCCGATAGTCGTCGCCCGCCTCCGGACGGTAGATGAGGACGCGATCGGCCCCCAGAAATTCCCGCACTTGGGTGACGGTGCATTTGAGGGTGTCGTCGAGGTCCAGACATTCGTGAATTTGCTGCACGATGCCGCGCAGCAGCCGCTCCCGTTCGGCGTGGGACCACAGCGCCCGTTCTGCCTCCTGCCGTTCGGTGATGTCGGTGGAGACGCCCAGGAGGTGGCGGATTTTGCCGTCCTCGGAAATCAGGGGAATTTTGTTGGTTTGGAACCAGCGCACCTCCCCCGTCGCCAGGCGCAGGGGTTCGGCGGCGACGAGTCGGGCTTTTCCGGCGGCCATGATCTCCCGATCGCCCTCCAGCAACCGGTCGGTTTGGTGACGGTTGGGGTTGAAGTCGGCTTCGGTTTTGCCCAGCAACCCTTCCACCGTCGTCCCGTAGAGGTCGGCGATCGTGCGGTTGGCCAGGGTGAAGCGGCCGTTCCAGTCTTTGATAAAAATTAGGTTGGGGTTCGCGTCGATCACCATCCGCAAAAAGGCCTGCTGCTGTTCGAGGGCCAACTGGGCGATTTGGGATTTGTTCCGCTCCCAGCTCAGGCCGAGATTTTGTTCCGTGAGCTGCCGTTGCTGGCGGAGTAGGGTGATCTGATATTCCACCCGCTTGATGGTCTCTTGGGGATGCAGCGGTTGCATCAGGTAGTCCGCACCGCCGACGTTGAAAACGGTGCTTCGATTTAAGCGATCGCCTGGACTTTCCATTAAAATGACCGGTATTTGTTGGAATTGAACCCTCGATTTGAGCCAGTGGCACAACTCGTAACCCGTTCCGTCGGGAAGTCGGGTTTCGACAAGGATGACATCGCATGGCTCGGATTTCAAAACATCCCAAGCCTGCTGGCAACCCGTCGCACGCCGGACTTGATAACTCCGGCCGCACAAGAGATTTTCCAGCGTCGCGCGATCGCGGATCTCGGCTTCGGTGCGGCCGCCGTCGCCGCAATTTCCCTCAATCCATAAGATCCTTCCCTCTGATGCCGTCAAATATTCGCTGTTCATGAATACCGCCGCTCGAACCGACGTTCCCATCAAAAGAGATGGAAAACTTGAAGTTGATGCACATTCACCCTACAATTTTAATTGATTTTTTTCCGGGAAAATGGGGGGACAATTTTTTTCTGCCTGACGGCATAAAAAACGGCCCCCCAAGTTTCCCCCCAATGGGGGATTTATACCGACCGAGCCGGTGCATTTTCCGTTTTCTTTCGCAACCCGACCCGTCCCAAATTCGCGACAGCGGAATTGAATTTTATAGCAGTGTGAAGCCATGATGAAAAATATCGAACCCCCAAACCCCCCATTCTGGCAGGGCCGTTTCATTTTCCCCCGAAAAATGGCGAGAGAGGGAGACTCCGGAGACGGGGAGAGAGGGAGATGGGGAGAATTTTTCGGTCTGGGAAAAGGTATTTTTAACCCGAAAAAACTTTCGCCCCCTCCCCCTGTCACCGGTTCTCCCCCTCTCCTTCGGCAATTTGTAGCCGAGAATGAAACAGCCGGGCCCATTCTGGGGGATCTGAGCCGAAAAATTTCACTCATTATTTCACCCCTCGTCGGGCTGTTTAACCGTTAACGGCAGGGCTACAAACTGGAAAGCATTTGTAGGTACCATGACCTTAAAA
>NZ_JAJENU010000095.1:0-545 GCF_035615495.1 Lyngbya sp. CCY1209 | reverse complement strand
TCAAACCCTTATAGAAAAGCCGTTTCAGTTTCCGACTCCCGACTCCCGACTGCCGAGGACCGCGCGCAGCGCTATAACTCGCCGACTCCTCTCCTGTAACGCTTCGATTTTAGCGACAATCCGTCTTTGTTGAAGAGTGGCGATCCCCCTAAATCCCCCTTAAAAAGGGGGACTTTGAGTCCAATTCTCCCCCCTTCTCCCCCCTTCTCCCCCCTTACAAAGGGGGGCTGGGGGGGATGGGGGCTGGGGGGGATCTTCACTTCTAAAAGACGACCTTTTGCACATCATCTCAAATCCGGTTGAATATCCAAACCGCTTGGGAATCAATTCCCAAGCTTTAGATTCGACCAGATTTGATATAACTATCTATTCTAACTTATCTCCTCCCAAATGGCTCCATTAATCTCATTTAAAATAGCCTCCAACTCCCCATCAAATGTTGTGTTCAGACGAGTGAAGCCGCCGCTTGACTTGAACTGTCCCCGGTCAAACGCCAGCCTATCCACCACCGTTTCCGATTTTAACTGCTTCCCGATCCGTTCCAA
>NZ_JAJENU010000094.1:0-3873 GCF_035615495.1 Lyngbya sp. CCY1209 | reverse complement strand
AAACGGCTTTTCTATAAGGGTTTGAAAATTTCTGACCCCATTTCAACTGTAACCACGTGAGCGCTCGTTGCTATAAAAGCGCAAATTTCGGGTATGGCCTGGAAATTGATAATATTTCTCGAATAGCGACGGTTCCGGTTAAATTTCAGTCCCGCAACGGGCCGGAAAAGTCGATCGCGAACGGGCTGACGAAATTGAAAATTTCTCTATAATAGAGGTATAGAGGGTTGAATGTCACGCCGGCCCGGAAGTCGGGAACGGAAGAACCCATATCGGGCGAATATTGCGAGCTTGAAAGAAAATGTCTCCGAGATCGGAGATGAAGTCAAAATTTGGCCCGCGATCGCCCGTCACCGACCCTCAATCTGGGGTAAATGAGAGCAGGTTAATCGTTGACGGAGTCAGAATCGATTGTTGCCACACCCACGATCCTTGAAAGAATCTTAAAGTTCTGCATTCTGTAGTTTCCCATGCCAAAATAAATAACAGCCACAGAACAGGCCGATCTTGGGAACACTGGCAAATTTAGGTTTGTAGCACATAATTGAGGGTTGCGACGGGAGAATAAACCGTCCTCGATTAGTGCGACAGCCCCACCCAAAAAGAACTGTAACCGAGGAAATATACATGGTTTCAAGTCTTGAAAGACCAACACAACCCACATTGACGACCAAAAATGACGACCTATCCCCGGAATGGCAAGGATTTCAAGGGGGAAAATGGACGAAAGAAATCAACGTCCGGGATTTCATCCAAAAAAATTATAGTCCCTATGAGGGAGACGAAACGTTTTTATCGGGGGCGACGGAACGCACGAAACAGCTCTGGAATCGGGTTCTGGAGTTGATGGCCGAAGAGCGCAAAAATGGGATTTTAGACACGGAAACCAAAATTCCCTCCACCATCGACGCCTACGGCCCCGGATACATCGATCGCGACTCGGAACAGATCGTCGGCTTGCAAACCGACAAGCCTCTGAAACGCGCCATCATGCCCTACGGGGGCATCCGGGTGGTGAAAAAATCCCTGGAGGCCTACGGCTACGAACTCGACCCGGAAACCGAAAAAATCTTCACCAAATACCGCAAAACCCACAACGACGGCGTTTTCGACGCCTACACCCCGGACATCATGCGGGCGCGGCATTCGGGACTGATCACCGGGTTGCCGGACGCCTACGGACGGGGGCGGATCATCGGCGACTACCGCCGCATCGCCCTCTACGGCATCGATCGCCTAATTTTGGATAAAAAAGAGCAGCAAGCCTCCCTGGAACCCGACGCGATGGACGCCGACACCATCCGGCGGCGGGAAGAAATTGCCGAAGAAATCCGATCCCTGCGGGAGCTCAAAGACATGGCTGCGTCCTACGGGTGCGACGTGGGGCGACCGGCGGCGACGGCGAAAGAAGCGACGCAGTGGACCTATTTCGGCTATCTGGCGGCGGTCAAAGAACAAAACGGCGCGGCGATGTCCCTCGGACGGGTTTCGACGTTCCTGGATATCTACTTCGATCGCGAACTGAAAAACGGCACCCTCACCGAAGCCGAAGCCCAGGAAATTATCGACCATTTTGTAATGAAATTGCGGATGGTGCGGTTCCTGCGGACGCCGGAATACAACCAACTGTTTTCGGGCGATCCCACCTGGGTGACGGAGTGCATCGGCGGCATGGGCGAAGACGGGCGATCGCTGGTGACGAAAAACAGTTTCCGCTTCCTCAATACGTTATATACCCTGGGCTCGGCGCCGGAACCCAACCTGACGATTTTGTGGTCGCCCCGCCTGCCGGAAAACTTCAAACGCTTCTGCGCCAAAGTTTCCATCGACACCTGTTCCACCCAGTACGAAAACGACGACCTGATGCGATCGGAATACGGCGACGACTACGGGATCGCCTGCTGCGTCAGCGCCATGAAAATCGGCAAGCAGATGCAGTTTTTCGGCGCCCGGGCGAACTTGGCGAAGGCGCTGCTGTACGCGATCAACGGCGGTAAAGACGAGAAAAGCGGCGAACAGGTCGGCCCCGAATGGGTTCCGGTTCAAGGCGATTATCTGGAATACGAAGACGTGGTGGCGAAATTTGATCGCTGCCTGGAGTGGTTGTCGCGGCTGTACGTCAACACCCTGAATATCATCCACTTCATGCATGATAAATACGCCTACGAGCGCATCGAATTGGCGCTGCACGATCGCGATGTTTACCGGACAATGGCCTGCGGTATTGCGGGGCTTTCCGTGGTGTCTGATGCCCTGTCCGCCATCAAATACAGCCGGGTGAAAGTCGTCCGCAACGAACAGGGTTTGGTGGTGGATTACGAAGTCGAGGGCGACTATCCGAAATACGGAAATAACGACGATCGCGCCGACGAAATCACCGCCGATCTGGTGAAGCAGTTTATGAACAAAATTCGCCAGCACAAAACCTACCGCGATTCGGTGCCCACCCAGTCGATTTTGACGATCACTTCCAACGTCGTCTACGGTAAAAAGACGGGCAGCACCCCCGACGGACGCAAGGCGGGGGAACCCTTCGCACCGGGGGCGAATCCCATGCACGGACGGGACACGAAAGGGGCGATCGCGGCTTTGGCTTCCGTGGCGAAACTCCCCTACGAACACTCCCAGGACGGGATTTCCTACACCTTCTCCATCGTGCCGCAGGCGTTGGGTAAAGAAGGGGGCGATCGCATCACCAACCTGGTGGGAATGTTGGACGCTTACTTCCACGAAGAAGGCCACCATATCAACGTCAACGTCCTCAACCGCGAGACGCTGATGGAAGCGATGGATCATCCCGAAAAATACCCCCAACTGACGATTCGGGTATCCGGTTACGCGGTCAACTTCATCAAGCTGACCCGCGAACAACAATTGGATGTGATTAACCGCACGTTCCACCACCGCATCTAGGATTAAAAAAACCGGGTTTTTAACTGCGGTTTCTAAAACCCGGTTCCGACGAATTGGCGGGGGCATCTGCTCTCGCCAATTTTTGAACTAATTTAGATTGCAAAAAATGTCCGACTCAAACCATAAAATTTTTGGAAGAATCCACTCCTTTGAAAGTTGCGGGACGGTAGACGGGCCGGGAATCAGATTTGTCGTCTTCACCCAAGGCTGCCCCCTCCGCTGCCTGTACTGCCATAACCCGGACTGCCAAGAAATAGCCGGAGGAACGGAAATAACGGCGACAGAAATCGTCGAGGAAGTGAAGAAATATCGCTCCTATATGCGCTTTTCCAACGGCGGCGTCACCGTCACCGGCGGCGAACCGCTAATGCAGCCGGAGTTCGTGGCGGAAATCTTCCGGCGGTGCAAGGAATTGGGCATCCACACCGCTTTAGATACGTCCGGTTACGTCCCCATCAACGCCGCCAAACCCGTTTTAGATTACGTCGATTTGGTGCTTTTGGATATCAAATCATACAAGCCCGAAACTTACCGCAAAGTGACGAGCGTTTCGGTGGAACCCACCCTCAAATTTGCCGAGTATTTGCAACAGATAGAAAAACCCACCTGGGTTCGCTTCGTGTTGGTTCCAAATCTGACGAACGAGCCGAATAATATGGAGGAACTGGCTCGGTTCGTTTCCGGTTTGAGCAATGTGGAAAAAATCGAAGTTCTACCCTTTCATAAAATGGGGGAATACAAGTGGGAACAACTCGGCTACGAATACCAACTCAAAAACACCCCCGAACCGACTCTGGAAGAAGTGGCGACGGCGATGGATACGTTTAGAAAGTACGGATTAAAAGTTGCATAGAAAAAGATATAGCAACCGACAGAACGGTTAGGACTGATCTGCCAATTTGAAGCCCGCCTTGAAATCAATTTCAAGGCGAATCGCAAAAGTCCACTTAAGTGGACTCG
>NZ_JAJENU010000093.1:0-5376 GCF_035615495.1 Lyngbya sp. CCY1209 | reverse complement strand
TTTGAAAGGGGGGAGAAGGGGGGAGAAGGGGGGAGAAGGGGGGAGAAGGGGGGAGAAAGGGGGGAGAAAGGGGGGAGTAAGGGGGGAGAAAGGGGGGGAGTAAGGGGGGAGTAAGGGGGGAGGTCGGCTTCCCGTGGGGGCAACCTTATCGGGTTGCCCGATGTTCGAGTATTTAACCGGATTTGATATCAGCGCCTTTGAGATGCGATCGCCCTCCAAGCCATTTCCGGAGCGAGGGGTTTGGAGAAAAAATATCCCTGTCCGTATTCGCATCCCAACTCCTTCAATTTGGTCACTTGTTCCGCTATTTCCACCCCCTCGGCGATCACCGTCATCCCCAAATTTTGGGCGAGGGAAACGATCGCCTGAATGATCGCCGTGTGTTTCCCCTGTTCCGTCAGACGGGTGATAAAGGAGCGGTCGATCTTCAAGGTGTCGATGGGGAAATTGTGCAGGTAACTCAGGGAAGAATAGCCGGTGCCAAAATCATCAATTCCCAACTGAATTTTACGGTCTCTGAACTGCTGTAAAATCTCCAGTGCAGCGCGTTCGTTTTCGATCAAGGCAGTTTCGGTAATTTCCAGCTTTAAACTGCTCGGATCGAGTCCGGTGCGAGCGAGGATATTGTCAATTTGTTCGATCAAATCATGCTGACAAAATTGTTTCACCGACAAATTGACACCGATACTGATGGGCATTTTTCCCCCATTGCACTGTTCCTGCCACTGCCGAATCTGGCGGCAGGCTTCCTCCATAATCCACTGTCCCAATGGCACGATTAAACCCGTTTCTTCCGTCGCCGGAATGAACTCATAGGGAGAAACCACCCCCCGCGTCGGATGGTGCCAGCGCACCAATGCCTCGAAGCCGGCAATGCGGTTCGTCGCCAGGTGGACGATGGGTTGATAGTGGAGGATAAATTCATTTCGTTGGAGCGCCCGTCGCAGGTCATTTTCCAATAATAAACGGGCCAAAGATTGGGCGTGCATTCCGGCATCAAAAACTTGGTAGCGGGCTTTGCCTTTCGCCTTCGCCTGATACATGGCGGTGTCCGCATCTCGGAGCAAGTCCTCGGGGCGATCGTAATCGTGGGTCCCCAAAACGATGCCGATGCTGGCGTTGATAAAAATCTCTTCTTCTGTTATATAAAACGGTTTAGTGAGGGCTTTATGAATTTTTTTCGCCGTCTGCTTCGCCCGATCTATATCTTTGATTTGATCGATTAAAATGGTGAATTCATCCCCTTCAAATCGCGCCAAAAAACCATTGGGAATGATGCAGGATTTCAATCGCTTGGCGACCGCCATCATCAGCCGATCGCCCACCAGATGCCCCAAAGAATCATTGACGATTTTGAAGTTGTCGCAGTCGAGAAACAAAACCGCAAATTGGCGATCGCGTTCTTCCTGAGTCCGATTCAGGGCTTCCATGAGCCGTTCCATAAAGAAAACCCGGTTGGGCAACCCCGTGAGCGCGTCGTGGGATGCCATGTGCAGCAGTTGTTGGTTGGCGTCCGCCAGTTCGCGGGTGCGTTCCCGAACTCGCCGTTCCAATTCCAGGTTCATTTGCTCGACTTCCAGATGGGCGCCGCGGATTTCCAATTGAGTCCGAACCCGGGCGAGAACTTCTTGGATTTCAAACGGTTTTGTGATATAATCGATACCGCCTACCTCAAAGGCTTTAATTTTGTCAAACACTTCCCCCAAGGCGCTCAGGAAAATGACCGGAATTTGACTGGTTTGTTCCGAAGCCTTCAACCGCTCGCAAACTTCATAGCCATCCATGTTTGGCATGAGAATATCGAGCAGAACTAAATCGGGGGGATTGACGGCAATCTGTTTGATCGCCGCGCCACCATCCGTGACGCACTCGACGGCATACCCCTGTTTGTTGAGCATGGCGGACAGCAAACGCAGATTGTGAGGGGTATCGTCAACAATCAGAACGCGGGCGGGGGGAGGATCAGAATTTTTGTTCATGCTACTGGTGGGAGGTAACGCACCCGGAGTTTGATGCAGTTCGATCGGTTCCGACCACTTCAAACCTAGAGAAAGCCTCTAATTTCATTGTGACTTCTGAGGCGATGGCATGGCAACTTTTTTTCACACCCCGCCTCGAACGAGATTCGTCCGTCCGCCTCACCCCCGGCGGAGAGACGCGGTGAAACCTGTCATATCCATCCCACTTAAGGATGAAAATTAAAATCGGATTTTTCGGGAAAACGGCCGCTATCCGACGGCCAAGAATTTCATCCAAATTGGTCAGCTCAATCCCGAGCATTTTTTTTTATTTCGCGATCGCCGGGATGAACTTCAACGCAAAAGCTGCTGAATCATGCGATCGGCCTGGGAACCATAACCCCCTCCAAATAAATTAAAATGATTCAAAATGTGATAGAGATTGTAGAGGGTTTTGCGACGCTCGTAGCCCCCATCCAGGGGCCAAACTTCGTTGTAACCCCGGTAAAACGCCGCCGGAAATCCGCCGAACACCTCCGTCATGCCAATATCCACCTCGCGATCGCCGAAATAGGCCGCCGGGTCGAAAATCACCGGTTCCCCGTCGGCCATCACCGAGGCGTTGCCCCCCCACAGGTCCCCGTGAACCAAAGCCGGTTTGGGTCGGTGGCCGGCCAATAGTTCCGGAATTTTCTCCAGCAGGCGCTCGCCGTTGTCGAACCGTCCCCCCCGCCGGCGGGCGAGTTTGAGTTGGTAGCCGATGCGGCGGTCCCGCCAAAATTCCGCCCAGTCCGCCGTCCAGGTGTTGATCTGGGGCGTCGATCCGATGGTGTTGTTGATATCCCAGCCGAATTGATCGTGCCCCGGATAGTCCTCCGGCGGCGTCCACTGGTGCAACCTCGCCAACTGTCGCCCCATTTCCGCCATCGCCTCAGAATTGCCGCGGCCCCCCATTTCCAGCCACTCCAGGACGATATAGGAGGAACTCCCGGCGACGCCCCAGCAAATGGGTTTGGGAACCCGAATCGTGCGGGTTTCCCACATCTGCTTGACCCCCAAAGCCTCCGCCTCGAACATATCCGCCAGAGAGGCACTGTTGAGTTTGACAAAATAGCGGCGCGAACCGTCGTCGAGGCGATACCCTTGGTTGATGCAGCCCCCCCCCACCGATCGCGGACTGTTGCTTTTGAAAAGTTCTCCGGTTGCGTTACTGATGTGTTCGACTATCTGATCCCACATGGCATTTTAAAGCGATCGCGTCATCGCTGGGATTCTATAGCAGGCAACCGGCGATCGGCAACCGGCGATCGGTATAGTCTCGGCACCATCGATGCGGACATCGCCATTTAAAAGGGAAATTGACCGAGACGATTCCTCGGGTTTCATGACATTTAAAACCCTTGCAGCTTGGGAATTCATTCCCGAGGGAGTCTTTCCACCCCAAATCAATCCCGGGCCGTCACATTTTCGTAAACCCCCTTGTCCCGCTTCACCAACTTAGTAAAGCCCGCGTTTCTGTAATCCGCGTTAGAGGTGGGAATCGACAGCATCGGCGCACTCAGCAGGCGGCGGACGGGCGCATCCGACGCCGTTTCCCCAACCTCACAATTCGCCAACTCACAAACCTCGCCCCAGGTTTTCACCTCGCGATCGATACTGTGCATCACCTCGACCTTGCGGTTATTGCTCGGACAGAAATAATCGTAGATCGGCATGGCAGTTGTCCTTACCAGAGAAACCAGTCATCTCCTCTTTTTTATCACAAAATTTTCCAATTCTATTTCCCCGGTTCGAGATCCCAGACCGTCAGGGGGGAAGCGATCGCGGATCGCGGCGGGTCAGAATGTGTCAAAATATACCCTGTAACGCCGGAGCCGGACTCCAGTCAGCCGGTTTCAAGCGGATTTCGGCGCGATCGCGCGGCCCCGCAGTGCCGTCCGCACCCGAGTTGTCGTCTCGTCCGCGACCCAGTTTCAAGGAGAATTTTCGATGAGCGATTTTAAAGCCACCCCCGAAACCGATCTCACCACCACCCAACTCTTAGATCGATATGACATCCGCGACGAAGCCACCATCAAAAGCTGGGCGAAACTCCACGGCTTGAATGGCAATCACGATTCATACTCGCCCCGAGAAGTGGATTTACTCGACCACGTTCACCACCACCTCCACAATTTGGGGATGAGCATCGACGAATATCAAACTTTCCTCAACCGCCGTTCTAACCGCGTCCCCAATTCACCTCCACCCCAATCTCAAAATACCGCGCCCATGCCGGAATCTTCCCCCTCTCAACCTCAACCCGCCGCCCCACCTTCTCAAAACTCGACATCCGACGAGATGGTTGACGGCGCGACGACGACCGTCGATCTGTTGATGTCGCAGTATTCCGAAGCGATCGAATTTATGGGAGAACGCATCGCCGACCATTTTATCGACGAATTGGATGCTTCCGTGATGCGGCATTTGGCGAAAAAAGTTCAGGAGCGGCAGGCGATGAGAGCCAACCGGCCGAATCGCTTTCTCCGCACCATTCAAGCCGTTTTAAAACCCAGCGACAAAGCGATGTTGGGCGAATCCCAATCCGAAGACTCTCGATTGGAGATGGAAAGTAACCACCGTTTGGGATGATCTCGGCTCGAAATTCCTAGAAAAACCGCCGCGGAATTGCCATCGTAGACCATTGGGGTTGACGCCCGCGATCGCCCCCCCGGCTTCGGCCCTCATTTTCCAGCCAAGCCAACCGCCAGATCCGCCCCCCGCCCCGTCTTTGCAGGTAGATGCGAAACGGGTTGTGTCGTTCTCCGAACCGGCGCGCGCTCCCCCGCACCCGGAGATCGTAGGTCCCCTCCACCTTAAACCCCTCCAAACCGTCGATCGTCAGGGGTTCCAAACGGGCGATCGCCACCCGGGTAATTTTAAACCCCCGGGGGGAACTGGCGACGTCGGATTTTAAATTCAGTTCCCGGTGAATCTGTCGGATTTGCAGGGTGAGGGCCTGTTGAACCAGGGTTGGCGTCGGCGTGATTCCCGCCGGAGAACACCCCCACAACGCCAGGGAAATCAACAGGATCGGGATTAAAATTAATTTCTTCGCCACCGCCAGATCCCCTTCGCCCTTCCGATCGCCTCCGGGTTCCATTCGAGTTGACCCGCGATCGCAATTTTACCCGAACGGCGTCGGAATCGGGCACTGCCACTTGGAGGTGGAAAAGCATCAGTACCCCGGGTTCAAGTCGGCTCTGGCGACGGCCATAACACCCCAAAAACAAAAAGCGCCCCCCAATCGGGAGGCGCTTGATTTAAGCTGGGCTAGAAATTAGCCAATTTCGGGGGCAACCAAAGCCACAGTCTCGGACTCAGCAGAAGCCAAGTCGAGGGGGAAGTTGTGAGCGTTGCGCTCGTGCATGACTTCCAT
>NZ_JAJENU010000092.1:0-203 GCF_035615495.1 Lyngbya sp. CCY1209 | reverse complement strand
GGATTCCGACTCTCCCGGGAGTTCAACTTAAAAACCTGGTGGAAAGAAGCGGACAACATTTCATTTTTGCAGCGGTTGAGCTATTTCATTTCGGACATCTTGCTGGCGACGATACCCGACGATAACATCGTCATTTTTGTCGATGAAATTGACAGTATTTTGAGCCTCGATTTCCCCGTCGATGACTTTTTCGCCCTGATCCG
>NZ_JAJENU010000091.1:0-3944 GCF_035615495.1 Lyngbya sp. CCY1209 | reverse complement strand
CGCCATTTCCTCGATCAAAAATAATCCCGCCACGGAATTTCCCGCCGCGTCCAGGGGGGGAGAATAACAGGCGATCGCACCCCAACCCGGAACCACCGACAGCACCGCCCCACTCACCCCGGACTTGGTGGGGACACCCACCCGCACCGCAAACGAACCGGACGCCTCATATAATCCGCAGGTCATCATCAACGCCTTCACCTGCCGGCAACCCTCCGTCCAAGCCGGTTCGGGAGGTTCGAGCAACAACAGCCCCAATTGGGCCAGATCCGCCACCGTCCCCGACAGGCAGCAGATGTGATTGTAAGTGTCCAGAGTGAGAGTCGCATCCTCCACATAACCGGCCCGGGCCAACTCCGCCGCGATCGCCTGATTCCGGGAATTGGGAACCGATCGCACCGAAGCCAACAACTCCCCATCCAACTGCAGGTTACACCCCGCCGCACCATTCAACCAATCGCACAATAGCCGGCACCGAGTTGCCCCATCTTCCCCTGTAAGTAAACCCGCCAAAGCGATCGCGCCGCTATTGATCATCGGATTGCGGGGCCGTCCGCCGTCGATTTGCAACTGTTCCAGGGAATTGAACGGGCGATCGGACGGTTCCATCCCCAACCGGGCGAAAACCCGATCCGACCCCAACTCCACCAGCAAACGCAGCAGCAGAAACGGCTTCACCACGCTCATCAGCGGAAACACGCGATCGCGATCGCCACCGTCGTAAAATCGACCGTCCACCCCCAAAACCCGCACCGCTAACGCCCCCGGGTCGGCCGCCGCCAATTGCGGGATGTAGGTGGGGAGAGTCCCCTGCCGACTTCGAGATCTCGCCGCGATCGTCCAGCCTTCGAGTTGCGCCCGGTTCAAACTCAACCGTTTCGTGGGGGAATTCATGGGAAGCACTCCTAATATAGGAAACCTCGCCCCTTCAGACCGGGGCGGAAACCGATTCGCGACTTGAGTGACCTACAAAGTTGGCGCCGGGCGGTTTCTCGATTCAAATTTTCCAAACTCGGAGCGATAACCGTTCGGAGTCGAGAATCTTCATCCATTTTGGCTCAAATCACGGCAATTGGGCTTCTACCGGGCGACAAGGTGGGGTACGGGCGTCGGCACGATGAAAAAACAGCCAAAGATGGTAGCCTAGTAGGGACTCACGACCGGAGCCGAGCGATCGAGACACCGGACGGCAACTATCCCGTCCGACCCGGCAGACGAGTTGCAGGGGCGACTCTCCCGCTCAATTTCAAAACAGTTTTTCTGTGCGCGGGTACGCCCCCGATTTTCCGAGGCCGGCCCGCCAACCCGAAAGTGCCGACACTTCTAGGAAGAAGCAGGAAAAGAACACCGGAGTCACTTCGGGTCAGTTTCTTAGAACGGAAAAAAGTAATAATTTATGCTGAATTTGCCCAATTCGATCATGGATACCTGTAAGCGCTGGCTGAAAACCGGCATCCTCGCCCTGTTGCTGTGCGTCCTCTCCGTCGGACTCAGCGCCGCCTGGTGGGACTTCGGCGGAGATTCCGCGCCCAAACGAGAAAGCGTTTTACCCGCCGGAAACGCGATTACCGACGGCAAAGCCCTGCTGCGGTACGCCCTCCCCATCGACAACGAACCCATCCGCAAGGTTCAGGGAAGTTTGGAAGAAATTGCCGCCCGAATCCGGGGCAAGCGCTGGAGTCCGATCAAGGGCGATATCACGACGGCTTCCCGGGTTTTATCCACCGAAAAATCCGAGATTCTCGCGAGTATCCCCGAAGAACGTCACGCGGAAGCCGAAGCGATTATCGAGAAACTCAACGCCGAAATAGACACGTTGCGGGAAGCCCTCGATATCAAAGATGGCGAAACGCTCCTGGAAACCCGGGCGGAAATGTTGGCCCGGGTGAACGAAATTGAAGAATTGATGGTCACGGAATTTCCCTTTGAAGTGCCGTCCGAATATGCCGACCTCCCCCAACTCAAAGGCCGCGCCACCGTCGAAATGACCACCGACAAGGGGGATATCACCCTGGTGGTTGACGGTTACAGCGCCCCCGTGACGGCCGGAAATTTCGTCGATTTGGTACAGCGAGGATTCTACGACGGATTGACATTCATCCGTTCGGAACAGTCCTACGTCCTGCAAGCCGGCGATCCCCCCGGCCCCGACGAGGGATTTATCGACCCGGATACGGGCGAATATCGGGCCGTACCGTTGGAAATTTTGGTGCGCGGCGACGATGAACCCACCTACGGCATCACCCTGGAGGCGGCGGGCCGCTACCGCGATCAACCCGTCCTGCCCTTTTCCGCCTACGGAACCGTGGCGATGGCCCGCCCGGAAGCAGACCCCGACGGCGGTTCGTCCCAGTTCTTCTTCTTCTTGTTTGAACCGGAACTGACCCCCGCCGGACTGAATTTGCTCGACGGTCGCTATGGCGTTTTCGGATACGTGACAGAAGGCAAAGACGTGCTGGAGAAATTGGGTCAGGGCGACGCGATTCAATCGGCCAAGGTCGTCCGAGGCATCGAAAACTTGGTTGAACCCAAAAAGGCGGCTTGAGGCTCGGATTTGAGCTGATATCCGTTCGGGTCGGGGTGGCGATCGCTTCCGGCCCGAAATTTTTGACTGTGGTGCGATCGCGTTGTTGCGCTTTAGCGCCTCTGTCCGACAACTGCTATAAAATCTGTAAAGTTGCCATTTTAACTGCGAGTTGTGCCGACTATGGCTATTTTAGAATTAATTTCTGTCGCCGGTTTGGGTGTCTTGGTGGGATTATTATTGGTCAATATCAATACCAATCGGGAACAACAGCAACGGCTCGACAATGCCTTTTATCAGTTGATCGAATCCCAGGACGGCCGCGTTTCTCTGATTCAACTGGCGGCTGTGGCGCGGGTGAGTGCCGACGTCGCCCAACAGTATTTGGACAAACAGGCGGGGGTGTTCGCCGCCATTCCGGAACTCGACGAAGATGGCAACACCTTTTATCAGTTTCCCCGGTTGCGGCTTCCGAAACAGGTCCCGCCGCCGCGCCGCGAAAGCGACTGGTGAGGGATTCAGATGGGTGTCCCGATCATCTCCTGTCGGGGGGTGGATAAGCGGTCGAATCATCAGAGCGATCGCCAGGATTCTAAAGAGAGTTCTTTGACTGCTTGCATCCGTTGAAAATCGCTGTCGCCGGAAACAATTGTGAGTCCGTTTCGTAGGGCGATCGCGGCAATCCACAGGTCATTTTCCCCAATCCCCAAATTTTCGATCCGGGTTTTTCTGCGCTTCTTTTTTTCTTTCGGGCCGAAATGATCTAAAATTTCCGCCTTGAATTGAGCGTAAATGTCGGCGGTTTCTTCATCAATAAAATAGATAACAATATCTTGTAGAAACGATTTGACCCGTGCCAAGTTCCGGGCTTTTTGTTCGGAATTGTAAGCCATGTAAAGCAATTCGGCTTGCACGATAACGCAGGTAGAAACTTGAGATTCTCCGACTTCGACAATACGGTTGATGACTGTCGCATCTCCCTGAATGATGCGGCTACAAGAGTTGGTATCTAGCAGGTACACAATTAAAACTCCAGAGGGCGGCGAGTTTCGTACACCATTTTTAGACAATCTTCCAGGTCATTGCCAGACCAAGTTCCGGCGTGCCTGAGTAAAGAGCAACCCGAACCGGAACGAAAGCTGGGGGGGGTTTCTGGAGGTGGGGATTGGGGTGGTTCTGAGAGAACGGTTACTCGCACTTTGCATCCGGCAAAGGTGTCGGAACGGGCGATCATTTCTTCCCAAGTTCCCTCCATTTCGATCCGTTTTTCGGACATGGAATTGCCTCCTTATCTGTTGCGATCGCATTCATTGTAGCATCATGTAACCAATCCCCGCGAAGACAACGCCACCAGAGTTTGATCAAGCTTTTGAGCTTGTTCTGGCGTGGGGTTAAGCTTGCAAACTATCGTCAACGTTTG
>NZ_JAJENU010000090.1:0-368 GCF_035615495.1 Lyngbya sp. CCY1209 | reverse complement strand
TGTGGAAAATCTCAGGGGAGCGATCGCTGTGGTATTTTAGTAGGTAGAACAATCCGGAAGCTACCAGTTGAAGCAATGAGCGAAGTAGTTGTAACACTGTAGCTATGTTGACACTAAGGCAAGACCGGCGAGTTATGGAAAGGGGTTTTCAACGTAGTTAGGGAGGTTGGTCATGCAACTTGAAGATTATTTCAACTTTTTGGCCGATGATGACATTCGGCTAAAAGGGACACGCATTGGGATTGAGACAGTTCTGTTTGACTACCTCTTTCGTGCTCGCACACCAGAGGAAATTGCCAGCACCTATCCGTCTCTAAACCTAGAGCAAGTCTACGCCACGATCTTGTATTATCTGCACCACAAAGAAG
>NZ_JAJENU010000089.1:0-332 GCF_035615495.1 Lyngbya sp. CCY1209 | reverse complement strand
GGGCATGGGTAGTGTCACGATGCGGAAATGCCAAATACAAAACGCTCAGGAAATACTTCCGAACAGGAAAAGTGATACTGAGTAATGGGAAGGAAAGGAACGTGAAGTGGATTTTCCAAACCAAGGATGGTCTACGACTCCAACAACATAACTGGACTCCCATTGTATACCACACTCTGGTCAAACCGAATGCATCGACGTATGACGGAAACTGGGTCTACTGGGCAACAAGGAGAGGGAAATCAGCAGAAATCCCAAACCGAGAAGCCAAATTGCTGAAATACCAGAAAGGCAAATGCAAATGGTGCGGACAGCACTTCACTATAGAAGAC
>NZ_JAJENU010000088.1:0-554 GCF_035615495.1 Lyngbya sp. CCY1209 | reverse complement strand
CCAGCGCTTTTACCCGTCTCGACTTTGACAGTCGGCTCCGAAGGAGCGTCTACCGTGACGAACATAAACATCTCTCCCAATGGAGTCCGTTTAACTGTCACCGTTTTGATTTTTCCCTCAATTTCTCTGGACTTCCAGAACTGATACACTCGACCGCAGATCTTCACCCGGTTTTCACCGAGAAACTTGTAGTTGTTCTGCTTGAGAGTAAACGATTTGTACTTTTTGACTTTTTTAAACCCAGGAGGACGAACCCCTTTGTCTCTGTGCTTAAAAAACAACTGATACGCTTTTTCGATACGCTGGCAGATGTCTTGCACTGCTTGAGCGTCAACGGTTTTCCAGAAAGGATTATGTTTTCTGAGTTTAGCAATATGCTTCTGGAGCTTGGCGCAGTTCAAGTGTTTGCCCCACATCCGGTAGTACCGACGATGCAACGCAATACAGTGGTTGTAAATCGTTCCCGAGGCATTGACAATGCGCTTCAGGTGACGATTTCGCTTGTGGTCGTACAACTTGAATTTGAGCGTCTTCATGCTATTATAATAGCCTGT
>NZ_JAJENU010000087.1:0-3337 GCF_035615495.1 Lyngbya sp. CCY1209 | reverse complement strand
CGACTGAAGTCGCCGTTCGCTTTTCATCCGTGCTTTAAAAAGACACGGCTTTCAAGCTCTCGTCCTTTTCTCGTAAACCGTTGCAGGATCAGGTTTTTTTGATGTACGAGCATGGAGGGATTTGAACCCCCGACCCTCAGAACCGGAATCTGATGCTCTATCCACTGAGCTACATGCCCTCGCACGAATGTCAGTATAGCACAGATGGGAGGCAACAGGGAATAGGCGGCGGACAATTGGGGTAAAACGCTTTCACCGTGAGGGTTTCAGGCGCGATCGCGCGCCGGACGGGTACGGCTGCGATCGCCCCGACTCGCCCCCCCATCCCCGAGTGCGGCGGACAAATTCAAATCGAAATCACCAGGCCCTGAAGAGAGGGAATAGGGAGTAGGGAATCGGGAATCGGGAATCGGGTTTACCCTACACCCCACACCCTACACCCCACACCCTGATTCTAGCCGTTGGTCATGGCGTATTCGGGACGGGCGCTGAGATATTCCTCGCCGGTGAGGATTTTAACGTTGCCATCGTCGTCCATGTCCATCAGGGCGACGTCGCCGGAGCTCAGTTCGCCGGAGAGCATGGCTTCGGCGAGCACGTCCTCCATCAGGTTCATGATCGCCCGACGCAGGGGACGTGCACCGTAGTTGGGATCATAGCCGACTTCGACGATGTGATCCTTGAAGCGATCGCTCACTTGCAGGGTGATCTCCTTCTCCGCCAGACGGCCGAACACTTCCCGCAGGAGGATGTCGGCGATCTGCTTCACCTCGTCCTTCGTCAGCTTGCGGAAGACGATGATCTCGTCGAGGCGGTTGAGGAATTCCGGGCGGAAATACTGCTTCAACTCCTCGTTGACGAGGTTGCGAATCCGGGTGTACTGCACGTCTTCCTCGGGGTCGGCGAACTCGAATCCGATGCCGCCGCCGCCCTTTTCGATCACCTTCGATCCGATATTGGAAGTCATGATAATCAAGGTGTTCTTGAAGCTGACCGTGCGGCCCTTGGCGTCGGTGAGGCGTCCGTCTTCCAAAATCTGCAACAGCATATTGAAAACGTCCGGGTGCGCCTTTTCGATTTCGTCGAACAGGATCACCGTGTAGGGGCGACGGCGCACGGCTTCGGTGAGTTGTCCCCCTTCGTCGTAGCCGACGAATCCGGGGGGAGAACCGATCAGCTTGGACACCGTGTGGCGCTCCATGAATTCTGACATATCCAGGCGGATCATGGCCTCTTCCGAGCCGAAGAAGTAGGCGGCCAGGGCTTTAGTGAGTTCGGTTTTTCCCACACCTGTGGGGCCGGAGAACACGAAACTGGCGATCGGGCGGTTGGGGTTCTTGAGTCCCACCCGGGCGCGGCGGATGGCGCGGGAGACGGCGCTGACGGCTTCATCCTGGCCGATGAGGCGCTGGTGCAGGGTGTCTTCCATGTGCAGCAGCTTGTAGGACTCGGATTCGGTCATCTTCGTGACCGGGATTCCCGTCCAGGCTGAAAGCACGTTGGCGATGTCCTCTTCCGTCACCATCAGGTCAGCTTTGATTGAGGTTTCCACTTCGGAGGCGGATTCGATTTGGTCGCGGATTTCCAATTCGCGATCGCGCAGTTCCCCGGCTTTCTCGAAATCTTGACCCTGGACGGCGGAATCTTTTTCCTTGACCACTTCGGAGAGTTCCCGCTTCAGGTCTTTCACTTCCGGCGGCAGTTTGGAGTTCATCACCCGCACCCGAGAACCGGCTTCGTCGATTAGGTCGATCGCCTTGTCCGGGAGGAAGCGATCGCTGATGTAGCGGTGGGAGAGGGTGGCGGCGGAGTGCAGGGCCTCGTCGGAGATGGTGAGGCGGTGGTGCTGTTCGTAGGCGGACCGCAGTCCGAACAGGATCTCGATGGTTTCTTCGACTGTCGGTTCGCCCACCATCACGGGTTGGAACCGGCGCTCCAGGGCGGCGTCCCGTTCAATATATTTGCGGTATTCGTCCAGGGTGGTGGCGCCGACGCACTGCAATTCGCCCCGGGCCAGGGCCGGTTTGAGCATATTGGCGGCGTCCATCGTCCCCTCGATCGCTCCGGCACCCACCAGGGTATGGATCTCGTCGATGACTAAAATAATATTGCCGGCCGATTTGATTTCATCGACGATCTTCTTGAGGCGTTCCTCGAACTCGCCCCGGAAGCGGGTTCCAGCCACCAGGGTCCCCATTTCCAAGCTGACCACCTGGCGGTCTTCGAGCAGTTCGGGGACGTTGCCGTTGACGATGCGCTGGGCCAACCCTTCCGCGATCGCCGTTTTACCCACACCGGGTTCGCCGATGAGTACGGGGTTATTCTTGGTGCGGCGTCCGAGAATTTGGATCACCCGCTCAATCTCGCGGTTGCGTCCGACGATGGGATCGAGTTTGCCTTGTGCAGCCAGTTGGGTGAGGTTGGTGGAAAATTCGTCCAGCGTCACCGTCTTGCGGTTGCGGCTTCTTGAGGTTCCCCCGGCCGGTGCCGCGGCTACTTCTTCGCCCAGGTTGCGGATCAGTTCCGTCCGCAGTTGGGCGCGATCGATCCCGAAGTTTTCCAGCACTTTGGCCGCGACGCCTTCGTCGTCCTGCAACAATGCCAATAAAATGTGTTCCGGGGCAATGTAGTTGTTGCCCAGTTGCCGCGCCTCTTTCATGGCCCCCTCGAACACCCGCTTGGCCCGGGGCGTGAAGGGGATTTCCGGCGGCATGAAGCCCGAACCCCGGCCGATGATGGATTCGACCTCGCGGCGGGTATTGTCCAAATTCAGGTTTTTATCGGAAAGCACTTTCGCCGCCACGCTGGTGCCTTCTCCGAGAATCCCGAGCAACAGTTGCTCCGTCCCGACAAAGTTATGTCCCAAACGTCGCGCCTCTTCCTGAGACAGCATCACGGCTTTGATGGCTTTATCTGAGAAGTATTCAAACATTCGTCTTTTTCCCGTCCAGCTATTGTACTTAGCTAACCCTGGAGGCCTGTTTGGTTCCGTACAGGAGTAACATCACACCCCCAAGATGTGTAAACTTTTGTGTATTTTCCTATCCCTACTGTATCGCTCTCTCGCAAATCATGCAGTGAGGAGAGCCGTAATTTGGGGAGTCGGGAGTCGGGAGTCGGGAGTCGGGAGCGGGGGGAGCGGGGGGAGCGGAGGTGGCGGAGGAAGCGGGGAAAGCCGAGGGAGCGGAGGGAGCGGAGGAAGCGGAGGGAGCGGAGGGAGCGGGGGAAGTGGGGGAAGTGGGGAAACGGGTAGAACATCTGCACCGCTTGGGAATCAATTCCCCGAGGGCGCAAGCCTTGCGCCCCTACCAGCAAAAATCATCTGAAGATGATTGGG
>NZ_JAJENU010000086.1:0-573 GCF_035615495.1 Lyngbya sp. CCY1209 | reverse complement strand
CAAAAGTCGCTATCAGTCCGTCGCGGAAGTTTTGGCAGATTTACAACCTTCGTCGGGTACAGTTCCACCTTCACCCCCAATCCAGATTCCCGCCAAACCCAAAAATAATACTTTTGAATTTGATATTGCCACTCTGACTAAGAGCAAAGGATTTTTAGGATTATTACCCAAAATTGTTTCGCAGTGGGAAATTAACTACCGTCGCGGACAAGCCGAATGTATGATCGAAGATTTGGGGAATGGAGTCACTCTGGAAATGGTATTAATTCCGGGGGGAACCTTTCTCATGGGTTCACTGGGTAATGAAGGGTATGATACCGAAAGACCTCAACATCGAGTCACAGTGCAACCTTTCCTGATGGGAAAATATCCCGTCACCCAGGAACAATGGCGACAAGTGGCTGGTTTCCCAAAACTCCGACGGAACCTCGACCCCGACCCCTCAAAATTTAACGGCTTAAATCTTCCCGTTGAAAAAGTTTCATGGTATGACACGGTTGAGTGGTGCGCCCGCCTCTCGAAAAAAATCGGCAAACCCTACCGATTGCCCAGTGAAGCTGAGTGGGAATATGC
>NZ_JAJENU010000085.1:0-698 GCF_035615495.1 Lyngbya sp. CCY1209 | reverse complement strand
GGTTTCTCAAAAAAAGTCGAAATTTTTAACATTTCTTAATTTTTTTTGAAAAAATAAATAATGCGATCGGCAATGTGAAGCCAATCAATCGACTCCAGGGGGCGATCGCGATGACGGAAAAATTCCGATATTTGCGATCGCGCCACTCAAAGCCCCCAGAATTGGGGGTGTCGGGGGCTATAGCAGTGTGAAATGATTCGTCAAAATCCGATCCACTCATCGAACGACATCAAGGAATGAATCTGATATGCTGTTCCCTCTAGTGATCGAATAAGTTTACTGTCAGCCGTCACGAACGGTATCTTCAAACGCTCCGAGAGTGCAATGTAGCAGGCATCATAGGCTGATATAGCCTGGGCGATCGCTATATCCAGGGCCTCACTCACCAACTCTGGAATTGCCATTCTTTTGAGTGCCAATCCCTTGAGCCTCAGCAAGCTGGCTTTTGCCTCGGCAGCGGGGTAATTTAGCGCGATCGCTGGTGATGTTGTGTTGAGGGGCGATCGCTTTCCCATGTCAAAATTCGTGTCAAGAGGGGGTTGACAGG
The DNA here is from genome assembly GCF_035615495.1 of Lyngbya sp. CCY1209. Lineage (GTDB taxonomy): Bacteria > Cyanobacteriota > Cyanobacteriia > Cyanobacteriales > Microcoleaceae > Limnospira. Next base: position 151 of record NZ_JAJENU010000085.1, on the reverse strand, counting down.
GGGCGAAATTTCCCGTAAACTATTGACATCCTTCAAAATAATCGGATGGTTGCAAAAATTTTATTTCTGTCACTACTCCCATTATCTAAAATAATACCGGAAGTCAAGCGCAAAAGCAAGGGTTTCTCAAAAAAAGTCGAAATTTTTAACA
>NZ_JAJENU010000084.1:0-2161 GCF_035615495.1 Lyngbya sp. CCY1209 | reverse complement strand
TTGCTATATATAGCAATGTGAAATGATTGGTGAAAAATTGATCGACTCAAAGCCCCCAGTATTGGGGGTTTGGGGGCTAGACAATTTTACAAATGGTTTCCGATTGCTATATAGCAACCGATAGAACGGTTAGGACGGATCGGTCAATTGAGCTGACCCGCCTTGAAATGAATTTCAAGGCGAATCGCAAAAGTCCACTCAAGTGGACTCGGTTAAACATAGACTGTCTGAACCACCTTGGCAGTTGCTATCCTTTTGGGAAAGCCTCCACTTTCCTATTAACATCAGATCCGATTTTCCCCTCTTTCAACTTCCCCAATCATCTTCAGATGATTTGAGCTATTAGCTTGGGAATTGATTCCCAAGCGGTGCCTTACTTCCTCCAGATCCCGATATTCTACCTTCGCCTCTTCCTTACATTCCATCTCCCCCACGCCTTGAACGCCTGCTTCATTCAATAGATTGAAAATCGCCTCGGCATTTTGGCGGGTGGCTGTTTCATCGATTAAAGTGGGACTGAAAGCATTAATTGAAACCGAATTCGCCCCAAATTCCGACTCGGGACTCACCACCGTCACCACCTCATCCCCGGCGACATTTTTCACCTTGACAACAAAGGCGTTGCGTTCGTCTTCCCCTTCATAGGTATCATCAACCAGGGTGTAACCCATATTTTCCAAAGCTTCGACGACGCGATCGCCAATTTCCGCCCGCATTTGGGAACCCAAAATCGAGAGTTTCGCCTGTTCGATAATTTCCCCTAAAATCGGCCGCAGGTGTTCGATTTGTTCGCCGATATTTTTAACCTGTTCGGTGGTGAGGGTGGCTTCCCCTTCCACCAGTTCTGTTTCCAACTGAGTCAGTCGGTTTTCGTACTCACCCAGCCGCCCATTTGTCCAGTAATTGACCTCACATTTGAACGATTCCGCGTCACTCCCCTCTCCGACTTCCACCTGACATTCCCGGTGACTCTGAACTTCGGTAATTAAACTGCGTAAATCGGTCAGTGCCGCCTGATAATATAACAGCCACTCCTGTTCCTTTTGTTCCAGTTCCAACCGCAGATCTGCCAATTTGAGATAGGTTTGCTGGCTTGTGGCGATCGCCGCCTCGGAAATTCCCGCCTCAATATTGCCCGCCACCATATCCAGATCTCGACGCAAATCCGCCCATTTTCCCGGGGCAAACCGTTGGTGTTGATAGTCGCGATCGACCTGTTGCCAAACCGTCTCGATATCCGCCAATAAATCCCGGGCTAATTCTTCTTTCTGCTGCCGTTCAGAAGCCAAATTTTGCACGACTTCATCAATTTGTTTTTGGAGGATTGTTTGTCCCGCTTCCCGAGCTTTTCGTTCCCCATCAATCAGGGCCGTAAATTTGCGATCTTGTCGTTCAAATAAACCCAAATATTCCCGGCGTTGATCTTGAAAGCGTCGGTTCGTTTCCCGTTCCAAATTTTGAATTCCCGTTCGCATCTGTGCAATTTCTTGTTCCTGGCGTTGGGTTCGCCCTTCCAGGGGGGCGAGGCGTTGCTGAAACTCCTGCTGGGCTTGCTGTCGCACTGCGTTTAACCGTTCCGGGAGGTCCTGTTGCAGCGATCGCAACCTGGAATCCTGTTCCCGCAGCCGTCGCAATTCCCGATCCTCAATCCGCGTGTAGCGCCGCTTTTCACCGCTCATCAGACCGCTCCTGTTTTAAGCTGGGATAATGGAGATATAGCATTATCTATCGCCGGCGAGATACGGTTGGGGATTGAAAGTCCCCCTTGTGAAGGGGGATTTAGGGGGATCGTCCGTATTGGGTTGGCTCGAAAACTGCTATATTCTCCGTTTCTATCTTAGCCCAGCTTTCTCGCACGTCCAAATATACGCGATCGCGACTCAACCCCACCCCAGACTGATTCCGACTCCCGGCATCGCTCCTTGTCAAATCGGCGGATTTTGAGTTTTCAAAATAGCCGTTTTATCCGAGTGTTTGAAAATAATTATTCTCATTCATCAGACCGACAAATATTGACCGTTTTGATGCCGCGATCGCCAAAAATTATAGCGTTTTTCAAGTCAATGAGGTACGGCGGGCATTTCAAGTCCCCATCCCCCCCTACCCCCCCTTTGTAAGGGGGGAGATCAGGGGGGATAATGGCGGATCGAACCGTATCGCA
>NZ_JAJENU010000083.1:0-359 GCF_035615495.1 Lyngbya sp. CCY1209 | reverse complement strand
ACACTAAGAGAAATCGAAATTGACGGAGAAAAAGTCCCACCCGGATTCGACTTTCTGGGGTTCAATATCAGGCAATACCCTGCAGGAAAACACGTCTCCGGAAAAAGTGGAGGAAAAGTCAGTAGACTACTAGGCTTCGTAACCCACATAAAACCGAGCAAAAAGGCAATCAAAACCCATATTGAAAAGGTAAAAGAGGTGACTAAAAATCACAAAACAGCACCTCAAGCCGCCCTGATTAAACATCTCAACCCCATCATCACAGGATGGACAAGGTACTATTCAGGGGTAGTCTCCAAGGAGATTTTCAACAAGCTAGATAACATACTCTGGCAACAACTACGGGCATGGGTAGTGTC
>NZ_JAJENU010000082.1:0-232 GCF_035615495.1 Lyngbya sp. CCY1209 | reverse complement strand
ACAACACCGGACAGACCGGGGGCACCCCCGACGCGGACATCGACGCCCCCGAAGCCTGGGACGTGCAAACCGGCAATGATGTGGTCGTCGGCGTCATCGATACGGGTGTGGATTACAATCACCCCGATTTGGCGAATAATATGTGGACCAATCCCGGAGAAACCCCGGGAGACGGCATCGACAACGACGGCAACGGCTACGTCGATGACGTCCACGGCTACGATTTCGCCTA
>NZ_JAJENU010000081.1:0-4265 GCF_035615495.1 Lyngbya sp. CCY1209 | reverse complement strand
AGCCGTGTGAGGTGAAAGTCTCATGCACGGTTCTGAATGGGAGGGGGAGATGGTAACATCTCTCTCGACCCCTAATTCAATCCGGGCCTGACAGGTCGTCGCCGTGGAACATCCGGTATCATCCACCATTCACTGTATCAACCCCAACTGCCCCAAGCCAGACGGACAGCTTTGGGGGAACAAATTCTGCCAAAATTGCGGGGCGCCCCTGCAACTCAACCACCGCTACATCCCCCTCCGCTGCCTGGGAAGCGGGGGATTTTCCAAACTCTACACCGTCTGGGACCCGAAAACCCAATCCGAAAAAGTCCTGAAAGTCCTGGTCGAACCCTCCCCCAAGGCCCTGGAACTGTTTGAACAGGAGGCCGCCGTCCTCGCCCACCTGCACCATTCCGGCGTCCCCCGGGTCGCCCCCGACGGCTACTTTTTCCTCCGCCGTCGCCACGCCAACCGGGTGGAACTCCCCTGCCTGGTGATGGAAAAAATCCACGGCCCCACCCTCGAAGAAGTCCTGGAACGCCACCCCCAGGGCTGTCCGGAAGAGTGGGTGACGCAATGGCTGCACCAAGCCCTCGACATTTTGCGGGAACTGCACCGGCGGGGGATCGTGCACCGGGACATTAAACCCTCCAATTTGATGCTACGATCCGCGACAGCGCACCTATCGCCCTCCGAAGCGTATTTCGACGATCGCCACATCGGCAAAAATCAGTTGGTGATGATCGACTTCGGCGGTGCCAAGCAGATCGGCGCGATCGCCCACGGCGACCGGGAAAGCACCCCCAGAAGCAACACCCGCCTCGTGTCTCCGGGCTACAGCCCCCCGGAACAGATCGTTGGCGCGGCGGTGGGCCCCCCGGCGGACTTTTACGCCCTGGGGCGGACCTGCATCCACCTGCTGACGGGCACCTATCCCGCTGAACTCGAAGATCCGATGACCGGGGAACTGCGGTGGCGACACCGGGTTTCCGTCAGTTCCGCCTTCGCCGAATTGCTCGATCGGATGGTGCACAACGAATTCCGCGATCGCCCCCAAACCGCCACCGACATCCAAGCCTACCTCTTCCGCATCGCCCGGATGAAAAAACACCCCCGCCGGATGATGTCTTTCTCGGAACTGTGCCTGGATCTGGTCAAAACCGGCCTGATCGAAGTCGATCGCACCCTGTGGGCCGGAGTGCAATGGCTCGGAAGTGCGATCACAGCCTTGGGACGGGCGACGGTCGAAGTCACCTGGGAAACGGGACTGGCGGCCTCCGGCGGCATGGTGGGGGCCGCGATCGGCCTGATTTTGGCCTACTGGTCCCCCCTCGGCGAACTGCTGGCGGAGGCCCTCGCCGAAGATCTGCCCCTCCCCCTGTCCAATCTCGCCGCCCATTTGGGCGCGGAGATGATCGTCCTCGGTCTGGCCGGCCTCGGCACCGCCCTCGGGCTGACGGACGGGGGCGGCTTCGACCAGCGCCGCCGCTACGGACGGGCGGCTTTGACGGGTGCCCTGGGCTACGTGGCCGGGGGCGCGCTCTGGCGCATCGTCGCCGCGATCGCCTTCATCCCCGGATTTCGGGAACTGGCGGGGGTGGGGTGGCTGTGCGTGGGCATCGCCACCGGCATCCTCACCTGGGGACTGGGATTCGCCAGCCACCGCCCGGTTTACGCCATCGCTGCCGCGGCCGGAACCGCCGCCATTTTCTGGGGTTTGGGCGTCTCGAACCTTCTGCCCCCGGAAGTATTGCAATTTCCCACCGTCGGCCTGCAGGCGGAATGGCAGCAGTTTCGCTTGGGTATCGCCTTCGTCGGTTTGCTCGGATGCGCGATCGGTTTGTGTTTGGGAGGCATTCACTATTTGATCGTCCCGATTTTGCGCTGGCTGGGGTGGCGTTGATCGAATCTCGTCCGTTGTTGTGGCTTTCCGGCCCCGGCGGCGAGGTCTGGGGCAACAACAGACCGACAGCCACCCGAGTTCAATTCTAGTTTTCTGAAACCATGAGCGTTTGTAGACTCGCTGTTTTGATCGACGCAGATAATGCCAGTGCTAAAATCATTGGCTCGTTGCTCAAAGAAGTGGCAAAATATGGGACTGCCAATGTCAAGCGGATTTACGGCGATTGGACGAATACACAACTTGTGAGCTGGAAAAATAAGCTCAATGCATTCGCCATCCAACCGATTCAACAATTCTCCTACACCACCGGAAAAAATGCCACCGACAGCGCGCTGATCATCGATGCGATGGACTTACTTTATACCGGCAACTTTGACGGATTTTGTATCGTTTCCAGCGACAGCGACTTCACCCGCCTGGCCTCCAGAATTCGAGAAGCTGGGCTGGTGGTTTATGGCTTCGGAGAACAGCAGAAAACCCCCGGCGCTTTTATTTCCGCCTGCAATAAATTTATTTACACCGATATTCTCGACCTGGCCGAAGAAGATGAAGGGGGTGAAAGCGCGGACAATTCCCAAAATAAAAATTCAAACCGGCAAGTTTCAGAACCATTGAAGTCATCGAACCTAAAAAATCTGGGGCAAAATAAAAAATTGATCCGGCTTCTCAAAAATGCTTATGAATCCGTCGCCGGCGATGATGGATGGGCCTATTTGGCCGCCATTGGCTCTCAACTCAACAAGCTATCCTCGGATTTTGATGCCAGAAATTATGGCTGTAAAAAATTGGGAGAATTAGTCGGAAACGTGGGGATTTTTGAAATTAAAGAAGTGCGTCACAAGAAAAATTCCCTGCTCCGCCAAGTTTACATCAAACTCAAATGACTCTCCTCTGCCTGGGGTGACAGAGGAGAGATATGGCGGTTTTCGCTCCAATGAAAAGTGTACCTCAATACAGCGAACGGCGCTATAATTACGGTCAATCTGAACAGCGTTTTGTTTCAGTCGCCGACATCGACTCCTCGATTACCTGCGATCGCATTCTCCCCGATTCTGCACCGCGACGACAGTTTCCCCGCCCGAAGCCGTTTCGGTGCCGACCTTTCCCCCCGGGCCGGCTGTCGAGCACGTCTTTAATTTCATCCAAAAGTTGGCGCACCAACTGCCATTCTTCCCCCTCGTTCCCTTCGCATTTCATCTCCCACCGCCGAACCAACTGCCGCAATTCCGTGCAGGTCCGTCCGTCGTAAATCTCATCCCCCCGATCTAAATGTTTGCCGATGTCGAGCAATTCGTCCTTGAGGGCGACGGGAACCCGGATGGTCTGGGTTTCCCCGGTTTGCCACGCGGCTTTGCGACCCGCGCCTTGCCGACGTCCACCTCTTCCGTGCATTTTTCAATTCTCCTGCAAACTTGAGTTGACGCTACCACTATAGCGCCTTTTTTGATTTCGTGTCAATATCTATTGATGAATTTTCATGGTAGCCATAGATTTTGTAACGAAATATCTATGGCTCGCGGAGCCGAGCCGATCGCCCTATTCCTCCGGCATCCAATCCGCGATCGCCTCCCACCCCTTCCCCCGTCGCAGGGCCACCGGGTCGTCCGACGTCAGATCGATGATGGTCGAAACCTGGTAATCCAAATCCGTGCCGTCATCGACGATGATATCGACTAACTTTTCCAAAGCATCAAACAATTGTATTTTGTCGTATTTTTCAGGAATTTCTGGAATCAAAGGCGAGGGTTCCTCTTCTTCCTTAATGTGGGCAGAAGTGGAAATAACCGGATTCCCAAGAGCCTCGATAATCGACAGACATACGGCATTGTCCGGGACGCGAATGCCCGTCGTCTTTCGCTTCGGAGACATCACCAATTTAGGAACCAACTTTGTCGCCGGAAGTAAGAACGTATAACTCCCCGGGATCAGTCGCTTGATAGTGCGGTAAGCCGGATCAGTGACGATCGCATAATCCGAAATATTAGACAAAGACGAACACAAAAACGTCAGCGGTTTATCATTTGAAATTTGTTTGATCTGTCTCACCCGCTGAACCGCAGACTTGACATTCAGATCGCAGCCGATCGCGTAGACGGTATCCGTGGGGTACAGCATCACCGCCCCGTCTTTGAGATCATTTTTGATCTGGTCAACGGTGCGTTTTTGAGGGGTGTCCGGATGGAGTTCGTACAAAGTAGCCATAATTCAAGCCGGTAAATTGGAACGATAAGAGTGTAATGCAAGAATTAGTCCTGGGGGGAATATTCAGAATCGGGTGGGGGCAAGCCTCTGAGCTTGCCCATTCACCACCTGGGCAACCCTGTAAGGTGGCCCCACCTGGGCAACCCTGTAAGGTGGCCCCACCTGGGCAACCCTGTAAGGT
>NZ_JAJENU010000080.1:0-1297 GCF_035615495.1 Lyngbya sp. CCY1209 | reverse complement strand
CCCACAACTGTTCATCCGCGCCGTAACCCACCATTTATTTTTTAATGCACAGTTTTAGTAGAAATAGTCCACTACTGGACTGACACATCTTAAACGGTGGGTTACGGCGGATTGCTATATTGCCTTCACAGCATAGGTTTCAGCCGCCTAACCCACCCTACTGGATCGACTACTCGGTATCGAGCATGAACCAGATATGCTGTCTCAACCCTAACTGCGATAACCCCTCGGTTCCCGACACCAACCGGTTGTGTCCCAAATGCCAAAAGCCGCTGGTGCTGCTGAGGCACCGCTACCGACCCGTGAAATCTTTGGGTCAGGGTGGGTTTGGCAAAACCTACCTGGCGATGGATAATGATAAATTCGGGGAAACGTGCGTCATCAAACAACTCGCCCCCCAAGCCGGTAGCACCGCCGCCGTCCAAAAAGCCCAGCAATTATTCGAGCAAGAAGCACGACAGCTACAAAACCTCCAACATCCGCAAATCCCCGATTTAAAAGCCTATTTTTCAGAAGGCAGCTATTTTTATTTTGTTCAAGATTTTATCGAGGGCGATAATTTATTAGGCGAATTGAAACGGGGGATATTTGATGAACAGAAAACCATCAAATTTCTCAATGAATTATTGCCGGTACTCAAATATATTCATGACCGGGGCATTGTTCACCGGGACATCAAGCCGGAAAATATGATGCGGCAGCGGTCTGACGGGCGCCTCTTTTTAATTGATTTTGGAGTTTCCAAACAATTGCAGGGAACCATTTATACGGGGACCTCTATCGGCACATTTGGTTATGCTCCCCTGGAACAGATGCAGGATGGGAAGGTTTATCCGGCCAGCGATTTATTTAGTGTGGGGGCAACTTGCTTTCATTTGTTGACGGGAATGCATCCTTGGGAAGTGTGGCGTTTAAAGGGTTATGGCTGGGTGCAAGAATGGCGGCAGCATCTCAAGAAACCGGTCAGTTCGCAATTTGGAACGGTTTTGGATAAGCTGTTGGCGTTGTATCCCGAACAGCGCTATCAGTCGGCGGTCGATGTTTTAAACGCTTTCAATGAAGAAGATACCGTTGTTGAGGTGTCCTATCGGGGATATGTCCGGCGTCTGCCCCCGAAAACGGCTGAATCGCGATCGCGACTGTCGGAAGATATCACCGTCGAAACGGAGGAGGATTTCCCCATCGCCACCTACCGAACAACCACCGCTCAACAAATGGTGATCCTCAACCGCATGGGCAAGGCCTACCCCCTGAACGTGGCCGACATCCCCGGCGGTTCGGCGCGATCGCGGGGCGT
>NZ_JAJENU010000079.1:0-248 GCF_035615495.1 Lyngbya sp. CCY1209 | reverse complement strand
GGGAACGGAAGGCGGTGAGGTGGAATCTGCCACCAACAGTCCGACCACTGCCAACCATCTATGACTAACCGAAAGGTAAACATCTGCCTTGAACCCTCGAAAAGATTAGGTATCGAAAACAGGTTGATTACGGTGCTGCTCGAATGAGCAAGTAGAAAGGTAGGGAATTTATGCAGTTACCTACACAGACCCTCAAAGTACACCGGGGGAGAGGATGAGTCTAAGGATGGAATACCCATACAGACGGA
>NZ_JAJENU010000078.1:0-773 GCF_035615495.1 Lyngbya sp. CCY1209 | reverse complement strand
ATGACAACGAGACGACTGAACTAGGAGCCGTGTGAGGTGAAAGTCTCATGCACGGTTCTGAATGGGAGGGGGAGATGATAACATCTCTCTCGACCCCTAATGGAACCGGCATCGCTGATCACGCCGCTGGTGCGATAGTAGTAGCGATCGCGATCGTAGTGGATGACCAGAATATCGATTTCTCGCAGGACTTTTAAATACTCCGCTTCTTCGGTCGTATCTCGCAGCGTCGCGTCAATGCCATCCAATTCTTTCGGCTTCTGGCCGAAGGGAGTCCCGACGATCAATTCGCAGTTGGGATGGGCCGAAACGTAAGTCGAAAGCTGTTCGACGACTTTGGCGATGGGTTTGTCGGGCCGGATCTGGCCCACCACGCCGATCTTAATTTTGGCATCGGACGGCAACCGTTCCCCCGGCTTGAGTCTCGGTTCCACCTCGCCGACGATGGGATGGGGGATGACGAAGGTTGACTCGGGGGGCAGTCGGTAGGCTTCGGGAATGACGCGATCGTCGATCTCAAAGGAAACCACCTTCAGATTTTTGAACAGCTTCAGATAGGTTCTCAGGTACATCAATCCCAGGTTTTTGATCCGGCTGGACATGGCGAACTGCTGATTGCCGTGCAAGCTGATGAAGACTTCTTTTCCCTTGGAAGCCTGCAGTGCCAGCAAAGGGAGGGTAATGGAAAAATGCTGGTTTTGACTTCTCCCCGGTCTAAAGACGCGGGGATTCTTAAGCCGTCCAAAACTGAACTCTTAAAGGCATAGTCAATG
>NZ_JAJENU010000077.1:0-4252 GCF_035615495.1 Lyngbya sp. CCY1209 | reverse complement strand
GATTCTCCACTTCTCCTCTTGACCCTGAGAGTTCCGACCTCATTTGGTATCCTGTGATACCAAACTTAGGAACATACAGACAGTTATAAGGCTGGTCAGGGGTGCGTCCCTTATATTCACCCGAGGGGGTGAAAGCCTTACCGGGAGGTTATTTCGGGCATTTCAGCCCTATTTCATTCCCGAACGAATCGCACTGCGGATGTTATATTATCGCCTCGAATTATCCCGTCATCGAACACCAAGTCCACTGGCCGACGTCCATCGGTTCCACCTTCGATCGCTTCGATGAAATTCCCGAACGGCTCGATCGCGCCATCGTCCACATCCGAGAGACGGGACAGGACAACCACTGGCAATGGCGCCAACAACGCAACGCCGAGGCGATCGCCAAAATTCTGTTTCCGGGCGAGTGCGAACCGTCTGATCAGGTTCCGACACCCGAAGCCGTCTGATATAAGCCCCGGTTAAGGCGGCTATCACGAATTGTGGTAACGATCCGATTTTCTTGACGCACTGTATAGAATATCATCTATAGTAATTCTAAAGAGAAGATAAAATCCGCAAACTCATCTGCATCCGTTGTCGGCCTTCGATCGCCAGACGACTTTTCCACTTGTCCTCAGTGCATTCAATGACTTGCCACGCCCGGAACCCAAATTCCGGGCTTCCCTTTAAGGGTTAGAGCCATTTATCCCAAATTTCAGTTATGACTGAATTCTTCCTGCAAAACATCTGGTGGATTCCCTGCTATCCCTTCCTGGGGGCTATTTTATCCGTTCCCTGGTCGCCCGGAATCATCCGCAAGACCGGCCCGAGACCGGCCGGATACATCAATATCATCATGACCCTGCTGGCCTTCGTCCACGGCTCCATCGCCTTGGGTGGAATGTGGGGTCAACCGGGTCGCGAGATCGTGATTCCCTGGCTGCAGGTAGCCGATCTCGACTTTTCCATTCCCATCGAACTCTCCGCCATCACCATCGGCGCCACCCTCGTCATCACCGGCCTCAACCTCCTGGCCCAAGTTTACGCGATCGCCTACCTGGAGATGGATTGGGGCTGGGCGAGATTTTACTGCCTGATGGCATTATTTGAAGCCGGACTCGCCGCCCTGGTGCTGTGCAACTCCCTGTTTTTCACCTATATCATCCTGGAGATCCTCACCCTCGGCACCTATTTGCTGGTGGGATTCTGGTTCAACCAGTCCCTGGTGGTGACGGGGGCGCGGGATGCGTTCCTCACCAAGCGGGTGGGGGACCTGTTCCTGCTGATGGGGGTGGTGTCCCTCTATCCCCTGGCGGGGACCTGGAACTTTACCGAACTGACGGAATGGGCGGCGACGGCGACCCTCAACCCCACCGTCGCGACGCTGCTGGGAGTGGCGCTGCTGGCCGGCCCCTTGGGGAAATGCGCCCAATTTCCGCTGCACCTGTGGCTCGACGAGGCGATGGAAGGTCCGGTGCCGAGCACAGTCCTGCGGAATGCGGTGGTCGTGGGTTCCGGTGCCTGGGTGCTGACGAAGGTGTTTCCGGTGATTGCACTGTCTCCGGTGGCGGAGTCGGTGACGGTTGCCATCGGGTTGGCGACGGCTCTCGGGGCCAGCGCCATCGCGATCGCTCAAATCGACGCGAAACGGGCGATTTCCTACTCCGTGAGCTCCTACATGGGCATGGCATTGATCGCCGTGGGGACGGGATTCACCAACACGGCTTTGCTGCTGCTGTTCACCTATTCGATGGCGATGGCCCTGCTGGTGATGACCAGCGGCGGTATCATCCTCAACAACATCACCCAGGATCTGACCCAATACGGGGGCCTGTGGTCGCGCCGCCCCATTTCCGGGATTTGCTTTCTCGTCGGGATCGCGGCGTTGGTGGGCGTCCCCCCCTTCGGGGGCTTCTGGATGCTGCTGGAACTGACCCAAAATCTCTGGCCGACGGAACCGGCGATCGCGATCGTGTTGCTGGCCGTCAACGGGTTGACCGCCTTCAGCCTGACCCGGGAATTCGGCCTCATGTTCGCCGGGACCGTCAAACAGATGACGGTGCGATCGCCCGAAGGACTCTGGGCCGGGGTGCTGCCCATGACCGTTTTGGCGGGCTTTTGCCTGCACGTCCCCCTGCTGCTGCAAGCCTGGGGACTTCTCCCAAGCTGGCAGGCCATCGACCTCACCGCCGCCGGGTTGCTGATGCTTTCCACCCTCGCCGGTGCCGGACTCAGCGTCTGGATCTACATCTTCGACGGCCTGCCCAAACCCGTGACCTTCGGCTCCCGAGCCGTTCAGGACTTCTTCGCCTACGACTTCTACACCGCCAAACTCTACCGCCTGACGATCATTTCCGCCGTGGCGGTGGTGTCCCGGATCATCGACTGGATAGACCGGTTCATCGTCGATGGCTTTGTCAATTTGGTCGGTCTGGCTACCGTCTTCAGCGGACAGAGCCTCCGATATAACGTCACCGGCCAAACCCAGTTCTACGCCCTCACCATCCTGCTCGGCATCACCCTACTGTTGAGTGTGCTCTGTTTCGGTTTGTTCTGACGATCGCCCATCACGAACTATGCTCAGTCTCCTAATTCTCATTCCCCTGGCGGGAAGCCTGCTCATCGGGTTATTGCCCTCCTCCTTCAGTTCCGCCCGCATCCGCTCCGTCGCCCTCGGGGTGACGGCACTGGTGGGGCTGTTGACCCTCAAACTCATCCTCGATTTCAATTTGGGCGACCCCGGCTTTCAATTTGAAGAATATCTGCCCTGGATTCCCCAGTTGGGTTTGTCCTACAGTTTGGGAATGGACGGCCTGTCCCTGTCCCTGATGGGGTTGAGCGCGATTTTGACCCCGATCGCGATCGCCAGCAGCCGCCCGGATACCCCCCGCCCCCGCCTCTACTACTCGATGATCTTGCTGGTGAGTGCGGCGGTCGCAGGGGCGTTTGTGGCCCAAAACCTGCTGCTGTTCGTCCTGTTCTACGAACTCGAACTCATCCCCCTCTACCTGCTGATCGGCATTTGGGGGAGCGACAAGCGGGGCTACGCGGCGATGAAGTTCCTCATCTACACCGCCCTCTCCGGGATTCTGATTTTGGCGGGATTCCTGGGGCTCACCTGGTTGAGCGGGTCGGGAAGTTTCGATTTCGATGCGATCAACACCGAAAAGATCTCCCAAATCAGCCAATTAATTTTAATCACGGTTTTGTTGATCGGTTTCGGGATCAAAATTCCCCTGGTCCCCCTGCACACCTGGCTCCCCGACGCCTACGTCGAATCCTCCGCCCCGGTGACGATCCTCCTGGGGGGTCTGTTGGCGAAGTTGGGAACTTATGGCCTGGTGCGGTTCTGCCTGCAACTGTTCCCGGACACCTGGCAACTGATCGGCCCCGGATTGTCGATTATCGGCGTGATTAGCGTCATGTACGGCGCCCTGACCGCGATCGCACAACAGGACATCAAACGGATGGTCGCCTACAGTTCCATCGGCCACATGGGTTATATCATCGTCGCCACGGCGGCGGGCACGGAAGTTAGCCTGATCGGGGCGATTTCCCAAATGGTCGCCCACGGCTTGATTTTGGCGATCCTGTTCCACCTGGTCGGCGTGGTGGAAACCAAAGTCGGCACCCGCGAGTTAAAATTACTCAACGGCCTGATGAACCCCATCCGCGGCTTGCCCCTCATCAGCGCGCTGCTGATCGCGGCGGGAATGGCAAGTGCCGGAATTCCCGGTTTGGTGGGCTTCGTGGCGGAATTTCTGGTGTTTCAAGGCACGTTTGTGGTCTTCCCGGTTCAGAGTTTGCTCTGTATCATCGCCTCCGGTCTGACGGCGGTTTACTTCGTCATCCTGCTCAACCGCACCTGTTTCGGGCGACTCGACAACAATTTGGCCTACTATCCCAAAGTCTCCCTCTCGGAACGGGCGCCCGCCCTGGTTTTGGCCGCGTTGATTTTGTTCCTCGGCGTGCAACCGAGTTGGCTGCTGCGGTGGAGTTCCCCGACGGCGAAACAGATGGCGTTGGAGTTGAATGGAATTCGCGTTCAACAGGTCGCCAATCGGCTGTGATCGATCCCCCATTATCCCCCCTTACCAAAGCAGGGCCGTTTCATTCTCCCCAGAAAAATGGCAAGGGGAGCGGAGGGAGCGACCGGGAGCGGAGGGAGAAGAGAGAGATTTTTCGGAATCAAAAGGTATTTTTAACCGGAAAAAATCCTTGCTCCTGTCTCCCATCAACGGTTTTCATTGTCGCCCTCGACAATTTT
>NZ_JAJENU010000076.1:0-251 GCF_035615495.1 Lyngbya sp. CCY1209 | reverse complement strand
ATGGTCGGTCTCCAATTGGTCTTCGATGGTGAAGTGCTGTCCGCACCATTTGCATTTGCCTTTCTGGTCTTTTAGCATTCGGGCTTCTTGGTTTGGGATTTCTGGTGATTTCCCTCTCCTCGTTGCCCAATAAACCCAATTTCCGTCATACGTTGATGCGTTTGGTCTAACCAATGTGTGGTAGACAATGGGAGTCCAGGCGTGTTTTTGGAGTCGTAGACCATCCTTAGTTTGGAATATCCACTTATCCT
>NZ_JAJENU010000075.1:0-268 GCF_035615495.1 Lyngbya sp. CCY1209 | reverse complement strand
AGGGCTGATTGAAGAATATTGATAGCGGCATTTTCATCCCTGTCTGCTTCAGAACCGCAGTGAGGACATTTATGAGTTCTGGTGCTTAAAGTTTTAATGACTTTTTGACCGCAGTTTGAGCAGTTCTGAGAAGTATTTTTAGGTTCAACTGCGATAACTGGAACTCCATAAATGCTGCCAAAATATTCCAACCATTTCCTGAATTTATACCAAGCAGCATCACTAATTGATTGGGCTAAATGATGGTTTTTTACCATGTTACGCACTT
>NZ_JAJENU010000074.1:0-4074 GCF_035615495.1 Lyngbya sp. CCY1209 | reverse complement strand
TATTCGGGCTTCAAGTTCCGTCACAGAGGGTTTTAGACCCCAGTTTGCAGATCAGGGAGACGAACGATGGACCGTCACAAAAATGAAGAAATTGTTAAGCGAGTTGGACAACTGGTGGAGGAGAGAACAGGCCGATCGCTCACACCCATTCAAATCGGCATTCTGCGAGAATCCTTGAAGGGAAACGGATATGTGAAGATGGCAAGAACCCTCGATCGCAGTGCAGATAGCCTCAGAAAGGAAGCGGCTAAACTCTGGAAATTACTCGGCTCGGTCCTCGGGCAACCTGTCACCAAACCCCGCCTCAGAGAGGTGTTGGAATCGTCGCTTTTTTCCCTGTCTCCCCCAACGGATATTGAGGTGGACTGGCCTGAGGCACCGGATGTGCGGTTTTTTCTGGGTAGAAAAGATGATTTGACTACCCTGCGGCAGTGGATTACAATCGATCGCTGTCGTTTAATTCCCATTGTCGGACTGCCGGGAAAAGGGAAAACCAGTCTGGCGGTTAAATTGACTCAGCAACTCGGCTATAATTTTCAGGGGATAATTGGCCGATCGCTTCTCAATGCCCCACCTGTCGAAGATATCATCCGAGACTGGATTCAGTTTATCTCCCACCAGCAAAACACCGACTTGCCGGACACCCTTCACGAACAGATTTCTCTGGTTATCTCGTACTTGCAACAAAATCGGTATTTATTGATTCTCGATAACTTTGAAACCCTCCTCACCCAAGGAATTCCGGAGATCAAGTATAAATCCGGTTATGAAAATTATCATCAACTTTTGGATAAAATCGCCCAAGTCAACCATCAAAGTTGTTTGCTGCTCACCAGCAGGGCTAAAATCGGTCATTTGGAAACCCTCTCCGGCAACCATCAACCCGTGCGGTTTTTCCAGTTAAAAGGGTTGACGGTTGATGAGGGCAAACGGTTATTTGAAGAAAAGGGACAATTTTCGGCAACTGAAGCCGAATGGAGGCGACTGATTGACACTTATAAAGGCAATCCTTTGGCACTCAAGTTGGCGGCTTCCCACATTCAAGATTCGTTTTCGGGCAATATCGGTCAATTTTTGCAATTCAATAAATTCTGTTTTCGAGATCTCCAGGAACACATCCTCGACTGGCATTTTCAGGTTTCCTCCCCGGAAGAACATCGGGTTTTATTTTGGTTGGCGATACACCGAGAACCCGTTTCGGTCCTGGAATTGAAAGATCATGTGGTTGGCGATATCTCCCAACAACATTTGTCGGACTGTTTGCAGTCCCTGCGGCGGCGAATGCTGATCGAACATACGGACGACAGGCAGCGGTTTACCCTGCAACCGGCGTTGATGGAATATGTCACGGAGAAGTTGATCGAAAGTGTGGCGGAAGAAATTGTTGCCGGGGAGTTTAATTTATTTAGAACTCACGGGTTGAGGCTGGCGAAGGCGAAGGATTACATTCAATCCAGTCAGGTGAGGGTGATTGTCGATCCCGTCATTGCGGCTGTATCGGAAAAATTGCAAATTCTACCGGCACGGCTACCCGATTATTTTACAGCTTTGGTTGCTAAAAGTCAACAAAAATATGCCTTTTCTCCCGGTTATATCGGGGGCAATTTGATTCATCTTTTGTGTCAGTTGGATGTCAATTTGGACGGTTATGATTTTTCTAAATTGGCGATTTGGCAGGCTAACTTACAAGGCATCAGTCTCCGAGATGTGAATTTTTCGGGTTGCGATTTTAAAAATACTGTTTTTACTCAATTTTTCGGCGGGGTTCATGCCCTCGATTTTTCTCCGGATGGAGGATTTTTGGCGACGGGAGATTCCGAGGGGATGATTCGATTGGTTAACTTGGACACGGGACAGCCGGAATTGACGTTTGGGAAACATCGATGGTGGGTGGTGTCTCTGGTTTATAGTCCCGATGGTGAAAAGTTGGTGAGTAGCAGTTTGGATTATACGGTCAAAATTTGGAATGCCAGAAACGGTCAATTGTTGTACACTTTGCAGGGACACGAGGGGTGGGTTTGGTCGGTTGCTTACCATCCTATTCTACCATTAATTGCCAGCGGATGCAACGATCGCACCATAAAATTTTGGGATGCCAATAGCGGTAAACTGTTGCAAACCATAACGGGTCATGACGGGTGGGTTTTGGGTGTGGCTTTTAGTCCGGACGGTCGAATTTTGGCCAGCGGCAGTTCAGATCGGACGATCAAACTTTGGGATGTGAAAACGGGTCAAGTGCTGCAAACTATCTGGGGCAGTCGAAATGCGATTTGGTGCGTCCAGTTTAGCCCGAATGGGGACAAAATTGCCAGTTGTGGCTTTGAAAAAATTATCAGAGTTTGGGATGTGGAAACGGGCAAATGCGATCGCACTTTGTCGGGACACGAGAAGGAAATCAAGGTGTTGGCTTGGAGCCCCGACGGTCAAAGTTTGGCGAGTGGGGGGTTCGATGCCCAGGTCCGATTTTGGGCGATCGCAAAGGGGAGATGTCGGGCGGCTTCCAAACAGTATAAAACCGGCATTCGGACTTTGGCATTCAGTCCCGACAATCAGACGGTGGCGACGGGAGATAATGACCAAATTATCAAACTTTGGAATAGTAAAAACGGCAAATGTATGCAAACCCTGCGGGGACATACCAACTGGGTTTGGTCGTTGGCGGTGAGTCCGGACGGGGAATTTTTAGCCAGCAGTCATTTGGATCACAAAGTGAGACTTTGGAATCCGAAAACGGGGGATTGTTTGCAAACATTAACCGGACATACGGCCTGGGTTTGGTCGGTGGCGTTCAGTCCCGATGGCAAGACGGTGGCGAGTAGCGGGGACGATGAAACCATCCGACTTTGGGATGTGGAGACGGGGGATGCTTGGGAACCGTTGCGGTATCACACGGAGGATTATCAAGGGGGAATTTGGACGATTTCATTCAGCCGCGACGGTTTGTATTTGGCGAGTGGGGGGCAGGATTCGACGGTGAAGATTTGGGATTTGCAAACGGGCGATTTGGCGATGGTTTTGCCGGGACATGAAGCTTGGATTTGGTCGGTGGCGTTTCATCCCCTGAAGGATGAGATATTGGCGAGTGCGAGTGATGATAAAACGATTAAAATTTGGAATTTGAAAACGGGGGATTGTTTGCAAACGTTTCGGGGGCATAAAAATAGTATTCGCGCGATCGCATTCAGTCGCGACAGCCGCTTTTTGCTGAGTGGAAGTGAAGATGAAACGGTGAAAATTTGGGATTTGAAAGATGGCGATTGTCGGCGGAGTTTGTCCGGACATGAAGGCCGGATTTGGTCGGTGGATTGGAGTGCGGATGGTCGGGTGGTGGGCAGTGGCGGGGATGATGCGACGTTCAAGTTATGGGATGTGAAAACGGGGGACTGTTTGCATACCATTGACGAACATCAAAATACGGTGACTTCAGTGATGTTTGACCGGAAATTGCCCCGGGTGATGACGGGGAGTTCGGATGGGACGCTGAAGTTTTGGCATGGGGAGACGGGCCGCTGTTTGAGGAGTGTCAAGATTCCCAATATTTACTTGAATATGAACATCGAAAACGCCACGGGTTTGATCGACGCTCAAATTGAGAATTTGCAGGGGTTGGGTGCGATCGCGGATGAAGGGTAATATCTGATAATAATTCAACTCGACCTACTACTCCCTCCGAATTTACCCGCCTTGAAATTCATTTCAAGGCTGATAGCAAAAGTCCACTCAAGTGGACTCGGCCGGAACAATTGTATGCTGATTACCTGGGCGGTTTATATCAGATTTGATATGAATTCAACTCGACCTACTACTCCCTCCGAATTGACCCGCCTTGAAATGAATTTCAAGGCTGATAGCAAAAGTCCACTCAAGTGGACTCGGCCGGAAAAATTGTGTTCTGGGCCGTTTTTTTCACGCCAACTCCCCAATCATCTTGAGATGATTTTGGCTATTAGCTTGGGAATTGATTCCCAAGCGGTTTCAATATTTAAACCGGCATTTTAGTTCTGGCAGTCGGGTGCGATCGCGGATAATTGAGAGGGATAGAAACCGGGTTTCTCTGAACATTTCGGGTGGGGG
>NZ_JAJENU010000073.1:0-474 GCF_035615495.1 Lyngbya sp. CCY1209 | reverse complement strand
GATGTGACCAGAAGCTAATGCTTGGATGTAATGTTCGAGATATGCAGACGGGTCACGGTTCAGACGTAAGATGGAGATTCAAGTAGTGGTAATGACGAGTTCTAGTCAATCCAAAGGTTTCGGTAAGCCGAAATTGGCGGACACTAAGAGTGTATGGAAGACTGTCAACTGGACGAAAGTTCAGCGGATGGTTTTCAAGCTACAAAAGCGTATCTATCAAGCGACTCAATCGGGACAGAATGCAAAAGCCAGAAGGTTGCAGAAACTCCTTTTGAAGTCATACTATGCAAGGCTCTTAGCGGTAAGGCGTGTAACCCAAGATAACCAAGGCAAGAAAACAGCCGGAGTGGATGGAGTGATAGCTATATCCCCGAAACAAAGGTTCACCCTTGTTGAAGAAATCAAAGGAAACTTCAAAGCCAAGCCATTACGGAGAGTTTGGATACCAAAACCCGGACGGGATGAAAAACGCCC
>NZ_JAJENU010000072.1:0-314 GCF_035615495.1 Lyngbya sp. CCY1209 | reverse complement strand
AAGATTGCCATCTCCGATTGGTTAAAGCCCATTGGACTCCAACTCAAGCCGGAAAAGACAAGAATCTGTCACACACTTCAAGAAATAGAAGTAAATGGAAAAATGGTCGCACCCGGTTTTGATTTTCTAGGGTTCAATATTAGGCAATATCCTGCAGGTAAACACGTATCCGGAAAAAGTGGGGGAAAGGTCAGTAGATTACTAGGTTTCGTAACCCACGCCAAACCGGACAAGGAAGCAATCAAAGCCCACATTGAAAAGGTAAAAGAGGTGATTAAAAATCACAAAACTGCACCTCAAGCCGCCCTGATTAA
>NZ_JAJENU010000071.1:0-2081 GCF_035615495.1 Lyngbya sp. CCY1209 | reverse complement strand
GAAACATCGATGTAAAGGTCATTTCAGTTTCCTATTGCCTGTTGCCTATTGCCTATTGCCCTCTAGCAGCGCTTTAAGCGGATTTGATATGACAATCAAAAATCCCCCTCATTGGAAAAGGGGGATTTGGAAAGGAAGTCGCCGATCGCTCTTTTTTAGAAGATCAGAAAATCGTCATCGAGCAAATTTGTAACCCCGGTGACACCTTCGAGTTTTGCCAGAATTTGGGAATCATCCCCGCCGGTATTATCTCCGTTGCCGTCATAAATCAGGTAAGTATCGCTACCGTCATCGTAGGCGAACAGATTTTGCGTTCCGCCCAAAACATTGGAAGAAATATCAGTTTGAACGGGGAGGAGAATATTATCCGTCGTGGCGACCAAACTGCCGGAAATTGCGATCGCATCTCCATCGGCGACACCCAGACCTTCAAAGTCCGCGATCGTATCATAGAAACCCTCACCAATTTGGGCATCAATACTGGTGGTCGCATCGGCGTTAAATGCCGTTCCGCCACCGTCGTCGGCACTTTCATAGTGAAAGATATTGTTGTCATTTCCGCCGACGAGTGAATCGGAACCCAAACCGCCGACAATGCTATCGTTACCGTCATCACCTCGCAAGGTATCGTTACCCCCGAAACCGACGAGGGTATCATTTCCCCCCCGACCCCGGAGATTATCACCAAAATCGGCCCCCTCAATGCTTTCAGCCTCATCAGTGGGTTCAGACAGCAACTCCACAGAAATGGTCGCCGTCGCCGTCTCGCCATTACCATCCGTGATGGTATAGGAAAACTCATCAGTACCCGCATCGCTTGAAAGGCGGGTGTAATTAACTTGGTTGCCTGCCTGGGTGATGAGTCCACTCGTCCCCTCAGTATTCAGGTCTGTGAGGGTGAGAATATCCCCATCTGGATCGCTATCATTGTCAACGGGGTTAATGGGGAACTGAGAGGAATTGTTGACGCGGATGGGACTCTCATCCACGGCGATGGGTGGCTCGTTAACAGAGATAACAGTAATTGTTGTGGTCGCCACATCGCTATCATCCGTGCCATCATTAATGACAACTTCTATGCGACGATCCGTTTCATCCGGTTTGATGGAACTATTGTTGTAAACCACCTGGCCGATCGCGGTTTGGTAATCCGCCAGAGACGCGCTCCCCGTCAGAGTCAAAATTCCCGTATCCGGGTCGTAAGAACTCGCCGTAATCCCGTCGGGGAGATCTCCACTCACCGAAAGACTTTCTTCCTCGTCGAAGGGATTGGTCAGGGTGATGGTGGCCGAAGCAATGGTGGTGTTGTCCGGATCTGCGATCGAGATATCGCCGGCATCCGCCACCGCGAGATTTGCATCCCCTTCGGTGAAGGTGGCTTGGTAATTGTTGCCACCCGCGCCGCTGCTGTTGTCGGCATCGAGATCCAGCAGTGGCGGATCATTCACCGCCACAATACTGATGGTACTAATTGCCGCCGGATCGCTGCTGTCCGTCCCGTCGCTGGCGGTCACTGCGATCAGGCGATCGCCGGTGGCGGGATTCTCGGAACTGTTGCTGTACGTCACCGTCCCCAAAACCTGTTCGTACAAATCGGGAGACGTTTCCCCGGTCAGGGTCAGCACCCCGGTCGCCGAGTCGTAGCTGGCTTCAATTCCGCTATCCCCCGTATCGACCGCGAGCACCTCATCTTCTCCGTCCGAGAGATTGGTGATAGTGACACTCGCCCCGGTCAGGCTGGCATTATCTGTATCGGTAATCGTAATTAGAGCGGCATCGGCGATCGCGACGGCATCCCCATTTTCGGTAAATGTAGCACTCGCATCGAGTCCCGCCGCATCCCCGTTGAGATCCACCACCGGCGGGTTGTTCACCCCGGCTACAGTAATACTGACGGTGGCGGTCGCCGTGACATCGTTATCATCTGCGATCGTGTAATTGAAAGTATCCGTCACCGTTTCCCCGGCGGTCAAAGCCTCAAAAGCCGCCACACCCGTGGGGTCATAGGTATAGCTACCATCATCATTGACCGTCACCGCAGCCCCCCGGGTGCTGGGTGTCTGAAAACCCGTCACCGTCAG
>NZ_JAJENU010000070.1:0-242 GCF_035615495.1 Lyngbya sp. CCY1209 | reverse complement strand
ATCCAAATACAAACAACGCCTCTCTGTGTCCTCTGTGCCTCTGTGGTTCCCTCTCCCCTCCTCTCCTCCCTCCAACGAACGCCATTTTAATCCCATAATTTCTAGTCTAATATAAAAGATGCGATCGCGTCAATTGAGTGGTCAGTCCCAAAAGCGCTAAAGCGTCACAACGAACTAACATCCAAATACAAACAACGCCTCTCTGTGTCCTCTGTGCCTCTGTGGTTCCCTCTCCCCTCCTC
>NZ_JAJENU010000069.1:0-324 GCF_035615495.1 Lyngbya sp. CCY1209 | reverse complement strand
TTTGCGCTTCTGCTTGGCAACCCGTCTCAGCTTCTCAAGTCGTCCTGCCTCAATCCTGACACTTAATCTTAATTTCATGCGACTAGCTATCCACTGGCTACCTCAATTAGGGGTCGAGAGAGATGTCGCCATCTCCCCCTCCCATTCTCCAAGCGTGCATGAGACTTTCACCTCACACGGCTCCTAGTTCAGCCGTCTCGTTGTCATGAGTACGACCTTTGCCTTGACTACCCCGAACGAATCGCACACAGGCTATTATAATAGCATGAAGACGCTCAAATTCAAGTTGTACGACCACAAGCGAAATCGTCACCTGAAGCGCAT
>NZ_JAJENU010000068.1:0-4270 GCF_035615495.1 Lyngbya sp. CCY1209 | reverse complement strand
ATTGGGGGGAGAATTGGGGGGAGAATTGGGGGGAGAATTGGGGGGAGAATTGGGGGGAGCCAGAGGAGGCAACGCTAGAAACTTCAACGGGGACTTTCTGATTCCCCCCTTTCCAAGGGGGGTTAGGGGGGATCTTTTCCGGCTGTGCCTCATTATCGCGCAAAGTGCTGTATATAAACAGCCCCGGGGAACAATAATTCCCCGGGGCTGTTTCATGACCGTTTGAGGGGTAATACTCCTCACCCAAAATGTCGCGATCGCAAAATTTATCATCATATCCGATTGGAGCTTCACAAACAATGGGGTTTTGTAAAGTTTGGCGGGTTTCGATGTAAAGATTGGGTGAAGTTTTCCCCCCGCTCCGCACCCATGACCCCGCGATCGTAAAAATTTTCATCTTATCCGATTGGAGCTTCACAAACAATGGGGTTTTGTAAAGTTTGGAGAGCTTTTATTTTCTTTTAACCCGAATTACATCAGTTTTTGATATTAAGCCTCCAATTCTATGGACTTCCGAAGGCCAACACTTAGTCTATTTTCAATAAATCACGAAATATAATTTTTCCTACAACCGCCACCTGATAGATACTTTCGACCTTCTTCAAAGCGACTTTGACCGACGTTTCCTTCGTCGGCACCCGCCTGCGGGGGACGAACTTTGAAGAAACCAACTGGTTGAATGTCAACGCCAGCGGCGCCAACTTCCGCCCCAGCGCCAACTTCCCCACCACCAGCCTCTTCAAAGCGACATTAGAAAATGTCAACCTCAGCGGCGCCAACCTGCGGGAAGTCAATTTATCCGAGATCAGCACCAACGGCATCAACCTGTCCAATGCTTTATTGCAGGATGCCAACTTATTCAAAGCTGAAATCTCCGGAGAACAGTCCAACCGCCCCGACCTGAGCGGAGCCAACTTCACGGGAGCCGACCTGCTCGAAGCCAACCTGAAAGCCGCGGATTTAACAAATACCAACTTCACGAATGCCAACCTGCAACTGGTATCTCTCGAAGGAACTCTCATGGTCGGCACCAATTTCACCGGCGCCAATTTCGCGGGAGCCAGCCTCACCGATATCACCCTGAGTAATGCCATCTTCGACGGCGCCAACTTGGCGGGGGTCAACGTGACGGATGTCGATCCCGCGACCGCCGACATCAACACCAATGCCAGCTTCGTCGGGGCCAATCTGACCAACTTCAGCGCGGAAGACCTCAACCTGGGGGGAGCCGTCTTCACCAACGCCCAACTGGCCGGCGCGTCGTTTGCCGACACTTTCCTCGGAAATGCCAATTTCGCGGGCGTATTCGCAGAGGGTATTTTCCTCGAAGGTGCAGACCTGAGCAACGCCAACTTCACCGGAGCCGACCTCAGCGGCGCGAATCTCAACGGAGCCGACCTCAGCGGTGCCGACTTGAGCGGTGCCCAACTCGACGGCGCGAATCTGGTGGGCGCGATTCTCACCGGTGCCCAACTCGACGGCGTCATTTTAGATAACGCCTTCGCCGAGAAAACCGACCTGTCCGGCGTCAACCTGACCGGGGCCAGCTTGGTGGGTGCCAACCTGAAAGAAGTGGTTGCGGTCGGCAGCAATTTCCAGGATGCCAACCTCAGCGGCGCCAACCTGGAAGTCGCCATCCTCACCAACGCCGACTTCGGCGACGGACCCGACGCCGCCGATACCCTCGGGGCGGATTTGAGCAACGCCAACCTCACCAAAGCCGACCTGACCGGGGCGGATTTGGAGGGGGCGAATTTGAACGGTGCAATCCTGACGGATGTTATCGGCCTGAGCGGAGGTTCCGGCGGTGGCGGGGCGACTTCCACATCTGGCAACGACTCTCTCACCGGCGGCGATGGCAGCGACACCATCGACGGCGGCGCCGGGAACGATACCATCAACGGTGCCGGAGGGGCCGACAGCCTCTTGGGTGGCGCCGATGCGGATACTATCTACGGAGATTTGGGCGTCGCCGAAAGCTTGTCCGGCAACGATACCATCGACGGCGGGGACGGAAATGACCTTCTCGACGGCAACTTCGGGGCGGATGTGATTTCCGGCGGCGTCGGGTTCGACATCCTCTTCGGCGGCGCGACGGGAGGAAGCGAAACCGCCGCCGACACGCTCACCGGCGGTGCGGATGCCGACCTGTTCCGGTTGGAAGCCACGGGCTTTTTAGTCGAACCGGTGGAGCCTTCATTCCCGCCGGCCCCCGCTCCCATCGAACCGTCTGGGGACATCATCACGGATTTCTTGGATGGGACTGACTTGCTCGAATATGAGTTTGCCACCGGTGTTGTCGATCTCAATGAATTGATGATCACGGGTAACGGTACGTCCCAGGTGACGATCGCCGTATTGAATGACGGTTCTGTGGAGGGATTGCCCGACTACACCGAAACCGTCGCCGTTTTGAACGGTGCGGGCGGCTCGGCTATCACCATTGCCGAGGATGATTTCTTGCTGTAAAAATCCCCGGATCGATTGATAGATCGGTCATCTTGAGATCGAGGTTGCGATCGCCCGGACATTGGAAGTCTGGGGCGATCGCTCTCTCATGAATGGGATCGAAAAAGTATCGGCAGTTACGATAGGACAGGCCGACCGTTCTTTCCAGCTCATTGATATAGCAATCGGGAACTATTGGCAAATAGTCGCGCCCCCGAACCCTTGCCGAAGTCAGAAATGACGGCGCGACATTCTCAAGGCTCCTTGCGGTTCGGATTCCCGGCCCCACCTTTCGTCAACCCATCACACTCTCTCTCAGAGGAGGTTTCAGCGTTTTTGCGGGCGGTTTTCTTTCGAGATTGAATGGAAACGTGAAATAGAGGAACGTGGTGACACGACGGCTATCTCGGGTATCGGCGGTCAATAAGTTAAGAATTTTGACCCGATCTTAAAGATATTTTAAAAGCGATCGGGTCGCTCATATAATTGAGCATCCGGTGTTATAAAATGGCGGAGTCGCCCGAGTCGATTATTGAGGCTTCGAGTTGATATCAAGTCCCGAAGGACACCGACGATGTCAGTCCAGTCCGAATCTCAGTGTACTGGGGTTTGACCGGATTGACGGTGCAGGGTTGCTTTGGGGCGATCGAGCGGACTGGATAGGATTCAAAAATATTAAGTTTGAAAACTTTTATAAGGAGGAATGAAAAATGGAGGAAAGCGGTAATTTGGCGTTTTTGACGCCCAGCTTTTTTGGCGATTTTGAACAATGTCGATTGCTCAACGAAAGCTTGGCGAGGTTCGTGAAAGATGACTACCACCACTACATTGTGGTGGATGCTGCCGACTATTCCTTGTTCAAGGTACTCGACAGTTCCCATACAACTGTACTGACGAAAGAAGATGTATTGCCATCCTGGGTCAGCCGATTTCGCTTCAAAGTTCCTCGCAAGAACCGCTACTTTCGATTGAGCTGGAAATCCCGCCCCATTCGGGGTTGGATTGCCCAACAAATGGCGAAGTTGCAGGTCTGTGTACAATTGAAGCAAAGCACAGTTATTATCGTTGACTCGGATGTATTTGTTTGCCGGGATTTCGCGCTTTCAGATATCATGCAGGATGGAAAAGTTCCGCTTTATCTGAAACCCAACGTGATTTTTGCTGAAGAGTTACCGATGCATATTGAGTGGTTCAAAACCGCCAATTCAATTTTGGGGTTGCCAGAGCGAGAATTGCCCGGACCGGACTTTATTTCTCCGTTTACCTGCTGGAAGCCCGATATATTGCAGCAAATGCGGACTCAGATTGAGAAGACCTGCGAACAGGACTGGATGGTTGTGATTGCCCGCAACTGGAACTTTTGTGAGCCGGTGGTTTACGGGACTTATTTAGAGTATACCGGTCCGGATAAATGTGGGCATTGGGCGACGGATAAACCGCTGTCCTATAGCTGGTGGAACCCCACAGCGATCGGAACTGAAGAGATGCAAGAATTTCTTCAGAAGATCCCCGACCAATGCTATGCCGTGAACATTCA
Source organism: Lyngbya sp. CCY1209 (assembly GCF_035615495.1). Classification (GTDB taxonomy): domain Bacteria; phylum Cyanobacteriota; class Cyanobacteriia; order Cyanobacteriales; family Microcoleaceae; genus Limnospira. The sequence continues at coordinate 285 of NZ_JAJENU010000068.1, read as the reverse complement.
GTCCAAGGCAGAATTCTCGATCGATACCTACAAGCACCTGGTGAAGTCATTCTTCTAAACTATGCCTGGGTGAAAGGAGTAGGGACGATTTGTTTTCTTGCCCCTACAATGGCTCTCTTTGACCCTCGGGAAAATTTACCTTGACCCTTGCTCCCTCCCTCCCTACACCTGATTAAGAGAGTCTGTCTGGTAAATAACTGGATCGGATCACCCAGCGCTGTATCTCGCCCCCAAACCCCCAATTCTGGGGGCTTTTTCCCGGCACCCAGCGCTGTATCTCGCCCC
>NZ_JAJENU010000067.1:0-599 GCF_035615495.1 Lyngbya sp. CCY1209 | reverse complement strand
GAACTGGTTGAGTTCAAACAGGGTCATCGCCCCGGCCCACAGGACGATCAGTCCGGCGTGGGCGACGTGGGCCCCCAAAAGTCGGCCGGAAAGGTCGGTCAGACGGGCATTTCCGGCCCGAAATGGAATGTCGGTGTTGATATTATCGGTGGCAACTGCCATCGAAATCCTCCTTGGTGAATGTTGAGTTTTGGCACGACGAGGGTCGTCAAGGTTTGACGGGTGAAAATGCGATCGAAGCTATAACAGTGGTCTATTTGGTGCGATACGGTTCGATCCGCCATTATCCCCCTGATCCCCCCCCCGCCCCCATCCCCCCCAGCCCCCCTTTGAAAGGGGGGAGTAAGGGGGGAGCCAGAGGATGCTCCGCTTTGATTAATCCGGGGACTTAAAGTCGATCTGTGTACCTCACTGACTTGAAAATTGCTGTAATAGCTGACCGCTATGGCGGTTGTGGGGGCAACCTTATAGGGTTGCCGGTAGAGGCAACCGTGGGGGCAACCTTATAGGGTTGCCGGTGAGGACAACCGTGGGGGCAACCTTATAGGGTTGCCGGTAAAGACAACCGTGGGGGCAACCTTATAGGGTTGCCGGTAAAG
>NZ_JAJENU010000066.1:0-3552 GCF_035615495.1 Lyngbya sp. CCY1209 | reverse complement strand
GGGGGGGGATGAGGGGGGGCGGGCAAAAATTACGATCGCCTATTCTCCGTAGCTTCCCTCCGTCACCTTGCCGCGAAACACGACATATTGATAAATGTTGTAGAACAACATCACCGGAATTAACGCTCCCACAAAAATGATCATCACCACCATCGAACTCGGGTCAGCCGCCGCTTGATAAATGGTAATTGAGGGAGGAATGATGTAAGGAAACACCACCATCGCCAGTCCGATAAACGTCAACACGAAAATCAGAATTGTCCAGACAAATGGTGTTCTTTCTTCTTCGCGATCGATACTCCGCAGCAATAACCCGATCAGGACGACACCCAAAATTGGAATCAGGGCGAAGAGATAAACGAGGGGTTCAGAAAAGAGGCGATCGCGGGCGGATTCGTAAAAAATCGGCGTGACAATTGTAATCAAAATTGCGCCGATAAGGGTTGTAATTGATGCAATTTTTGCGGTTCTATAATGAGTCTTTTGCAAATCGCCCTCCGTCTTCCAAATCAAATAGGTGGAACCGATCAAAACGTATCCCTGAATCAGCGTCAGTGCCACCACCACGGAGGGGAGACTGAACCAATCCCAAGTCGTTCCGATAAAGTGTCCCGCCGCGTCAACTTGAATCCCTTCCAGAACGCCGCCGAGGGAAAATCCCTGGCCCAAAGCCGCCAAAAAACTGCCCACACCGAAGGACAAATTCCAAAAGAATTTTCGGTTCGCCTGTTCCCGAAACTCAAACGCAACCGCCCGAAAAATGAAGCCGAAAATCATAATAAAAATCGGCACATAGAGGGCATTTAAAATGGTCGCGTAAGCGAGGGGGAAGGCGCCGAAAAGGCTGCCCCCCATCAGCACCAACCAGGTTTCATTAGCATCCCAAATATTGCTCAAACTCGTCATCAAAATACTGCGACGTTCTTCGCTTGAGGAAGTCAAAGATAAAATCCCAACTCCCAGATCGAAGCCATCCAGCATCACATAAAGAAACAGAAATAATGCCAAAATTCCGAACCAAACCTGGGGGAGTAAATAACTCAGTGTTTCCATCACAAATCCTCATTATCATGTATTCGAGTAGTACAAGCTTCTAGCTTGTCAGAAAACCTGTACTACTGCTGTCACAGACAGGATGTCTGTGCTACTGCTATTGTTGAGCTTCTGCGGGCCGTTCGTCCGGGGCAAATTGACCGGGGGTTGTATCGACGGCGGGGCGATCGCTTTCTCCCGGAATGGGCAAGTCTAATTTCGGACCCCGGCGGATGATGCGACTGCCAAAATAAAGGGCGGCAAAAAACAGCACCGTATAAACTGTTGCGAAGCCTATCAGGGTCGTCAATACGTTTTCCGGAGGCAAATTAGAAGCCGCATCGACGGTGCGAATTTCATTGTAAACCGTCCAGGGTTGCCGGCCCACGCAGCGAACGGTCCAACCGGCTTCCACGGCAATATATCCCAAAGGTGCGGATAAAATCCAACCCCACATCAACCAACCCTGTTGCGCGATATTTTCCGGTGAGAATTTACCCCGCAACCACTGGAGGACGCTGACGGCGACCAGGGCGACCAAAAAGAAACCGATTCCGACCATAATTCGGAAGGAGTAATAAATCAACCCCAGCATTTTGGGACGATTTTCCGGCGACCATTCTTTCAACCCCAAAACGGGTTCCGACAAGTCTTTTTTCAATTCGAGGATATATCCCAAACCATTGGGGATGCTGATTTCCCAATCGTTTTTTTCGGCTTCTTCGTTGGGAATCGCCAGCAAACTCCAGGCGGCGGGTTGTCCGGCGGGGACGGTTTCCCACTGGGCTTCCATCGCCGCCAATTTTGTGGGTTGATAGTGGTAAACCTGTTCGCCACTCAGGTGGCCGACATAAATTTGCATCGGGGCCACGGCGATCGCGGCGATCAGGGCAATTTTCAGGGATTTGGAGAAGAATTCATGGTGGCGTTTTTTGAGGATATACCAGGCACTGATCCCGCCGATCACGAACAGCGAAGTCTCCAAAGTCGCGAAGAACATATGGAGAAAACTGTTGAGCGTGAAGGGATTAAAAATGGCTTTAAAATAGTCGAGGACGACAAATTTTCCATCGACCATTTCCACTCCGGCGGGGGTTTGCAGCCAGGAGTTTGCCGACAAAATCCAAAAGGTGGAAAGGTTGGCACCGAAGGCGACAAGAATTGTGGCAATATAGTGAATAACGGGATTGACGCGCTCCCAACCAAACACCATAATTCCCAAAAAGGCGGCTTCTAACATGAAAGCCCAGGACGCCTCGAAACCGATCACGCTTCCGAAGAAATTTCCGATCGCCTCCGATAGGGGCGCCCAGTTGGTTCCAAATTGAAATTCCATCGGGATGCCGCTGGCGACGCCGATGCCGAAATTGAGGACGTAAAATTTCGCCCAAAAGCGGGCGTGGTAGTAGTATTGAGGGTTGCGAGTTTTCAGCCACAACCCCTCGATAATGACCAGATAAATGCCCAGTCCGGTGGTGAGGACGGGCCACAACATATGAAAAATGGCGGTCAGCGCAAATTGCATTCGCGACAGTGCCACGGTGTTGGACAGTAAATCCACGCTTATCTCTCCGTATGAACAATATCCGCGAAATCCTCCCCAAAACAGGGGAAGTTGAGGTTTGAGGAGCGATCGCCCCTTTCAGAACCGCTCTCTATTATTGTGCAATTTGAGCCGAAAATGCCAGGTTGGATTTTTGGGTATAAAGTTATACAATTTTGGGTGCGATCGCGGGTGTGGGGGAATAAATCCGCAGATTTCGCAGATTTTCGCAGATTTTTAGATTAGATGGTGATGGGATGGTAAGATTGGGGGGGATGATTGCAGAAAAATTAAGAGAGAGAAATGGATGGGGACGATCACAGAGGAAGAGATCCGCAGACTTATGCCATTATTGGGGCGGCGATGGCGGTTCATGGGGAGTTGGGTTATGGGTTTTTGGAGGGGGTTTATCAGGGAGCTTTGGAATGGGAGTTTCGGTGCAGAGGTATCCCCTACGAGCGGGAGAAATCTTTGCAGGTATTCTATCGCGGGGAAGCGATCGCCGAATATCGATCTGACTTTATTTGCTACGAACAAATTATTGTGGAATTGAAAGCAATACAAAAGTTGTCCGGGCGTGAGGAAGCCCAAATCATCAATTATCTCAAAGCCACCAACCTACATCGCGGACTCCTGATTAATTTTGGCTCCGCCAGCCTCCAATACAAACGATTTGTCTTTAATCTGCGAAAATCTGCGAAATCTGCGGATGTTAACCCCTATCCATGACCAACTTTGTGGAAGACCAGGTGAAATCGGCCTATGATTCCGCCTTCGAGCGCGGTAAAGGCTACGTTTCTGACTTGGAACCGGTTGATTTGATCCGATATCGAAACAGAATGAATTCCCACTTAAAGCATCGAATCGAAAAGGAAGCTGTTTATGTCTGATATCAGATCTGGTTTTTTGACCGCAAAACCTTCCCAATCATCTTCAGATGATTTGAGCTGTTAGCTTGGGAATTGATTCCCAAGCGG
>NZ_JAJENU010000065.1:0-242 GCF_035615495.1 Lyngbya sp. CCY1209 | reverse complement strand
AGGATGAGTCTAAGGATGGAATACCCATACAGATGGAACGAAATAACCCCATAATGGCTCTTGTCCAATGGTCGATTGGGTAAGCAGTGAAGGCAACAGCCAAAAGTGTAAGCGCAAGCCATATGGGGGTGAGATGTGACCAGAAGCCAACGACTAGATGTAATATCTGGGATATGCAGACGGGTCACGGTTCAGACGTAAGATGGAGACTTGAGTAGCAATAATGGCGAGGTCTAGTCAAA
>NZ_JAJENU010000064.1:0-527 GCF_035615495.1 Lyngbya sp. CCY1209 | reverse complement strand
AATCGACCATTGGACAAGAGCCATTATGGGGTTATTTCGTTCCATCTGTATGGGTATTCCATCCTTAGACTCATCCTCTCCCCCGGTGTATTTTTAAGGGTCTGTGTAGGTAATACAAATAAATTCCTACTTTTCCACTTGTTCGTTCGAGCAGCACCGTATTCAACCTGTTTTCGATACCTGTTACTTTCGAGGGTTCATGACAGATGTTTACCTTTCGGTTAGTCATAGATGATTGGCAGTGGTCGAGTTATTGGGAGCAGATTCTCCCTTATCGCCTTCCGTTCCCCGCTTCAATCCTGGGGTTGTGAGTCCCAAGACTGGGGGTGGCTATCGCCTCCTCTCTTGGAGTTTGTTAGGAGTTGTTAAGATTCTCCAACTTTCTCCTTGACCCTGAGAGTTCCAACCTCATTTGGTATCGTATGATACCAAATTTAGGAACATACAGACAGTTATAGCAACGAGCGCTCACGTGGTTACAGTTGAAATGGGGTCAGAAATTTTCAAACCCTTATAGAAAAGCCGTT
>NZ_JAJENU010000063.1:0-389 GCF_035615495.1 Lyngbya sp. CCY1209 | reverse complement strand
GGCTCGAAAAAAATTTTGCCGAAGGGTTGACAGGGTGGCGCCAATTCCGATAAGATATTGACATTATCCTCCATAATCGGAGTGGATGTCGAAATAAAAAAATCGCAAATATTTCCATTATCTAAAAAGCATATCAAAAAGTCAAGAGGAAGTCAAGGGGTTGGGAAAAAAAAGCCGGTTTGGCAACAAAATTTAACATTTTTTTTCCGAACCGCGATCGCTTCTTTGATGGGATTCGGTATTGACTCGATAATGATCTGGGTGATTTTTACCATAGAGGCACGGAGGACAGGGAGGATTGATTTTTTAAAAAATTGGGCTCGAAAAAAATTTTGCCGAAGGGTTGACAGGGTGGCGCCAATTCCGATAAGATATTGACATTATCCTCC
>NZ_JAJENU010000062.1:0-281 GCF_035615495.1 Lyngbya sp. CCY1209 | reverse complement strand
TTCAAGTTGCAAAAACGTATCTATCAAGCGGCTCAATCGGGACAGGACGCAAAAGCTAGAAGGTTGCAAAGACTCCTGTTGAAGTCATACTACGCAAGGCTCTTAGCGGTAAGGCGTGTAACTCAAGATAACCAAGGCAAGAAAACAGCCGGAGTGGATGGAGTGATAGCGATATCCCCGAAACAAAGGTTTGAACTTACCGAGGAAATCAAAGGAAACTTCAAAGCCAAACCGTTACGGAGAGTGTGGATACCAAAACCCGGACGGGATGAAAAACGCCC
>NZ_JAJENU010000061.1:0-2598 GCF_035615495.1 Lyngbya sp. CCY1209 | reverse complement strand
GAACATACAGACAGTTATAAGGTTGGTCAGGGGTGCGCCCCTTATATTCATCCGAGGGGATGAAAACCTTACCGGGAGGTTGTTTCGGGCATTTCAGCCCTATTTCATTCCCGAACGAATCGCACTCAAACCCCAATTATACCATCACTTGAGGGTGACTCACCACACCACCTGAGTCCCCGCCATATCTTCAAACAATCGTTATCGGAGAAACCCCCGTCGCCCCGGCGGGCCGGACTCGACCGACGATCGCACTATCGGAATAACCCAGATCTCGGAGATCGGCGAGACAGGAATCCGCACGATCTTCGGGGATTGCTGCCAACAATCCCCCCGAAGTTTGCGGGTCGAATAATAGGGTATAATAAGGATGGGAATTGACGGCTTCTCGGTTGGCGATCGCACCTTCCCAACGTCGATTTTCTGGGAATAGCGAACTGTAGATTTTTTGACCGAGGGTTTCTTCGGCGCCGGTCAAAATGGGCAGGGCGGATAAATTCAATTCCACCGATACCCGAGATCCGCGTATCATTTCTATCAGATGTCCGAGTAATCCGAAGCCGGTGATGTCGGTGCAGGCGGTGACGCCGTGGCGCCGCAACGCATCCACCGCCGCCCCGTTGGATCGCAGCATGGACGCGATCGCACCCTCGACCCAGCGGCCCTTCGCCCGCAACCGCATATCCGCCGCCAGTAGGGTTCCGGTGCCCAACGCCTTCGTCAAAATCAACACCTGGCCGGGTTCGCTTCCCCCTTTGCGGAGGAGATCCTCGGGTCGCGCCAACCCGTTGCACATGAGCCCGAAGGCCATTTCTTCGCCCTCCGTGGTGTGTCCGCCGACGAGGACGGCCCCCGCCTCGTTCAACACCGTCACCGCCCCCAGAAGCAGTTGATAGAGGCTGTCTTCCACTTTTTCCGGCGGCGCGTAGGGCAACGTTGCGATCGCCAGTGCGCTGTGGGGGGATGCGCCCATCGCGAATAGGTCGCTGAGGCTGTGGTTGGCGGCGATTTTTCCGAATAAAAATGGATCGTCGAATGGGGCGCGAAAATAATCGACGGTTTGCACCATAACCGATTCGCCGGGAACTTGCAAAACGGCCGCGTCGTCGGCGCGATCGAGTCCGATCAATATCCCGTCTTTTTGGGGAAAATCCGTTTCCGCCCGAATTTTTTTGAGGGTATTTTCCAAGATCGAACCGCCCACTTTCGACCCGCAACCGGCACAGCGCATGGGGGGTGGGGAAGATAACCGGGGGCGATTTTGGGTTTTTGTTTCCATCTGGGGGGATAGCCGATCGAAGCGATCCATAAATTCGCGATCGATGCGGTCTTTCCACTTCCAAATCAGCGGATGGGGGCCGAGGCGAAACCACCCCCGCGACGCGATCGCTTGTTCGTCTCCGGTGCCGATCAAGATTAAAAATTGCTTCTGGGGCCGGTAGGGTTTCAAGGATTGTCCGAGGGCGAACCGGCGCAGATTTTGGGTGAGGGGTTTCCCCTGGCGGACGGCAAAAACACCCGCTTTCGGACGGGGATGATTGGTCATTGTAGCGACATCTCCAGCCGCAAAAATGTGGGGGTGGGAGACGGATTGCAGGGTATCGCCGACGAGGATAAAACCGCGATCGCTAACGGCGAGTCCCGATGCTTTCAACCAGGGGGCGGCGGAGGCTTGCGTCACCCAAAAAACGCGATCGCATTCCACCGAAAACCCCGAATTGCACTCGACCCGGTGGGGATTTTCCCCCTCAATTTTCGTTACCGTTTCTCCCAGGTGCAACTGGATTCCCCGGCGACTGAGAACTTTTTTAACCCGCCGGCTAACTCCCAGATGGCGTTCGGGGAGGAGGCGATCGCCCCGTTGAAAGAGGTGCAATTCCAGGTTGTCTTCCGGCTGTCCGCTTTGGCGAAAAATTCGGTGCAAATGGCTTTGGACGGCCAGAATTAATTCCACTCCCCCCGCGCCCCCGCCGACGATCGCGAACCGTCTTTTTTGGGCCGGATTTTTGACGACATCCGCGACTATTTTATCCCAAATGGCGAGAAATTTTGAAATCGGTTTGACGGCGATCGCGTGTTCTTCCGCACCGGGGACGGTGAGGGTAGCGGGGGTGCTGCCGATGTCGATAGATAGAAAATCGAAGGGCACCGGGGGGCGGTTTTCACAGCGAACTCGGTTGGCGTCGAGGTCGAGTCCGATCGCGCGATCGACGAACAGTCTCGCCTCGGCAAAATTGGCTAACGGCCGCAGGTCGATGTGACAGTCATCGAAGTTATAAAGGCCGGCAATATATCCCGGCAACATCCCCGAATAGGGGGTGTGCACAACATCGGCGATCAGGGTAAGTCGCAACCCCGGAACGGGATTCATCGCCAACTGTTTGAGGGCGATCGCGTGGCTGTGGCCACCGCCGATCAGTACCAGGTCTTTTACAGGGGGAACGGATAGCATAATTTCTAGTATAATAGAGTAGGTGCGATCGCGTCAATTGAGTAGTCAGTCTAAAAAGCGCTAAAGCGCCACAACGAACTAACATCCAAATACAAACAACGCCTCTCTGTGTCCTCTGTGCCTCTGTGGTTCCCTCTCCCCTCCTC
>NZ_JAJENU010000060.1:0-1025 GCF_035615495.1 Lyngbya sp. CCY1209 | reverse complement strand
TATAGCTAGAGATGCGATCGCTTCAAGTCGAGAAAAAATCGCGAAATTTCTGGAAATAGGGGTTGACATTTCCCGCCGCATCGGCGACAATGAAATCGTGGGGGCAACACGCCCGTGCGCTTGATTTTTATTTCAACACCCCAACTCCCCATCTGCGAAAATCTGCGAAATCTGCGGACTGAATCAATATGGACCATCCCAACTTGGTGCGAGTCGAGAGCAATCGCGGCCGTTCGGAAGCCCTAGTAATTCTCAGGGGATACCTGTCGGAAAAAGGCTTCGTAAAGAACAAACAGTTCTGGATTGACGCCATCAGACAGGCAGGATGGAAAGGTTCAATTTATCATCTTTGGTGGGAATCTCCCGGAAATTCAGCCTGGAATAGAATTTGCATTCACCGGCGGTGGAAACGGGTGAAAAAACGCGCCGAACGGGTGGGAAAATACCATCTCAGTTCGATGATTTCAACCTTACCCGAAAAGTCGATATCTCTAATCGGCTATTCCCTCGGTGCGCGGGTCATTTATGACGGACTCGCCCACCTTTCCGACTGTCCCAAACCCGTCGATGACGTCATCCTGTTGGGCGGAGCGGTTCGCCGCAACAAAGAATGGGGAATTCGGGCATCTGGGTTGAGGGGACATCTGATCAATATCTACAATTCGGATGACGAAATTCTGGACTTGATTTTTAAGGTGGGAGAACTGTATTTGAGAAGTCCCTGCGGTTTGAAACCCATCGAAGATCGTCATCCCAAAATTATCAATATTAACGCTACCAGTTTGATGGGAACATCAAGTCACAAAGAACGACATTATTTGAGCATTTTACCGCAAACCGTGGGACGGCGATATTGGTAACGCGATCGCCTCCGTATGACTTAAGGCAATAGGCGATCGCCACCCCGTCAAAATTCGCAGTTATCATCGCCGAGTCCGGGAATTTTGTGATCGCTTCAAGTCGAGAAAAAATCGCGAAATTTCTGGAAATAGGGGTTGACATTTCCCGCCCCATCGGCGACAATG
>NZ_JAJENU010000059.1:0-267 GCF_035615495.1 Lyngbya sp. CCY1209 | reverse complement strand
TTCGATTTCTCTTAGTGTATGACAGATTCTTGTCTTTTCCGGCTTAAGTTGGAGTCCAATGGGTTTTAACCATTCGGTGATAGCAATCTTGCACTGTTCAATGATTTCGAGTTTTGGTGATATGACTACAAAATCATCGGCATATCTGACGACCGTTGCTTGGATTCTGCTATTCTTTTTCGGGAATAGCTTTTCTATGTGCCTCACCATTCCATCCAGTGCGATGTTGGCGAGGAGTGGACTTATTACCCCTCCTTGAGGTGTCCC
>NZ_JAJENU010000058.1:0-1522 GCF_035615495.1 Lyngbya sp. CCY1209 | reverse complement strand
CACCCGAGGGGGTGAAAGCCTTACCGGGAGGCTATTTCAGGCATTTCAGCCCTATTTCACTCCCGAACGAATCGCACTACCCCTAGAATTTTGACACACTCGCGCCGCTCTCAGATATAGGTATCGGCGATCGGCTTTCGGCCGTCAGTTTGAGGGGGGTCGGGGGTGCGATCGCGTTTCCGGGAATCAGTTGGCCTGGAATCCGGGTTGAGAAGTTGTTAAACTGGGTTTATCAATTTTCCCGAAAACTTGTAACCGATCGCAGATCGGCACTTCATGCCCTTGTAAACTTTACGAAATCATTTTTTTATAACATAAATATTGGCTCTTGTAAACCTCAATTTTTTTGACAGGACGATCGTCTAACGCCGGATTATGAAATGTCCAATTTGTGAAACGGAATATACAGAAAACGAGATCGAAACCTGTAAGGTCTGCGGCTATGACCTGACCCCCTATCCGTCACTTTTTGAGCCGATACCGCCCGGATTTTTGGAGAAGGAGAGAAAACGAATTGCCGCCGCCAAGCGGGTTTGGCAATTATCCCAGTCGATGGTATCTCAGTTGCAGACTCGGTTGGATGAAGTCACTCGGCAAATTGGAAATTTAACGGAGTCGCAAACTCAACTCAAGTCTGATTTTCAATCCCAATTGGATGAAGTCACTCGGCAAATTGGAAATTTAACGGAGTCGCAATCACAACAAGAGACAAGAATGGTAGAAGCGATCGCATCTCGACTACAGCAGATTGTAGAAGGACAGCAGCGGCCAAAAGAAGATGATCGTCGTCCCCCATCGGCGAATTATGCCCGACTTAACAATTTGCTGAAAGCCGGAAACTGGAAAGCCGCGGACGAAGAAACTGCCCGGATTATGTTGGCGGTAACGGGACAAACGCAACGGGGATGGGTGGATGATGACGATCTCAAAAATTTTCCCAGTGAAGATTTGCGAACCATCGATCAACTCTGGGTCAATTATAGTGGCGGTCGTTTTGGATTTAGCGTTCAAAAACGGATTTATATGGAGGGCAGAGCAAAGCTTTATGGTCAATACCCAGGTGATACAATTTGGCACAAGTTTTGTCAGCAAATCGGGTGGATGTACGGCGGTAAATATGTGAGTCCTAAAGATCTTATTTTTGATGCCTCCGCACCACGGGGTCATCTCCCGTGCGTCTGGCCATCTGTGGTTCTTTCTGGTTGTTGCGTGTCAAGGTTAAGGGTCGGTCGGTGTCACTGGTGTTATCTTCTCTCGCGCAGAGACTTGTAACCTGTAGTTAATATTCACTTCAGGCACTTGTCAACCCTTCATTTCCGGCAAATTTTTCACGCAAAAAAGTGCTTAGAAACCGGGTTTCTATTAAGATCCCTGGTTCTCAACTGACACTCTCCTAGAAACCCGGTTTCTTTTCACCCCACTCGCCCCCCAGTCCCCATCCCCCCCAACCCCCCTCCCCCCCAGCCCCCACCCCCCCCAGCCCCCCTTTGAAAGGGGGGAGTAAGGGGGGAGAAAGGGGGGA
>NZ_JAJENU010000057.1:0-292 GCF_035615495.1 Lyngbya sp. CCY1209 | reverse complement strand
ACCATTTTTCCATTTACTTCGATTTCTTGAAGTGTGTGACAGATTCTTGTCTTTTCTGGTTTGAGTTGGAGTCCAATAGGTTTTAACCATTCGGAGATAGCAATCTTGCACTGTTCAATAACTTTGAGGCTTTGGGATATAACCACAAAGTCATCGGCATATCTAACGACCGTTGTGTTGATTGTTTTCCCATTTATAATGTGTTTTGGGAATAATTTTTCTATGTGCCTCACCATTCCATCCAGTGCGATGTTGGCGAGGAGTGGACTTATTACCCCTCCTTGAGGTGTCC
>NZ_JAJENU010000056.1:0-452 GCF_035615495.1 Lyngbya sp. CCY1209 | reverse complement strand
TAGACCTCGCCATTATTGCTACTCAAGTCTCCATCTTACGTCTGAACCGTGACCCGTCTGCATATCCCAGACATTACGTCCGAGCGTTAGCTTCTGGTCACATCTCACCCCCATATGGCTTGCGCTTACACTTGTGGCTGTTGCCTTCACTACTTGTCTAATCGACCATTGGACAAGAGCCAGTATGGGGTTATTTCGTTCCGTCTGTATGGGTATTCCATCCTTAGACTCATCCTATCCCCCGGTGTACTTAAAGGGTCTGTGTGAGTGTTGCTGGCCAAAAACCTCACTTTTCCACTTACTCATTCGAGCAGCACCGTAATCAACCTGTTTTCGATACCCTATATTTTCGAGGGTTCAAGGTAGATGTTCACCTTTCGGTTAGTCATAGATGATTGGCAGTGGTCGGATTATTGGTGGCAGATTCCACCTCACCGCCTTCCGTTCCCCGC
>NZ_JAJENU010000055.1:0-226 GCF_035615495.1 Lyngbya sp. CCY1209 | reverse complement strand
TGGTTGGCAGTGGTCGAGTTATTGGGAGCAGATTCTCCCTCATCGCCTTCCGTTCCCCGCTTCAATCCTAGGGTTGTAAGTCCTAAAATTGGGGGTGGCTATCGCCTCCTCTCTCGGAGATTGTTAAGGAATTGTTAAGATTCTTCAATTTTCTCCTTGACCCTGAGAGTTCCGACCTCATTTAGTATCCTGTGATACCAAACTTAGGAACATACAGACAGTTATA
>NZ_JAJENU010000054.1:0-413 GCF_035615495.1 Lyngbya sp. CCY1209 | reverse complement strand
TCGGCCGAGTCGAACTGCAACATCTGCGTGCCGATGCCCCCCCGGTGGCTGCTCCGCAGGTTCTTCATCGAAATCTGTTTGATAAATCCCCGTTCCGATACCAATAGCAAATTCTCCGCCGCCGTCAGGGTGACGCACCCCGCCAGACGCTCCTGTTTCCGCAGCCGCGTCGCCTGGGAACCCTGAGCCGATCGCCCCATCACCGGGATCTGGTCGCCGTCGATATCCATCCGCATCAGCCGCCCCCCGGAGGTCGCCAACACGACGCGATCGCCCGGTTTGCTAAGGTTGGCATAACTCAACTCGTCCTGATCTTTGAGCTTGATCACCGTAATTCCCCGATTGGTCAATTCCGTCAGGTCGGACAGGGCCAGCCGCTTGATTTTACCCTGTCCCGACAGCAGGATCAGGTC
>NZ_JAJENU010000053.1:0-927 GCF_035615495.1 Lyngbya sp. CCY1209 | reverse complement strand
GTCTTTTTGGAGAAAGAGAGAAAACGCATCGCCGCCGCCAAGCGGGTTTGGCAACAGTCCCAGTGTCAGCTACAGTCAGCACAGAAGATGGTATCTCAGTTTCAGTCTCAGTTGGATGGCATTGTGGAACGCATCGACCGTTTGAACAAGGAACAGAATCAGCAACAATTGCAGAATCTGCAATTACAGTTGGATGAAATGAATCGGAAAATTGAAAACTTAACCAATCAGCAATCACAGCAAGAAACGAAAATTATAGAAGCTATCAAATCTGAAATAAAGCCGATTTTATCAGAAGTGCGAGAGATTTCCATCGTGTCTAAATCTTCTGGTTTCGATTATAACCAACTCAAAATATTTTTGAAATCTGGCAACTGGAAAGCTGCTGACGAAGAAACGGCTCGGGCAATGTTAGAGGTTGCAGGACAAACACAACGGGGATATTTAGATTCAGATGATATCAAAAACTTTCCCTGTGAGGATTTGCGAATTATCGATGGTCTTTGGGTCAAATACAGTAACGGACGCTTCGGGTTTAGTGCCCAGAAGCAAATTTACATCAACTCTGGGGGAAGGCTCGATGGGAGCTATCCAGGTGATACAATATGGTATTGGTTTGCTGACAAGGTAAGATGGCGAGTGAAGGGGTCGTGGTTGTCATTGTCAGATGGCACATTTTCAATGAGAGCCGAAAAGGGCCATCTCCCGTTAGAAGTGTGCGTTATTTTTATGATTTCTACTCAAGTCATTTGTATTATTGATCTCTTATCTCGCGTCGAGACTTGTAATCTGTAGCACATAACACCTTCAATTTATAAACCAAACTATCTCCTAAAGCACTGTTATGAAATGTCCGGTTTGTGAAACGGAATATACGGAAAATGAGGTCGAAACCTGTGCGGTGTGTGGCTATGACCTGACACCTCT
>NZ_JAJENU010000052.1:0-614 GCF_035615495.1 Lyngbya sp. CCY1209 | reverse complement strand
CTTCAAGAAATCGAAGTAAATGGAAAAATGGTCTCACCTGGTTTCGACTTTCTAGGGTTCAATATCAGGCAATATCCTGCCGGAAAACACGTCTCGGGGAAAAGTGGCGGCAGGACAAGCAAGCTACTCGGGTTCAAAACTCACACAAAACCTAATAAGGAAGCAATCAAAGCCCACATCGAAAAGGTAAAAGAGGTGATAAAGAAACACAAAACATCACCTCAAGCCGCCCTGATTAAAGAGCTAAACCCCATTATCACAGGATGGTCAAGGTACTACTCAGGGGCAGTCTCCTCGGAGATTTTCGGAAAGCTGGATGAAATACTTTGGCAACAACTACGGGCATGGGTAGTGTCAAGATGCGGTAATGCCAATTACAAAACGCTCAGGAAATACTTCCGAAAAGGAAAAGTGATACTGAGCAATGGGAAAGAAAGGAATGAGAAGTGGATTTTCCAAACAAAGGATGGTCTACGACTGCAACAACATAACTGGACTCCTATCATTAGGCACAAACTGGTCAAACCAGACGCATCAACGTATGACGGAAACTGGGTCTATTGGGCAACAAGGAGAGGGAAATCACCAGAAATCTCAAACCGAGAAGCCCGACT
>NZ_JAJENU010000051.1:0-206 GCF_035615495.1 Lyngbya sp. CCY1209 | reverse complement strand
GCTAATAGCTCAAATCATCTGAAGATGATTGGGGAGGTTTAGGAGGGGATAACCGGATCTGATGTTAGGCTTGATCTATAAAATGGAGGCGATCGCCACCTTCGGCAGGATGACTGGGTGCTATTTCTATTTCTGATCTGTTGCAAAGCAAAGCTGGGAATTTTAGCGGTAGATGTAGATCATCGCGATCGCGAATCCAGCACTGA
>NZ_JAJENU010000050.1:0-1261 GCF_035615495.1 Lyngbya sp. CCY1209 | reverse complement strand
TGTTCGGGTGTCAGCGCCTCCCACCGAGAGCGAGCTACCCAAGAGGCATCGGGGGAACGGGTGGCGCCGTTGGGGAGGATAAATCCGGCGGAGGAGTCGAAGGCAACACCCAAGTCTTCGTGGGCTTCATCCCAAATTCCCAGTTGGGTTGTCAATCTGCTATTTTTTTTGCCCGATTCGCTGCCGGCGGGTGGGTTCACAATCAATTCTCCTGTGGCGGTCCGTTCTAATCTTAAATCGGGGTTGGCGGCGGCGAGCTCTTGGAATTGTTCCTGGGTGACGTGGAGAAGGGTGGAGGGGGGGAGTTGCAGGGAGAGGGTGGAGTGCATCGAATTTCCTCCGAGAATTTGGGCGGATAGTGTTGATGGTAACTCAGGGGGATGGGAATGCGATCAGTTTCAAATCTTCTCGCCCCCAAACCCCCAATTCTGGGGGCTTTGATTTTTATTCTCGCCCCCAAACCCCCAATTCTGGGGGCTTTGAACGGACAAAAATTTTACGAATCATTTCACGCTGCTATAGTCTCCCTGTTGTTTTAATTGGAGTCTGGGAAAAAATTATCATCTGTCAATTCTTCCCAAGTATAGGGGCAAACTTCGGGAAAAATTTTGGCATCCATAAACGTTTCTTTGATCGCCCCCTTTCGCCCGTATTTATATCCCTTGGAAATTGCCTCATCAAGGCGACTTTGCAAGCCGGGGTTGTCTTCGATAATGCGTTCGATCGCGATTCGCTGCTTGTCGATCGAATGTCGCCAACTGGGGGAGCGATAATCTCTCTGATATTGCCACTTCAGCAAATGCAAAGTAAGCTGTTCGATGGCGGATACAAAAGCTCTATATTCGCTGCGTCCCAAGGCTTCTATCTCCTCAATTACATTCTCCCAATCGACGCGATCGAATTGTTTTTCCCGCAGCAATTGAGCCTGCTGTAAAGACCAAGTATAAAAATCGTCTTCATACAATTGGTTATCATTCATATTGTTTCCATACCACCAGTATAGATGAAATCGTGTAGCACGGGCATCTTGCCTGTGTTATGATTTTAAGGTTGGGTGAGATGATGGCTAAAAATATGGGGAGAGCTATTATGCGATCGCTCTGGAAAAAAGCCAGTCAATTCTACTAGAAAATCAACCCCAAACCCGATTTAATCTCAAAACAAATCCCGGCAATACATCGTCGCCGGGAAGTTCTATTGGATTGTCCAAAACTTCGACTTCTTGTCCGGGGCGGTAGATTTCTACCCGTCGATTTTGGGG
>NZ_JAJENU010000049.1:0-1805 GCF_035615495.1 Lyngbya sp. CCY1209 | reverse complement strand
AGCTGGCACCAGCGGGTGAAGTCCCACTGGGCTTCGGGACCCCACAGGAACAGCAGGGAGTGTCCCAGGCTGTTGGCGGGGGTGCTGACGGCGGCGGTCAGGAAGTTGCAGCCTTCCAGGTACGAGCTGGCGAGTCCGTGGGTGTACCAGGAGGTGACGAAGGTGGTGCCGGTGAGCCAGCCGCCCAGGGCCAGGTAGGCGCAGGGGAACAGCAGGATTCCGGACCAGCCCACGAACACGAACCGATCGCGCTTCAGCCAGTCGTCGAGGACATCAAACCATCCTCTCTGAACTTGAGGGCGCTCGACTGCAATAGTCATAAACGCAATTTCTCCGAATACATATGATTACAGGGCAAGTGAGCCAACTGCACTGTGTATTATTTTATAGCCCACCTCCGCTGCTATAGCAGAAAGTCGGCGAAATGATAAGCGCAGTTAACTTTTCTTTACCACTCTTAACAGTATAGAGATAAAGTCCGAGTGTGGCAACCTTTATCGGATCGGTAGGGGAATCCCGACCGACGGGCGTTTGCAGGGGTTGGGACGGCGCGATCGCCTCCATTCCGGCGATCGAAGCGCTCTCATATTCGGCCGCGACCGCCCTCGATCTGACATACTGTTTAAGAGAGATCCGGTGTGAAACTTAACATTTCCTTAAGATTCTATGTTCACCATTGACATCATCGTGAAGTACGTTCCCGTACCGCTATCGGTACAGCGCAAGACCGAAGAAGACGCGATCGCGGTATACAACCAAGTGTCGGACCTGATGCGCTCCGACACCCCGCAACTGCTCGAACTCCACTGCGAAAAGATGCCGGACAAAAAAGTGGCCGTCCTCAGCAGCGAAATTTCCGCCGTGCAGATTTCCCAGAAATCCGGCGCCACGGCCACCGGCAGACCCCCCGGTTTCGTCGCCCTGACGGAATGATCGATTCGCCGCGACTGGAAACGCCGAACCCCGCCATCCGAGTCCAAAATCTCAACTTTCAGTGGCCGGGGGGCGCTCGGGTGCTCAAATCCTGCTCCCTCGCCGTCCCGGAGGGAGAATTTTGGATGCTCCTCGGCACCAACGGCAGCGGGAAATCCACCCTGTTGCGACTGTTGGCCGGATTGCTGGAATCCCAGTCCGGCGACATCGACATCCGGGGGCGGGTCGGGTTCGTGTTCCAAAACCCCGACCACCAACTGGTGATGCCCACCGTCGGGGCGGACGTGGCCTTCGGCTTGGTGGAAGATCGACTGCCGCAACCGGAAATCCGGCAACGGGTGGAGGACGCTTTGGCGGCGGTGAAACTGCTGGAATTGCAGCGGCGGCCGATTTACGCCCTCAGCGGGGGACAGAAACAGCGGATCGCGATCGCGGGGGCCCTAGCCCGCCATTGCCAAGTGCTGCTGTTCGACGAACCCACGGCCCTCCTCGACCCGGACAGCCAGCGGGACTTGGTGAGTCAAGTCCGCCAGTTGGTGAAAAACCGGGGCATCACCGCCCTCTGGGTGACGCACCGCCTGGACGAACTCGACTACAGCGACGGCGCCTTCCTGTTGGAAAATGGCCGCGTCGTCGCGGCAGGCAACCCCGAACCCCTGAAGCGGCGGTTGATGCGACGGGTGTAGGGAGTCGGGAGTCGGTATGAGGGAGTCGGGGGCACAGGAGTAAGTCGGCAGCGAGAAGAGATCGATCCTCTGGCTGAGTGGGATGCGTCCGGCTCGGTCAAGGTCGGTCTGTAACCAATCCCCGCGAAGACAGCGACGGGGCTTTCTAGCCCTAACCTGTTACTCTGTCTCGCAGAGAGCAAGACA
>NZ_JAJENU010000048.1:0-245 GCF_035615495.1 Lyngbya sp. CCY1209 | reverse complement strand
ACAAAAGCCGGGACACCACAAGGAAGGGTAATAAGTCCACTCCTCGCCAACATCGCACTGGATGGAATGGTGAGGCATATAGAAAAACTCTTTCCAAAGAAAAGAAAAAGAGTACAAGCAACGGTCGTTAGATATGCTGATGATTTCGTAGTTATATCACCAAAGCTTGAAATCATTGAACAGTGCAAGATTGCCATCTCCGATTGGTTAAAGCCCATTGGACTCCAACTCAAGCCGGAAAAGAC
>NZ_JAJENU010000047.1:0-1665 GCF_035615495.1 Lyngbya sp. CCY1209 | reverse complement strand
CAAGCGCAGAGGCTTGCCCCTACAGCTTTTTTTCATTCATTTGGGCAAGCGCAGAGGCTTGCCCCTACAGCTTTTTTCATTTATTTGGGCAAGCGCAGAGGCTTGCCCCTACAGCTTTTTTCTAAAGGCAAGCGCAGAGGCTTGCCCCTACAGCTTTTTTTCATTTATTTGGGCAAGCGCAGAGGCTTGCCCCTACAGCTTTTTTCTAAAGTCTGTTTGATTCAACCAAGTGACAGGAAACCCCATGTCCGGGGGTGATTTCTCGAAATTGGGGTTCCTCGATTTTACAGCGTTCCTCCGCGAAGGGACAGCGGGTGTGAAACCGACAGCCGGACGGGGGAAATACGGGACTCGGAACGTCCCCAGTCAGGAAAATTCGCTCCCGTTTCGCCTCAATTTCTGGGTCGGGAATGGGCACCGCCGACAGTAGGGCTTTGGTGTAGGGGTGGAGGGGATTTTCGTAGATGGAATTGCGATCGCCGAGTTCGACAATTTGACCCAAATACATCACCGCCACCCGCGTCGAAATGTGGCGGACGACGCTCAAATCGTGGGCGATAAATAAATAGGTCAAATTGAGGCGTTTTTGGAGCGATCGCATCAAGTTCACTACCTGGGCTTGAATGGAGACATCCAAGGAGGCGATCGGTTCGTCGCAGACGAGAAAATCCGGGTTGACCGCCAAGGCGCGGGCGATCGCGATCCGCTGTCTCTGACCCCCGGAAAACTCGTGGGGATAGCGGTTGACAAACTTGGGGTTCAATCCCACCAAATCTAACAATTCACGAACTCGATTTTTCGCACTTATTCCCCTCCCCAACCCGTGAACTTCCAGCGATTCCCCGACAATCTTTCCTACCGTCATCCGGGGATTTAGGGAAGCGTAGGGATCTTGGAAAATCATCTGCATTTTGCGGCGCTTTTTCCGCAGTTCTTCTCCTTCCAAATTTGTTAGATCCACGCCCTCAAAATAAACCCGCCCCCCCGTCGGCTTTTCCAAATGTAAAATAGCCCGCCCGGTGGTACTTTTACCGCACCCCGACTCCCCCACCAAACTCAGCGTCTCCCCCCGCCGGATCTCGAAATTAAGCCCGTCCACCGCCCGCACTGCCCCCACTTGTCGCCGTCGGAACAGCCCCCCCGTCACCGGGAAATGTACCTGCAAATTCTCAATTTTTAATAGTGTCTCTGTTTGCGCTTCGGCGAGATTAGATATCGTTGTCACCATCGTTTTTTTTATATATAGCAGTGTGAAATGATTCGTGAAAATTCGATCCGGTGAAAGTCCCCAGAATTGGGGGTTTGGGGGCTAGAAAATTTTACAAATGGTTGCACATTGCTATATATAGCGTTCGACAGAACGGTTGGGACAGATATGCCAATTTTACACCCGCCTTGAAATGAATTTCAAGGCTCACAGCAAAAGTCCACTTAAGTGGACTCGTTCGGAGTAATCGTGTCCTCATATCAGATCCGGTTATTTACCCGCATAATCTCCCCAATCCACAAAGCGAGGATTTTGGCTATAAGAAAAGGGAATTCATTCCCAAGCGGGCCTGATATCCAACCCGTTTTGTTCCGGGCATTCAACCGGATTTGATATAACCCCCTTGTCAGTTGCTATATATATTAATGTTTTCGACCCCCCCAGCCCCCATCCCCCCC
>NZ_JAJENU010000046.1:0-281 GCF_035615495.1 Lyngbya sp. CCY1209 | reverse complement strand
TCAACTTCGATTTCTCTTAGTGTATGACAGATTCTTGTCTTTTCCGGCTTGAGTTGGAGTCCAATGGGCTTTAACCATTCGGAGATAACAATCTTGCACTGTTCAATGATTTCGAGGTTTGGTGATATGACTACAAAATCATCGGCGTATCTGACGACCGTTGCTTTTACCTTCTGTTTCTTTTTGTTAGGGTAGATTTTGTTAATGTGCCTCACCATTCCATCCAGTGCGATGTTGGCGAGGAGTGGACTTATTACCCCTCCTTGAGGTGTCCCGGCTTT
>NZ_JAJENU010000045.1:0-1129 GCF_035615495.1 Lyngbya sp. CCY1209 | reverse complement strand
GAGCCGTGTGAGGTGAAAATCTCATGCACGGTTCTGAATGGGAGGGGGAGAAGGTGACTTCTCTCTCGACCCCTAATACCAGCAAGTCTTGACAATTGTCTGCCAACTCAACCCGACTCCAGAGCAGAGCTACAAACTCGATGCGACTCTGGAGGCATTCGCTAAGGCTTGCCATTTTGCCAATCAGACGGTCAACCCTAAGATTGCGAATAAAAATCGCATTCAAGGGGAAGTCTACAAAGCGATTCGAGAACAGTTTGAATTAACAGCCAACCTAGCTGTTAGAGCCTGCGCCCGAGTCGCCGCCAATCGCAAAACAGCCCAACTCAAAAAACGACCGGTCAAGCAGTTCAAACCCACATCAGCCGACTACGACGCACGGATATTTTCCTATCGAGAAAAAGACCAAACCGTTAGCCTGTCTACGGTTGAGGGTCGAGTGCGGATTCCGTTGGTTTTGGGAAACTATCAGATTGGCAAACTCAAAGGAAAGAACCCCACCTCAGCGACCCTCTCCAAACATCGAGATGGGAAGCTGTATATCCATATTCAAGTTAAAGACGACGTACCTCCACCCCAGAAACCCAAGGATGTTGTTGGCGTCGATCTCGGACGTAGAGATATTGCCGTCACGTCCGAAGGACAAAGTTGGAGTGGGAAGTCCGTCAATCAAATCCGAGAACGGTTCGCCCGAGTTCGAGCCTCTGTCCAAGCGAAAGGCACAAAAGGGGCTAAACGGCTTCTGAAACGGCTATCGGGGAGAGAGAGGCGTTATCAGAGTTGGGTCAACCACAATATTTCTAAACAAATCGTCCGTCGCGCCAAGGACACTCAGTCGATTATCGCCCTCGAAGACTTAACGGGAATACGAGAGCGAACCAACCGCCAACCTCGCACTAAGACTGAGCGCCGCCGTTCAAATTCTTGGGCATTTTATCAACTGCGACTGTTGATCGACTACAAAGCCATTAAAGAAGGTGTCGAGGTGGTAAGGGTTCCACCCGCATACACCTCGCAAACCTGCCATAACTGCTTGCACATTCATACAAAGAAAGGAAAGTCTTACCGTTCGGGTAAAACTTTTAAGTGCGGACATTGCGGGTGGAAAGGGGATGCTGATTTGAATGGC
>NZ_JAJENU010000044.1:0-1939 GCF_035615495.1 Lyngbya sp. CCY1209 | reverse complement strand
ATTCTCAGCCGAGAGATGCGGGTTTTTACCATTATTGATAAGAGGGTCACACACCCTACATCTGGGGAGCGATCGCCTTTCTCTGCACTGGTAGCGATCGCTTTAGCATAAAATAGAGTCAGTTGACTTTTATCTATATGAGTGAAACGGTTTATATCGAAACCAGTATCTTGGGGTATCTAACCGCCAGATCAACCAAAAACTTGATTATCGCTGCCAACATGGAGATTACAAAGAATTGGTGGGAACTACGCCGGAATGCTTTTACTCTTTATACATCAGAAGCCGTTTTAGATGAAGTAGCACAAGGAGATCCGGCGATCGCGACTCAACGACTAGAGATTTTAGGTGATTTTCCGTTGCTGGATTTGAATCAGGCGGTACAAGGTTTGGCTGCACAATTTTTAGCCCGAAGCAATTTGCCTCCTAAAGCCAAGATAGATGCGATCCATATCGCTGCCGCCACTGTTCACGGTATGGATTATTTGTTAACATGGAATTGCAAGCACATCGCAAATGCTCAAATTCAAGGAAAATTGGCAGAAATTAGTCTGGATTGTGGCTATGTTTTGCCTGTCTTATGTACGCCAAACGAATTGATGGGAGATTAGTCCATGTGGAAAGATGAAATTGTCGAAGAAATTCACAAAATTCGCGATCGCTATGCCAAGTCTTTCAACTACGATTTGAATGCTATATTTGAAGACTTACGCCAAAAGCAAGCAGAAAGTGGTAGAGAAGTTGTTAATTTGTCGCGAAAACCCGGTCTAAAAAAACGCTGGAGTAGACTCCATCTTGATGGTGAAACCAAAGAAACCAGCCACCCATCAACTTAGCTGTTAGGTTGTTTGAACCCCGAATCGCGATCGCGCCAATTTTCCAAATGGTGCGTGACCCTCAGCCGAGAGATGCGGGTTTTTACCATCATTGATAGGGGAGGGTCACACACCCTACATTTGGGGAGCCACACTGACTCTTTTATAGCTCATCCTGGGATCACGTCAAAAGCATCTTTATCATAGAGTCGATAAACATAAAAATCACTATCTAATGTAAAAATCCGCTTAATCTTTTGACTTTCTGCCACAGCAACCAGAGAAGCATCGGCTAAATCCATAGGTAGATCTTTATATTTTTCCATCAAAACTTTCATGCGTTCACATTCTGCTTCATTAGCTGCATGAAGATACAAGGCTTTTCTATTGATGAACTCCCATAAGATAGCCTGTGCTGACCAACCTCGCAGTTCTGATAAGAAGTACATCGCCTCAGTAAAACAAGGCCATGTTGTTAACATGGAACCTGTTAGAGTTTTGTAAGTTTGAACACATTTAACATGGGTGTCTCCCTGGCCTTTGTCAATCAGAGCAATGAGAGGCCCAGTGTCCACTAAAATCATGGTCGTCGCAGTCCTTGTTTAGATAATTTTGTGGCAATCTGTTCGCCAAAATTAGTTGGCTGAACCTGATGATGAGGTTCCATTTGACTATCGATCGCCCCAATTAAATCTCCAATTTTTTCAGATAACAGTTCGGCTTCAGGCTGGGGTTGTTCAAGTTGAGATAAAATCCAACTTTCGGGAGTTAACCCTTGTTTTTGGGCGACTTCGAGGAGGGCTTGATAAGTTTGTTCAGATAGAATTAGGGTATGTTGTGACATAAGTTTATTCAGTGAACTTGATACGATTTTAACTCCAATCCCTATGAATGGCAACATGGTGCGTGACCCTCAGCCAGGAGATTCGGGTTTTTAGCATCATTAATAGCAGAGGGTCACACACCCTACATCTACTCAGAAACCGGGTTTCTATCAGAGTTTCTGCATCCCCACCCAGATTGAAGTAGAAACCCGGTTTCTGATCGGCAATCCATCACTCTCGATGGTGCGTGATTCTCAGCCGAGAGATGCGGGTTTTTACCATTATTGATAAGAGGGTCAC
>NZ_JAJENU010000043.1:0-847 GCF_035615495.1 Lyngbya sp. CCY1209 | reverse complement strand
ATTGAACAGTGCAAGATTGCTATTTCCGAATGGTTAAAACCTATTGGTCTCCAGCTTAAACCGGAAAAGACAAGAATATGCCATACACTGAGAGAAATCGAGGTAAATGGTAAAAAAGTCCAACCGGGATTTGATTTCCTGGGGTTCAACATTAGGCAATATCCTGCTGGAAAACACGTCTCCGGAAAAAGTGGGGGAAATGCCAGTAAACTACTAGGCTTCGTAACCCACATGAAACCTAGCAAAAAGGCAATCAAAGCCCACATTGAAAAGGTGAAAGAGGTGATTAAGAAACACAAAACAGCACCTCAAGCCGCCCTGATTAAACATCTCAACCCCATCATCACAGGATGGTCAAGATACTACTCAGGGGCAGTCTCCTCGGAGATTTTCAATAAGCTAGATGAAATACTCTGGCAACAACTACGGGCATGGGTAGTATCACGATGCGGTAATGCCAGTTACAAAACACTCAGGAAATACTTCCGAACGGGAAAAGTGATACTGAGTAATGGGAAAGAAAGGAATGAGAAGTGGATTTTCCAAACCAAGGATGGTCTACGACTCCAACAGCACAACTGGACTCCCATAGTCTACCACACGTTGGTCAGACCAAACGCATCGACATATGACGGAAATTGGATTTATTGGGCTACAAGGAGAGGGAAATCGCCAGAAATCTCGAACCGAGAAGCCAAAATGCTTCAATACCAAAAAGGCAAATGCAAATGGTGCGGACAGCACTTCACAATTGAAGACCAAGTAGAAATCGACCACATCATCCCAAGATGCCTAGGCGGAAAGGATGATTACAAAAACCTCCAATTGCTGCACCGCCACTGTCACG
>NZ_JAJENU010000042.1:0-330 GCF_035615495.1 Lyngbya sp. CCY1209 | reverse complement strand
GAAGGATAAGTGGATATTCCAAACTAAGGATGGTCTACGACTCCAAAAACACGCCTGGACTCCCATTGTCTACCACAAGCTGGTCAGACCAGACGCATCAACATATGACGGAAACTGGGTCTACTGGGCAACAAGGAGAGGGAAATCAGCAGAAATCCCAAACCAAGAAGCCCGACTGCTGAAAGACCAGAAAGGCAAATGCAAATGGTGCGGACAGCATTTCACTATAGAAGACCAAGTGGAGACCGACCACATCATCCCTAGAAGCCTAGGCGGAAAGGATGATTACAAGAACCTCCAACTGCTGCACCGCCACTGTCACGATGCCAA
>NZ_JAJENU010000041.1:0-209 GCF_035615495.1 Lyngbya sp. CCY1209 | reverse complement strand
GCCACACTGACGCTAGAAAATTTCTAACCGCTGGACTTACTTACCGGGATTTCTCCGTACTAGGACGATTCTTCACGCAGATTTTTTCCGACTTGCTTTTATGAGCATAGCTCATAAAATAGAAACTTTCAAGGCGACTGAAGTCGCCGTTCGCTTTTCATCCGTGCTTTAAAAAGACACGGCTTTCAAGCTCTCGTCCTTTTCTCGTA
>NZ_JAJENU010000040.1:0-384 GCF_035615495.1 Lyngbya sp. CCY1209 | reverse complement strand
CAAGGAGGGGTAATAAGTCCACTCCTCGCCAACATCGCACTGGATGGAATGGTGAGGCACATCGAAAAATTATTCCCCAAACACAAAGTTAAAGGGAAGATTATCAATACAACAGTCGTTAGATACGCCGATGATTTTGTAGTCATATCACAAAGCAGCGAAATCATTGAACAGTGCAAGATTGCCATCTCCGATTGGTTAAAGCCCATTGGACTCCAACTGAAACCAGAAAAGACAAGAATCTGTCACACACTTCGAGAAATTGAAGTAAATGGAAAAAAGGTCGCACCTGGTTTCGACTTTCTATGGTTCAATACTAGGCAATATCCTGCCGGAAAACACGTCTCTGGGAAAAGTGGAGGAAAAGCCAGTAAACTCCTTGGC
>NZ_JAJENU010000039.1:0-1815 GCF_035615495.1 Lyngbya sp. CCY1209 | reverse complement strand
TCCAACAAGCGCTGGTTGCACTTCTTCATGCTGTTCGTCCCCGTGACGGGCCTGTGGATGTGTTCCATCGGCGTCGTGGGTCTGGCCGTGAACCTGCGGGCTTACGACTTCGTGTCGCAAGAACTGCGGGCTGCAGAAGACCCCGAGTTTGAAACTTTCTATACCAAGAACATTCTGCTCAACGAGGGAATTCGCGCCTGGATGGCTCCAGCCGATCAACCTCACCAAAACTTTGTCTTCCCTGAGGAGGTATTACCACGTGGTAACGCTCTCTAGCACTTCTTACCTGGGCGGCCGCGACCAGGAATCCACCGGCTTCGCCTGGTGGGCTGGCAACGCCCGTCTCATCAACCTTTCCGGAAAACTCTTGGGCGCCCACGTTGCCCACGCTGGCCTGATCGTCTTCTGGGCCGGGGCGATGACCCTGTTCGAGGTGTCCCACTTCGTCCCCGAAAAGCCCATGTACGAGCAAGGTCTGATCCTGCTCCCCCACCTGGCCACCCAGGGCTGGGGCGTCGGCCCTGGCGGTGAAGTCATCGACATCTTCCCCTACTTCGTGGTGGGGGTGCTTCACCTGATTTCCTCCGCCGTCCTCGGTTTGGGCGGTATCTATCACGCCGTCCGCGGCCCCGAAGTTTTGGAAGAATATTCTTCCTTCTTCGGCTACGACTGGAAGGACAAAAACCAGATGACCAACATCATCGGGTATCACCTGATCCTGTTGGGATGCGGTGCCCTCCTGCTCGTGTTCAAAGCCATGTTCTTCGGCGGCGTCTACGACACCTGGGCGCCCGGTGGCGGTGACGTCCGGATCATCAACAACCCGACCCTGAACCCGCTGGTCATCTTCGGCTACCTGTTCAAAGCTCCCTTCGGCGGCGAAGGCTGGCTGATCGGGGTGGACAACATGGAAGATATCATTGGCGGTCACATCTGGGTTGGCCTGATCTGCATCTTCGGCGGTATCTACCACATTCTGACCAAGCCCTTCGCCTGGGCCCGCCGCGCCTTCATCTGGTCTGGAGAAGCTTACCTCTCCTACAGCTTGGGCGCGCTGTCCCTGATGGGCTTCGTTGCCGCCGCCTTCGTGTGGTTCAACAACACCGCCTATCCGAGCGAGTTCTACGGCCCCACCAACGCCGAGGCGTCTCAAGCTCAGTCCTTCGTGTTCCTGGTTCGCGACCAAAAACTCGGTGCGAACATCGGTTCCGCCCAAGGCCCCACCGGTCTGGGTAAATACCTGATGCGCTCCCCCACCGGCGAAATCATCTTCGGCGGTGAAACCATGCGCTTCTGGGACTTCAAAGGCCCCTGGCTTGAGCCCCTGCGTGGCCCCAACGGTCTTGACCTGAACAAGCTCAAGAACGACATCCAGCCCTGGCAAGTGCGTCGGGCTTCCGAGTACATGACCCACGCCCCCAACGGTTCCATCAACTCCGTGGGCGGGATCATCACTGAAGCTCAAGGGTTCAACTACGTTAACCCCCGGGCTTGGCTGGCCGGTTCTCACTTCATTCTCGGCTTCTTCTTCCTGGTCGGACACCTGTGGCACGCCGGTCGCGCCCGCGCCGCCGCCGCCGGTTTCGAGAAGGGAATCGATCGCGAGACTGAACCCGTCCTGGCGATGCCCGACCTCGACTAATCCGTTCCCATCGGTTTGATCCGAAATCGGAATCGCAAAACCCCACCCGCCCCGGGTGGGGTTCTTTAATTGGGCATGGGGGCAGAGGGGGCAGGGGAGGCAGGGGGGCACAGGGGCGGAGGTAAAATTCCCCACACCCCCCCCCCCCCACCCCCCCCCCCCCACCCCAAATT
>NZ_JAJENU010000038.1:0-203 GCF_035615495.1 Lyngbya sp. CCY1209 | reverse complement strand
CCAGAGACGTGTTTTCCGGCAGGATATTGCCTGATATTGAACCCTAGAAAGTCAAATCCCGGTTGGACTTTTTCTCCACCAATTTCGATTTCTTGAAATGTATGACAGATTCTTGTCTTTTCCGGCTTGAGTCGGAGTCCAATGGGTTTTAACCATTCGGAAATGGCAATCTTGCACTGTTCAATGACTTCGCGGCTTTGGGA
>NZ_JAJENU010000037.1:0-819 GCF_035615495.1 Lyngbya sp. CCY1209 | reverse complement strand
CACCAGCCAAAGTAGCGGTCAAATCTCCAGAAGCGTTTGGGTCATCGACCCAAGTTCCGGTATGCCCTACCGTACTCGGCGCCACCGTTCCCGGAGCGATCGCGGGACGCCGGCATCGGACCAGTTCAGGATCGTGAGGCGGTCCGACGCGATGCGGTCCAGGCGAAAATTGTGCCAGCCGAAATGGCCGTCGGGGTCGGTGCCGTAGGCAGCGCGGGGATTGGTTACCGTGGTTTTGCGATCGTCCCGGGGAACCCACGTCTCGAACCGGATCGCCCCCCCTTCCGGATGGCGCCAGAGCTCCTCGATTTGCCGCTGGTAGGTCTCCACCCGCCCCCACATTTCCTCGGGGAGGATGTCCTCGGAGTGGACGAAAATGCGCCGCCGGCAGTCTTTGGCGGGGGGAGAAGGGGGCAATTCCACCTCGGGCTCCCACATCGCCAGCCGTTCTCGCAGGGATCGGATGGGGATTTCCAGATCGGGTTGGGCGAAGCCGATCGCTTCGAGAACCCGCAACAGTTCCCGGGTTTGCCCTTCCGAGACTTCCCGGACTTCCGCCACCGGCGGGCCTGAAACGGGGACGGGGGGCCATGCTTCGGGGGGAGTACAGCGGTGGCTTCCGGTGCCGGCATTTTGCAGCCACCCCATTTTGTCCAGGTGTTTGAGGTCGTCCCGGATGGTGCGGTGGACGGTGCCGAAGGGGCAGTTTTGGAGTTGTTCCCGCAATTCGCGATCGCTCCAGGACGTAGTTGCAAGCATCAGCAAACGCCACCAGAGTTTGATCAAGCTTTTGAGCTTGTTCTGGCGTGGGGTTAAGCT
>NZ_JAJENU010000036.1:0-267 GCF_035615495.1 Lyngbya sp. CCY1209 | reverse complement strand
AGCGATCGTCTTGGGACAAAGCTTAGAAGTTGCCAACAGCTATCTCAGGGATTTCGCTACATCTCCCGAGTTTCAGGCAAAAATGCAGCTTGCATTCGGAAATCATAAAATTTGGGATAAGGCAGATTTAATTAATTTTCCGACGATTGAAATTCGTCCTGCGTCTGAAATCAATAATGCCAAAGGTGCTTTTGCTGCTGCTACGAATACGATTTACTTGTCTCAGGAGTTGGTGGATGAGAATTCGGGGAATGTAAATGCGATCGC
>NZ_JAJENU010000035.1:0-272 GCF_035615495.1 Lyngbya sp. CCY1209 | reverse complement strand
CGCCTCGAATATACCCGCACGGAAGCGGAAACCATTTTGGGGTTGGTTCCGGAAACCGAAAGCACCGCCGCCTTCGATTTCGACGCCAATTTGGAGGCGATTCTCAACTCCGAAGAATTGCAAAATTATCAAATTATTCACTTCGCCACCCACGGCCTCGCCAACGGCCGCAATCCGGCGCTGTCGGGGCTGGTTTTTTCTCTGATTGACGAAGGGGGAAATTGGCAAAACGGCTATTTGCGGTTGAACGATATTTTCAACTTGAATTTGCC
>NZ_JAJENU010000034.1:0-268 GCF_035615495.1 Lyngbya sp. CCY1209 | reverse complement strand
GAAGGGTGTAGGGTGTAGGGTGTAGGGTGTAGGGAATAGGGAATAGGGAATAGGGAATAGGGAATAGGGAATAGGGAGTCGGGAGTCGGGAATATAAAATCAATCTAAAATCTAAAATCTAAAATCTAAAAGTCGAAGCGATCGCCCATCGAAATGTTAAGTTTCGTTTCATCCCCTTGCAATTCTCTCTAAGGGTGGTAAATTAGTAATTGAAGCGAATAAAGCTTCAGTTGACAGATACCAAAGCGATGTTCATTCTGTCTGTTTG
>NZ_JAJENU010000033.1:0-257 GCF_035615495.1 Lyngbya sp. CCY1209 | reverse complement strand
CCGATGATTTTGTAGTCATATCACCAAAACTCGAAATCATTGAACAGTGCAAGATTGCTATTTCTGAATGGTTAAAGGCTGTTGGACTCCAACTGAAACCAGAAAAGACAAGAATCTGTCACACACTTCAAGAAATTGAAGTAAACGGAAAAATGGTCTCACCTGGTTTCGACTTTCTAAGGTTCAATATCAGGCAATATCCAAAAGGGAAGCACACATCTGGAAAAAGTGGAGGGAGAGCCAGTAAACTACTTGGC
>NZ_JAJENU010000032.1:0-297 GCF_035615495.1 Lyngbya sp. CCY1209 | reverse complement strand
ACTCTTTCCAAAGAAAGGAAATAGAGTACAAGCAACGGTCGTTAGATATGCCGATGATTTCGTAGTCATATCACCAAGACTCGAAATCATTGAACAGTGCAAGGTTGCTATCTCCAAATGGTTAAAGCCCATTGGACTTCAACTCAAACCGGAAAAGACAAGAATCTGTCATACACTAAGAGAAATCGAAGTGGACGGAGAAAAAGTCCCATCCGGATTTGACTTCCTGGGGTTCAATATCAGGCAATATCCAAAAGGAAAACATACATCCGGGAAGAAATCGGGGGGAAGAGGTCT
>NZ_JAJENU010000031.1:0-1870 GCF_035615495.1 Lyngbya sp. CCY1209 | reverse complement strand
ATGGCTGCCCCTATGGCGCCCATTGTCAGGCCCCCAAACCCCCAATTCTGGGGGCTTTGAGCGGATGGAATGGCTGCTCATCATGTCGTATTGCTCGGACGAGCAGAAAAAGTGTTGACTCGTGCCGGACAATCAAGGATAATTTAAAACTGAGAGTATATTTCCAAAGTACAATATAAAAAATAGCTATTTTGAGTAGGAGTAAGTCTGCCCAAGTTTCCATGTTAAATTTCCGGACTTGCGGGTAGAACAGATCGATTTCAAATTTGGAGATCATAAAATTGTAGGTTTTTAATTTTTGTGGGTAGACATGAAACAAATATTTATATTTAAAAGATGGACTCGAAACTTCGGTTTATTCTTGACTCTTATTTTGGGATTGTATCTACTGAATGCAAATTCCAGTTACGCACAAGACATAAATATCAACATTTTGTCTGGGAATTTTTCCGAAAATTCGATCTTCAGGACTGATTCTATTTATCCGGATGCTTATCATGGCAGGGGTTCGGTCTATTTGGAGATGGGCAAATATGAAGAAGCCATCAAAGATTTTTCTGAATCGATTAGCTTGAACCCTCAATATCCGGATGCTTATGTTCAGAGGGAATATGCAAAATCATTTTTAAAAGATTATGAAGGTTGGGTAAATCGAGGAATTTCTTTAACAGCTTCGGGGCGATATAAAGAAGCTCTCGATTCTTACGATCGCGCTTTACGTTATAATACTGATGATGATACAGCTTGGTACAACAAAGCTGCAATTTATGCCTTACAAGGGAACGTATCGTCAGCCGTCGAGCATTTGAAGCAAGCAATCAAGCTCAATCCTGAAAGGAAGGAAGATGCCAAAACCGATCCGGATTTTGACTCAATTCGAGAACAGCCTGAATTTAAAGAATTGTTTCGGTCTAAACGTTTCTTTATATTTTGATTAAGTGGGGAACAGTTTAGACAACGATTTGCCAAACTTTAAAATTATCTTGTAGGGGCGCAAGGCTTGCGCCCTCCAGCCCGACTTTCCCCCACACATCCCATGCACAAGTTCCAAGGTATAAAATAGAGTAAGTCGCGAGGTATTGAGTCATGAGCGTTGTTGTTCCCGACGAAATTTTAACTGCAACTCGCATGACCGAGGCTGAAATGCGGCAAGAAATTGCGGTCATGCTCTTTCAGCGAGAAAAACTGACCCTGGCCCAAGCCAGCCGATTTTCGGGAATGCACCGGGTCGCATTTCAGCACCTCCTTGCCAGCCGCCGTATCCCCGTTCATTACGGGGTAGAAGATTTTGAGCAGGATATTGAAAATCTGCGGGAGATGGGCAGATTGTGATTGTTGTCAGTGACACATCGCCCATCAACAACCTCGCCGCAATCGATCGCCTTCATCTTCTTCATCAACTCTATGAAACGGTTCTGATTCCCGAAGCCGTTTATCGAGAATTAACCGATCCCGATTTTCCGGTTGCAGGTGCGATCGAAGTGCAAACTTTTGAATGGATTCAAACCCGGGCTGTTGGCGATCGCACCCTCGTCAAAGCACTGAGCAATGAGCTTGATATCGGAGAAGCTGAGGCGATCGCCCTGGCAGTCGAAATTCAAGCCGATCAAGTTCTGATTGATGAACGTCGGGGGCGTCTCATAGCGGCTAAATTTAACCTCCGATACACGGGTATTTTAGGAATCCTAGTCGAGGCAAAAGGCAATGGCTTGATTGCCGAGGTCAAGCCTTTATTAAATGCGTTGATTGACGAAGCCGGATTCTGGGTTGCAGAACCTCTATACAACAGCATTTTACGAGAAAAGGACGAGAGCTTGAAAGCCGTGTCTTTTTAAAGCACGGATGAAAAGCGAACGGCGACTGAAGTCGC
>NZ_JAJENU010000030.1:0-204 GCF_035615495.1 Lyngbya sp. CCY1209 | reverse complement strand
CAAGCGCAGAGGCTTGCCCCTACAGCTTTTTTTCATTCATTTGGGCAAGCGCAGAGGCTTGCCCCTACAGCTTTTTTTCATTTATTTGGGCAAGCGCAGAGGCTTGCCCCTACATTTTTTTTCTAAAGGCAAGCGCAGAGGCTTGCCCCTACAGCTTTTTTTCATTCATTTGGGCAAGCGCAGAGGCTTGCCCCTACAGCTTTT
>NZ_JAJENU010000029.1:0-307 GCF_035615495.1 Lyngbya sp. CCY1209 | reverse complement strand
AACGGGTTGGATATCAAGACCGCTTGGGAATCAATTCCCAAGCTAACAGCTCAAATCATCTGAAGATGATTGGGGAGGTTTTAGGAGGGGATAACCGGATTTGATATTATATCAGATCCGGTTATTGAACCGCCCCCCCTCATCCCCCCCCAGCCCCCCTTAAAAAGGGGGGAGCCGGAGTGGGTTTGAACTTCTGGGTATTTAACCGGATTCGATATTAGGACATGATTACTCCAACCGAGTCCACGCTTAGTGGACTTTTGCTGTGAGCCTTGAAATTGATTTCAAGGCGGGTCTCAAATTGGCA
>NZ_JAJENU010000028.1:0-1197 GCF_035615495.1 Lyngbya sp. CCY1209 | reverse complement strand
ACCCATACAGATGGAACGAATTAACCCCATACTGGCTCTTGTCCAATGGTCGATTAGGCAAGTAGTGAAGGCAATAGTCGCAAGTGTAAGCGTAAGCCAGATGGGGGTAAGATGTAACCAGAAGCCAACGCCCAGATGTAAAGTCTCATGCACGGTTCTGAATGGGAGGGGGAGATGGTAACATCTCTCTCGACCCCTAATCGGACGGCTCAGTTTGTCCGTAACAAATCTGTGCGCTATTGGATGGATAGCCAAGATGTGGGCAAATATGACCTCAGTAAGCTCTGCAAAGCGTTGGCTGAGGAGTTTCCCTTTGCCAAGAAACTCAACTCAATGGCTCGTCAGGCAGCAGCAGAACGAGCATGGAGTTCAATCACTCGGTTCTATGACAACTGCAAAAAGGGCATTAAGCCCGTAGGCTATCCCAAGTTCAAGAAGCATTCCCGCTCAGTGGAGTACAAAACCTCCGGGTGGAAACTGCTTGAACCGAAGCGTATCAAATTCACCGATGGCTTTGGAATTGGGGAATTGCGGTTAATTGGCAGCTACGATCTGGCCCGCTATGATGAATCCCTAATTAAGCGAGTTCGTTTAGTACGTCGTGCCGATGGCTACTATGTTCAGTTCTGCATTCAGGTGGATGTTCGAGAAGAACTCAAACCGTCAGGAAATACCGTGGGTTTAGATGTCGGACTCAAAGAGTTCTACACCGATTCAAACGGAGAATGCAAACCGAACCCGAGGTTTGACCGAAACGCCGAGAAAAAGCTGAAACGCACTCACCGAAGGGTTAGTAAAAAACAGAAAGGCTCTGCCAACCGAAAAAAAGCCGTCAATCGACTCGGACGAGTACACCTCAAAATAAGTCGGCAACGTGAAGAACACGCCAAGAGACTGGCGCGTTGCGTAATCCGATCTAACGATCTGGTGGCCTACGAAGATTTGAGGATACGGAATCTAGTCAAGAACCACTGTCTCGCCAAGTCGATTCACGATGCGGGTTGGTATCAGTTCAGGAAATGGTTGGAACATTTTGGAGTGAAGTTCGGCAGGATAACCGTTGCGGTGAATCCTGTCTATACCTCTCAAAAATGCTCGAGTTGCGGCACGGTTGTCCAGAAAAGTCTCTCGACTCGAACTCACGTTTGTCAGTGTGGGTGCGAGTTAGATAGAGACCACAACGCAGCCATCAACATC
>NZ_JAJENU010000027.1:0-226 GCF_035615495.1 Lyngbya sp. CCY1209 | reverse complement strand
CTGCCACCAATAGTCCGACCACTGCCAACCATCTATGACTAACCGAAAGGTAAACATCTGCCATGAACCCTCGAAATTATGGGGTATCGAAAACAGGTTGATTACGGTGCTGCTCGAATGAGTAAGTGGAAAAGTGGAAGCTTCTAAATACTATCCACACAGACCCTTAAAAGTACACCGGGGGACAGGATGAGTCTAAGGATGGAATACCCATACAGATGGAACG
>NZ_JAJENU010000026.1:0-260 GCF_035615495.1 Lyngbya sp. CCY1209 | reverse complement strand
CTAGCGGTAAGGCGAGTAACCCAAGACAACCAAGGCAAGAAGACAGCCGGAGTTGACGGTGTGGTAGCGATATCCCCTAAGCAAAGGTTTGAACTAGCTGAGGAAATCAAAGGAAAATTTAAAGCCAAACCGTTACGGAGAGTCTGGATACCAAAACCCGGACGGGATGAAAAACGCCCTCTAGGAATCCCAACAATCCGAGATAGAGCCAAGCAAGCCTTGGTCAAGATGGCAATGGAACCCTACTGGGAACCTAAATT
>NZ_JAJENU010000025.1:0-301 GCF_035615495.1 Lyngbya sp. CCY1209 | reverse complement strand
CGATCGGTTTGACGTTCTCTATTTCGAGACGTTGAACCTAAAAGCCATGCAGCGACTCTGGGGACGCAAAGTCTCTGACTTAGGATTTCGGTCGTTCCTGCAAATCTTGGAATGGGTCGCTCAAAAGAAAGGAAAAGTCGTTGCCTACATTGACCGTTGGTTTCCATCCAGTAAGACCTGCTCGGGCTGTGGGTATGTTTTAGACGAGTTGGATTTGAGCGTGAGACGGTGGCGCTGCCCGTCTTGTGGGTCGGAAAACGACCGTGACGAAAACGCCGCCATCAATATCAAACAGGTTGGG
>NZ_JAJENU010000024.1:0-287 GCF_035615495.1 Lyngbya sp. CCY1209 | reverse complement strand
CCGGGAAGTTCTATTGGATTGTCCAAAACTTCGACTTCTTGTCCGGGGCGGTAGATTTCTACCCGTCGATTTTGGGGGTCAATCAACCATCCGAGTCGGGCACCATTTTCCAGATATTCCCGCATTTTTTCCTGAAGTTTGGAGAGGCTATCGGTGGGCGATCGCAATTCGACAACAAAATCGGGACATAAGGGGGCGAAACCCTGACGCTGTTCGGGTGTCAGCGCCTCCCACCGAGAGCGAGCTACCCAAGAGGCATCGGGGGAACGGGTGGCGCCGTTGGGGAG
>NZ_JAJENU010000023.1:0-278 GCF_035615495.1 Lyngbya sp. CCY1209 | reverse complement strand
ACTCTGGCAACAACTACGGGCATGGGTAGTGTCACGATGCGGAAACGCCAAATACAAAACGCTCAGAAAATACTACCAAACAGGAATGGCAAAACTGAGCAACGGGGATGAAAAGAAGGATAAGTGGATATTCCAAACCAAGGAAGGTCTACGACTCCAAAAACACTCTTGGACTCCCATTGTCTACCACATTCTGGTTAAACCGAACGCATCGACGTATGATGGAAATTGGGTCTATTGGGCAGCAAGGAGAGGGAAATCAGCAGAAATCCCGAACC
>NZ_JAJENU010000022.1:0-260 GCF_035615495.1 Lyngbya sp. CCY1209 | reverse complement strand
CTAGCGGTAAGGCGAGTAACCCAAGACAACCAAGGCAAGAAGACAGCCGGAGTTGACGGTGTGGTAGCGATATCCCCGAAACAAAGGTTCACCCTTGCTGAAGAAATCAAAGGAAACGTCAAAGCCAAACCGTTACGGAGAGTGTGGATACCAAAACCCGGACGGGATGAAAAACGTCCCCTAGGAATCCCGACAATTCGAGATAGAGCCAAGCAAGCCTTGGTTAAGATGGCAATGGAACCCTACTGGGAACCTAAATT
>NZ_JAJENU010000021.1:0-219 GCF_035615495.1 Lyngbya sp. CCY1209 | reverse complement strand
AAAAGTGGGGGAAAGGTCAGCAGATTACTAGGCTTCGTAACCCATGTTAAACCAGATAAAGAAGCAATCAGAGCCCACACTGAAAAGGTGAAAGAGGTGATTAAAAAACATAAAACAGCACCTCAAGCCGCCCTGATAAAATATCTCAATCCCATCATTACAGGATGGTCAAGGTATTACTCGGGGGTAGTCTCCAAGGAGATTTTCAGCAAGCTAGAC
>NZ_JAJENU010000020.1:0-248 GCF_035615495.1 Lyngbya sp. CCY1209 | reverse complement strand
TCACGATGCGGAAACGCCAAATACAAAACGCTCAGGAAATATTACCGAACAGGAATGGCAAAACTGAGCAATGGGGATGAAAGGAAGGATAAGTGGATATTCCAAACCAAGGATGGTCTGCGACTTCAGAAACACAACTGGACTCCCATCGTCTACCACACATTGGTAAGGCCAAGCGCATCGACGTATGACGGAAACTGGGTCTATTGGGCAACAAGGAGAGGGAAATCACCAGAAATCTCAAACCG
>NZ_JAJENU010000019.1:0-719 GCF_035615495.1 Lyngbya sp. CCY1209 | reverse complement strand
CTTTTTCCGATCGCCCAAATTTGTGCATCTTTTAAAGCCCGCCCCCGCAACAGCCGCGATTCGTCCGTTTGGCCGGAAGCGACCCAAGCATCAAAGGTTTGAGAGTAGGGGCGGATGGCCGACAACTGTTCGATCACCCATTCGAGATTGAAGACCGCTTCATAAATTCGATTTTTGACCGCCAATTTTTCGCCATTTTTGACGGCTATTCCCGACAATATGAGTTCCGTATACTCGCGGCTGTTGTCAAATTTGATGCCGTGATTCTGCAAAATATCCTGATAAATTCCCAACAGTCTTCCCGTCCGCAGCGGGTTGCGGAGGAGGCGATCGCGGATGGTTTTCAAGTGTTCCGGCTCGTCCTTCGATTGCCAGCCGTAGATGATATAATTGCGGGCGATATTTTCGATCCAAAATGCCGCATTTTCCACCGAAATTTTTCTTTTATTTTCCGAAACAAAATTGCCAATTATATGGCAAATTTTTTGAGTCAAAAAGGGTTGGCCGTTCGTCCAGTATAAAATGTGTTTAATAATTTCTCGTTTGTTGCCTGATTCAAAAGGCAATCCCCGGGCGAGGGGTTCGATCTCTTCCAGGCTGAACCCCGACAGTGCGATCGCCGTCCCGATATTGAAGGGCGTGCGGTTGCGATCTCGAATCAAATCGGAGGGCGTGGCAACTCCAAAAATCGCGAACGTGAGGCGGTTGTATTCGGGATT
>NZ_JAJENU010000018.1:0-1805 GCF_035615495.1 Lyngbya sp. CCY1209 | reverse complement strand
CGGCTTCAAATTACCAAATTCCCCGTCAAACAAGCTTCTAGCTTGTTACGGCTAAGATAGCCGTGCTACCCGGTTCTCTGTCAAAAGGCTAGATTGATGAATACCCACAATTTCTTATTCAAAAATTCGCTATTTTTTGTCCCCCTTCTTTTGATGGGGGGCCCATCCCTTCGCGCCAACATCGCGGCCGCCGCCAACTACACCTTTGCGTCCGAGTTTCAAGGCGGAATGTTGACGGGAGAATTCGGCGGAGAAGATCGGAACGGAAATGGGATTTTAGAATTGTCCGAATTGACGGACTTTTCGGCGACTTATCAAGAATTTGAAACGGAACCGAAAATCGCCGTTTGGGATCGGGAAGACCTGCGCCGATTCGAGGTCGATCTGAACTCCCAAAAAATCCGAATGTTGGCGATCGCCAGCGAAGATATATCGCGATATGGAGTCGCCTGCACCCTCGAATTTATCCTGCGTTTGGGGGGATACGTCGAAGGGCGAGATCTGATCGAAATTGAGCGATCGCCGGGTTTGGTTGACAAAAACTGTCGCAGCGCTTTTCCCAATTTTCAAGATTACGAAGAGAAGGCGGTCGAGATTCGCCCGAAAACAGAATCAACGGCGATCGAAGAAGCAGAATAAATGTCGCAAACATCCTCTCCCTGTCCTGGAGTCCCTCTGGGGTGAATCTTCAAATTTATTGGGTGCGATATTTCCGGAGTTCGGTAATAAATGGAAGGGCCGTAATGCCGTGCTTGACAGCATCGGGATTTTGTTCTAAAATTTGGATGATACAGTCGGCGAAATTGTAGTTGCGATCGCCCGCCCCGTACCGTTCCGTCAGATATCCCAACAGTTCCAACGCATAATCGTAAAACTGCAACAGATCCGCCAGACAGGCCAACTTCAAAATCCGCTCCGGCGTCTTCAGGTGGTGGTTTTGGTCGGGTCGAATTAAGTCCCGGAAATAATAGCCGTCCGTCCACACAAATTGACCTTTGTGCTGCCGCGAGATTAGGGTGATTCCCCGGCGTCGATCGCACCATTTTTGTCCGATATCGAAAAGGGTAAAGTCGCGATCGCGCAAATAACTATCCACATCCGCAAATAGGGGTTGATTCTTATACAATTCAATAAAATTAACTTCCGCCACAATTCCCAAAAGGTGGGGTAAGATGTGATTGTCTCCCCCCTTCAACACGTTCAATTCCGCCCCCTGAACGTCCAATTGCATGAAATCGATGGGAGTCTCCAAACTGCCAAAAAAATCATCTAAAGTTGTGGTTTCCACCTCCGCCACCGACATCAACTTGTGGCGATCGCGATATTCAAACAACCGCTCGATCGCCACATCATTGGGGGGATAAAGCGAACAGCAACCCGGATGTTTCGTCACATACAGTGGCGCCTTCCCACACCGATCCCAGAGGGCGAAGGGGATATGTTTTTCCGTCCAACCGATATTTTTTGCCACCAATTCCGCATTGCGGCGATCGCAGGCTTCCGGGTCCGCATCGAAACCGTAAATCGTCAAATTGGGGGCAAAGATCTCCCACCCCTGGCGATCGTAATCCAACCCCGCAAACTCGTCAATTTTCCGCGACCCC
Source organism: Lyngbya sp. CCY1209 (assembly GCF_035615495.1). Taxonomy (GTDB): domain Bacteria; phylum Cyanobacteriota; class Cyanobacteriia; order Cyanobacteriales; family Microcoleaceae; genus Limnospira. The sequence continues at coordinate 201 of NZ_JAJENU010000018.1, read as the reverse complement.
ACGATGCAGAGGGTGATCTGAATGGAGTCCAAAAAACCCCACTGTTTCAAAGTCGGTAAAAAGAAGGACATGGTAGGGAATCGTAAATCGGGAAAAAATGAATTGATAATTGACAATTATTAATTACAGCACTTTGCGCGGTAATGAGACACAGATGGAAAAGATCCCCCCTAACCCCCCTTGGAAAGGGGGGAACCAGAA
>NZ_JAJENU010000017.1:0-246 GCF_035615495.1 Lyngbya sp. CCY1209 | reverse complement strand
GACCAGAAAGGCAAATGCAAATGGTGCGGACAGCACTTCACCATCGAAGACCAATTGGAGACCGACCATATCATCCCGAGATGCCTAGGCGGAAAGGATGATTACAAAAACCTTCAACTGCTGCACCGCCACTGTCACGATGCCAAAACTGCCATAGATGGCAGTCAAAGCAAGAGTCGTACTCATGACAACGAGACGGCTGAACTAGGAGCCGTGTGAGGTGAAAATCTCATGCACGGTTCTGAA
>NZ_JAJENU010000016.1:0-200 GCF_035615495.1 Lyngbya sp. CCY1209 | reverse complement strand
AATGAGAAATGGATTTTCCAAACCAAGGATGGTCTACGACTGCAACAACATAACTGGACTCCCATTGTCTACCACACATTGGTCAGACCAAACGCATCAACGTATGACGGAAACTGGGTCTACTGGGCAACAAGGAGAGGGAAATCACCAGAAATCTCAAACCGAGAAGCCCGACTGCTAAAAGACCAGAAAGGCAAATG
>NZ_JAJENU010000015.1:0-280 GCF_035615495.1 Lyngbya sp. CCY1209 | reverse complement strand
TCGGATGTAATGTTCGAGATATGCAGACGGGTCACGGTTCAGACGTAAGATGGAGACTTGAGTAGCAATAATGGCGAAGTCTAGTCAATCCAAAGGTTTTGGCAAGCCAAAACTGGCGGACACTAAGAGTGTATGGAAGGCTATCAACTGGACGAAAGTTCATCGTATGGTCTTCAAGCTGCAAAAGCGTATCTATCAAGCGGCTCAATCGGGACAGGATGCAAAAGCCAGAAGGTTGCAGAGACTCCTTTTGAAGTCATACTACGCAAGGCTCTTAGCG
>NZ_JAJENU010000014.1:0-449 GCF_035615495.1 Lyngbya sp. CCY1209 | reverse complement strand
GAAATCGCCCGTCTGGTGGGAATCCGTCCCTACAACGCGATCGCCTTCACCGGCCCCATCGCGGTGTTCGTCAGCGTCTTCCTGATGTATCCCCTCGGACAGTCGGGATGGTTCTTCGCCCCCAGCTTCGGCGTGGCCGGAATCTTCCGTTTCATCCTGTTTTTCCAAGGATTCCACAACTGGACTCTCAATCCCTTCCACATGATGGGAGTCGCCGGCATCCTCGGCGGTGCGCTGCTGTGCGCCATCCACGGTGCCACGGTGGAAAACACCCTGTTTGAAGACGGTGAAGGTGCCAACACCTTCCGCGCCTTCGAGCCCACTCAAGCCGAAGAAACCTACTCTATGGTGACGGCGAACCGCTTCTGGTCCCAGATCTTCGGTATCGCCTTCTCCAACAAGCGCTGGTTGCACTTCTTCATGCTGTTCGTCCCCGTGACGGGCCTGTG
>NZ_JAJENU010000013.1:0-351 GCF_035615495.1 Lyngbya sp. CCY1209 | reverse complement strand
CCCCCACCCGAAATGTTCAGAGAAACCCGGTTTCTATCCCTCTCAATTATCCGCGATCGCACCCGACTGCCAGAACTCAAATGCCGGTTTGAATATTGAAACCGCTTGGGAATCAATTCCCTTTTCTTATAGCCAAAATCATCTCAAGATGATTGGGGAGTTGGCGTGAAAAAAAACGGCTCAAATCTGAATCTACCACATCCAGATATTTATAGAAAACCGGTTGATGAGTCGGAGCAAATTAGAGAAAAGATGTGAGAAACCGGGTTTCTAGCGGCATCTTTACGCCCCCCACCCGAAATGTTCAGAGAAACCCGGTTTCTATCCCTCTCAATTATCCGCGATCGCACC
>NZ_JAJENU010000012.1:0-237 GCF_035615495.1 Lyngbya sp. CCY1209 | reverse complement strand
ACAGCTACACTATACAACATCGTCGTCCAGCTTCTGCTCACAGGCAGGATGCCTGTGCTACCCGATCAAAGATATTTTCCCTTGGCGATGGGCATCCGCCACCCCGTCCCGAAGGCGCGATCGCTACTCATGTTTGTTTATCCCCGGATCTGGGTGGGGCTGTGGAAAATCTCAGGGGAGCGATCGCTGTGGTATTTTAGTAGGTAGAACAATCCGGAAGCTACCAGTTGAAGCAAT
>NZ_JAJENU010000011.1:0-508 GCF_035615495.1 Lyngbya sp. CCY1209 | reverse complement strand
GGGCTCCCGGCCGGCCTAGCGGCCGGCCGTCCGCAGCGCCCGCTCGGTAGCTCGGTAGCTAGGGTGCAACACCTGTCAATCGACCGGTGGTTGATTTTGTACAGAATCGTTGCCCGCTCGGGGCTTCGTAGCGGGGAATTGGCTAGTGGAAGGTTAACAAGAGGGGGATGGCCAACAGTGACCGCCCGTGTAAAGAAAGATGTCAAATAGGGGAACGTTCCACACTTTAAGAAAGTTAACATTTTGAACACTCAAAACTCATTTAATGACCGCGAATAAAATGATAAAATTAGACAAAAAAAGGGGCTCGGACAATAGCCCACACCCCCAGTTAGCAATTAAAAATTACAGGATGTAACAATATGACAATTATAAGGCAAAACACAGACAATGACAAGTTAATCAAAGAACTATGGGTCATTCCGAGACAGTTCGCCCTCACCCCCGTTAAGGGGAACAAAGCTGCATACAGGATGAATTGGCAACAGGAGAAACCATGCGATCGCGC
>NZ_JAJENU010000010.1:0-1118 GCF_035615495.1 Lyngbya sp. CCY1209 | reverse complement strand
GCAAAATCATTAAATAAGTTCTCAACTTTGAGAAGATGGGGTTTGATGATACCCATCTCAATTAAAGGATGAGCTTGCAGCTTATGGTGAATATTGCAATTTCTAATATCCAGTGATTTTAAATATTGTACAAACTCATCAAAACAAAAACTATTTTTACGGCTTATTTTTCTTCCTAAAAATCTCGAGATTTTGGGATCATCATATCCAGTTTTAATAGCATGAATGTAGCTACTAACTGCTCGATAGAAAGGGTTTCTAACTAAACATAAAATATGGGAATTTAAAATTTCTTTTGTGGATCTGATCTGTTTTTTGTATTTACGATCTTGGGTAAAAACCTTGGCTCTATACCTATGAGGATGACGATGGTAGGATTCTACATCTTGATATAGTCCTGCATGGTAAAAAAACCACTTTACACCAAAGCTACAAGCACTTTTAGCGCAGAAAATTAAAGTTAAATTCAGTGATTTATTGTATAGAGGTTTTGGCTGATGACGAAGCCATATTTGACGAATTTCATGGGGAGATAGCTTTTGGTCAAAATTAACATAAGTCACTGATTTGTTTGATTCTTTGCTTCCTGATTTACTGGTTCCTAGTATTTTTCCTGTATCTTTCAAAGCTAACTGTATTTGGTCTCCATTTTGTACATTATAGGGAGATAAATCAAAACAAAAATTCACCCGTAGATTATCACTATTCCTCTGGAAACGTTTAGGTTTAATCTTGTCAGATGTCAACTTTTGACCATTAATTAATACAACGATATCAGAGGGATGAAAACCTCCTTGGTCAGGTAATATCCAGCCTCTGACAATTCCCTGGCTTTCTAAATTATTCCAGTTTACAGAACTTTTCATTTATGGGCTTACCTCAATTCATTTAGGAACTCTATAAATTATAACAATCTCCGTTGGGCTTGAAACTTTATGAACCTCTGATTTTATTTAAGTCATCTCTCCACTTGAGTAGATCTTTTTCTATTTGAGCCAATGAAGGTTGATACGGAGCCTGAGAAGTAAACTCTAAATCCAATTCTGGCTTGTACCCAAATATCTCAAAATCAGCGCGGTAAATATTAGCAATATCCCGAACTAACTCCTCAGAGTAGA
>NZ_JAJENU010000009.1:0-644 GCF_035615495.1 Lyngbya sp. CCY1209 | reverse complement strand
ATGGATCGTTGATGGATCTGATGGATCGTTGGTGAGCAAAAAAATGGCCCCCGGTCTGGTGCGATCGGGGGTTGGTGGGGGGTGGTGTGTCTGGCTGAGGCTGTACCGAGGATGTGACTGATAAATTTTTAATTTTCTTCGGTCAACTCCCCTTCCTGCTTGGCCCGTTCAATTTCTTGCTGCAACAGCCAAGCCATCAGATTGGAGAGGGAACGAAAGCGTTTTTTGGCTAACAGTTCCCCCTTTTCCTTAAGGTCTGGATCAATATAGACGTTCACTCGCGGCAGTTTACTCGGCACTGTCTGAGAAATCATGGGTGCATTTTCATTGTACTTTGCACCCACATCTTAACAAAATAGTGTTGACGGTGGGTGTACCAAAGTTGTACAGTTGACATACGGAAACGCAAAAAACAGGCCCACCGGTGCGTATGCTTGGCGGCTACACCGATGGGCGCGAAAACCCCTTTACAGGAGTAACTATGACTTTATCAGAACTCAAGGCTCGTGCGATCGCGCTCGGACTGTCCAAAGACGACGTGAGAGCGTTCGGCAACCTGAGCTACCGGGCAACCTGGGAAGCCGCGATCGCCGACACCGAAACCGCACCCCCCCAAATGGATGAGTCCCCCGCAGGGGAACCGA
>NZ_JAJENU010000008.1:0-230 GCF_035615495.1 Lyngbya sp. CCY1209 | reverse complement strand
TGAGTTACAGGAGTCAATATCCGGTGCGATCGCGCTTCTGTTGGGACAGCTTCACCCGCCGCATCACATCAAACACCCTCCGCGTCGTGTCCGGGCGCCGGAATGCGATCAAAACAACGGGTGTCGTCAGCGATAATGAGGCAATAGTGGACAGTTTTATCTAAAATGAGGCAATAGAAAACTCGGTTCGTTGTTGCGCTTTAGCGCTAAAGCGCAACAACGAAGGAAAT
>NZ_JAJENU010000007.1:0-257 GCF_035615495.1 Lyngbya sp. CCY1209 | reverse complement strand
GCGGGGAACGGAAGGCGGTGAGGTGGAATCTGCCACCAATAATCCGACCACTGCCAATCATCTATGACTAACCGAAAAGGTGAACATCCACCTTGAACCCTCGAAAGTATTGGGTATCGAAAACAGATTGATTACGGTGCTGCTCGAATGAGCAAGTGGAAAAGTGGAAGATTAGCCGGATTATCCACACAGACCCTTAAAAGTACACCGGGGGAAAGGATGAGTCTAAGGATGGAATACCCATACAGATGGAACGA
>NZ_JAJENU010000006.1:0-200 GCF_035615495.1 Lyngbya sp. CCY1209 | reverse complement strand
GGAGTCCAGGCGTGTTTTTGGAGTCGTAGACCATCCTTAGTTTGGAATATCCACTTATCCTTCCTTTCATCCCCGTTACTCAGTTTTGCCATTCCTGTTCGGTAGTATTTTCTGAGCGTTTTGTATTCGGCGTTTCCGCATCGTGATACTACCCATGCCCGCAGTTGTTGCCAGAGTATGTTATCTAGCTTTCCGAAAAT
>NZ_JAJENU010000005.1:0-362 GCF_035615495.1 Lyngbya sp. CCY1209 | reverse complement strand
AAGGTAAATCCCGCCCAATAATAGGGGGAATTGTACTCCGAACTCGCCAACATTTCCAACTGCGCCGATCGCATCGCTTCTACGGGCGACAAATTTTCGGACAGTATCTTTTGGTAAAACTTCGACATCAAAACGGACGTTCCCTCGTCATCCACGAACCACAGGGAAGCCACCAACCTCGGGGCACCGGCGTACATGAAACCCCGGGTAATTCCCACCATTCCTTCCCCTTTCAAATCCCGCCCCAAAGCGGTCTGACAGGCGCTCAACACCACCAATTCGGCGGGCAAATTCAAGTTGAAAATATCGTTCAACCGCAAATAGCCGTTTTGCCAATTTCCCCCTTCGTCAATCAGAGAAAA
>NZ_JAJENU010000004.1:0-306 GCF_035615495.1 Lyngbya sp. CCY1209 | reverse complement strand
GATGGATCGGGGGGAAGCGATCGAGGCGGCACCCAACAGCAACGGCAACGGGCGGCCGCAAGGTGAGCCGACGCCCGACCCGATCTTTCAACAGGTGGTTGACATCCTCCGACCCGCCATTGAAATGAAGGCGGGGAACGGCGGCGCGATCAAAGATGAGATAGAGAAGGCCCTGAACCTGATGGGGGTTGACGCCAACCGCAGAAAGCGCGGCCATCGCCGATCGTAAAAATTTGGGCGGGGGATGTCCGGGTGGGCATAAAAGGGACTCCACAGTTGCCGGGAAGTTCCAGCAGGCGATCGGGG
>NZ_JAJENU010000003.1:0-3078 GCF_035615495.1 Lyngbya sp. CCY1209 | reverse complement strand
AATTCCCTCGACATCAGGGTTTAAAGGTTTGTCCCTCTGAGGAAACTGTAAACAGACGAGCGCGCACTGCTATATCAAGGAAAGTATTGTCGTCAATGGCGGGAAAATCGCTACAATTTGTATTGATTTTGGGAGAAACGTTCTCTCGGGAGCAAAAATCTAAACTGAAGCGACATGGTAAGTGAATCGAATCGACCGGAACCCACCTGGCTGAGAGTGATCCGCCTGCTGCGGTGGGACAAACCCGCCGGACGCCTGATTTTGATGATCCCGGCGTTGTGGGCGATCGTTTTGGCGACGGGGGGGACGCCGCCGCTGACGCTGATTTTGATTGTCGTGTTCGGGACGTTGGCGACGAGTGCGGCGGGGTGCGTGGTGAATGATCTCTGGGATCGGGATATCGATCCGGAGGTGGAACGGACTCGCGATCGCCCCCTGGCGTCCAAGGCGTTAACGATTCAAACGGGAATCGGGGTGGCGATCGTCGCGTTTGCCTGTGCGGGGGGACTGGCCCTGTATCTCAATCCCCTGAGTTTCTGGCTGTGCGTGGCCGCCGTCCCGGTGATTATCTGCTACCCCCTGGCGAAGCGGGTGTTTCCGGTCCCGCAGTTGGTATTGTCGATCGCCTGGGGATTTGCGGTATTAATTAGCTGGAGTGCGGCGACGGCGGATTTGCAGCCGGCGACGTGGCTGCTGTGGGGGGCAACGGTGTTGTGGACCCTGGGATTTGATACGGTTTATGCGATGAGCGATCGCGAGGACGATCGCCAGTTGGGGATCAACTCCAGCGCCCTATTTTTCGGGGATTTCGCGGCCGAGGCGGTGGGCGTCTTTTTCCTGGGGACGGCGGGGTTGATGTTCGCCCTGGACTGGCAACTGCACCTGCACCCGGTATCCTGGATCGCGTTGGCGGTGGCGGTGGTTCTGTGGGGATATCAGTATTGGCAATTGCGACAACCGGACCTCCCCCGCCCGGTTTACGGTAAGATTTTCCGCGATAATGTGGCGATCGGCTGGGTGCTGTTGGCCGGGATGATCGGCGGATCGCTGTTGTCTTAGGGAGTCGGGTGTCTTAGGGAGTCGGGAGTCGGGAGTCGGGAGTCGGGGGGGAGGGCGCGAGGCTTGCGCCCCTACACCGGAATCATTGTCGATTTTCTACTGTTTTGATGGGATCGATTTATTGATGCCTATTCAATCGGGTCTTCAAATCTAAAATTTTTGCGATCGCTTTCGATCGGGATCGGAAAAAAGACCGATCGCCCCAGATTGATACAGGTCGGCGATCGCCCGATTTGACAGGCGGAATGGGAGGGGCGATCGTCGGATTTGGGGCGGTGGTGACGGCGATTTTATGTCGGTGTTTGATGACATTCTCTTTAGGTGTTTCGGGGAGAATTTGATAGAGTAGTTTCCACGAGTTAGCCGGGGAGAATGCGGGATTGGCGAAAATTGCGATCGCGACGATTTTTTGTCATTAAACACGGATGCGATCGCCCTCCGTTTTTCTCAATTTTCCTGACCAATTCGTGCTTAATGAGTGGCTAAGTCTGAACGATGAATTCGACACTGAGAGACGATCGCTACATTCAGTTCAGTTGCGATCGCGCCCATATCGACCTCCGGCAAATTTTGGATTTATTTCAAACAGCCGCATTTTGGGCCCGCGATCGCCGGTTGGAAGACTTGGAAATTGCGATCGCCAACAGCGATCCTGTCGTCACCGTTTGGGATGGAAATCACACCGTCGGTTTTGCCCGCGCCACCTCGGACGGGGTGTATCGGGCGACGATTTGGGATGTGGTCATCCACCCGGATTATCAAGGGGGAGGACTGGGGAGAAAATTAGTTCAAACCGTCCTCGGCCATCCGAAATTGTGCCGGGTCGAACGGGTGTATTTGATGACCAGCCGGCAACAAAAATTCTACGAGCGGATCGGGTTTGAATACAACCCCACCACCACATTTGTCCTCTCCCAATCCGAGCCCGTGCCGCTGTTTTCTCACCTAGAATTTTGTGGCGAGGGGGACGGAACATTGGGTACGGGTGAAGTCGCTGAGTTCCGCGTCGGAGGGGACTGCCAGGACTTCCAGGCGTCCGTTCATCAACGCCAGTAGGGTTTGATTGATCAGCAGCCGCATTCCGGGGGAGAGGGCCAAATTTTCGGGGTCCAGCAGTTGCGGATCTTTAGCCTCCAGGGTGGATTGCAGCAGGTCCCAGGATTCGCTCCAGGCCCCCACGGGCCGCTGGTCGTCGATCCAGATGTGGACGTAGCCGGATTCCGGGGAGGGGTGGGCCGACATCCGCACCTTCCCCTCGTCCATCCCGGCGATCGCGGCATCGACGAGACTGAGCAAAACCTGCTTCAGGCGGGGGCGATCGGCGATCGCGTACAGGGTCGGCTCCGGGGCGGCGATGGAAAGCCGGATGCTGCGGTTGGCGGCTTGCAGGTGGGTGAGTTGGTGGATTTCTTCAAAAATCGGGGCGAGTTGCACGGGTTGCGGGTTCATGCGTTCCGTCCCGTATTCGGTTTTGGCGACGTGCAGCACTTCATCGAGCAACCCCACCATGCGGAGGGTGGCGTCGTGGGCCTGTTGGATGAACTCCCGCTCCTCCTCGGGACTCTCGCACAGGTCGGCCAGGATCAACTGTAGCAGACCGATCATGCTGTTGAGGGGCGATCGCAGTTCGTGGGATGTCCGGGCCAAAAACCCCGCCTTGAACTGCTCCATTTCCGCCGCCATCTGATAAGCCAGCCGCATCTGTTGCAGTTGTTCGGATAGGGTTTCGATTTGCGGATGGATCATTTCCGACAAGTGCGGAAACTCGGTTTCGGCGGGGCGGATTCGCGATGATTCACCGCCACGGTTGGTTTTGCCGATGGACTTCGCCCCATTGCGGTGTCCGAGTCCCCAGCGGTTCGCACCCCAACCCAAGCCTAACCCCACGCCCAAATATAGAAATTCACTCCAGCCCATCAGCGTGTCACGAGTAACGGCAATCATTAGGGGTCGAGAGAGATGTTACCATCTCCCCCTCCCATTCAGAACCGTGCATGAGACTTTCACCTCACACGGCTC
>NZ_JAJENU010000002.1:0-290 GCF_035615495.1 Lyngbya sp. CCY1209 | reverse complement strand
TCCTGGCGAAAATGAGTCCGACCCGAACCGTTAAAAAAACTTAACAATTCTGGGCTGGGTTCGGAGTTGGCTGCACTCCCTCATCTATGCCTTTACCTGGAAGCCCCTTGCCAACTCAAAAAATTTGATTATGTCAATACCCTATCACCCCCTCAAAGGGAAAAAATTGCCAAAAAGTGAATCTGATGTGCAATAATGTGAATAAAAAGTGAATATTCGGGCTTCAAGTTCCGTCACAGAGGGTTTTAGACCCCAGTTTGCAGATCAGGGAGACGAACGATGGACCGTCA
>NZ_JAJENU010000001.1:0-1799 GCF_035615495.1 Lyngbya sp. CCY1209 | reverse complement strand
ACATTGACTATGCCTTTAAGAGTTCAGTTTTGGACGGCTTAAGAATCCCCGCGTCTTTAGACCGGGGAGAAGTCAACGCCAAAGATAATCTCCCGCTATAGCAGAACCGGAAAAGGTGTATTCTTCTCCGTCGCTCCGAAATCCGGCCTCCGAAGTGGGGCGGGCCGCCGATCCGACGTGCTCAAACGAAACTGAGAGTTCAAAGCCGAAAGCGGGCTGCTATATTTTTATAATGAGTGTAAGCGCGAGATATGAGTGCGATCGCCCTAGATTCCCATCCCTCGATCCTGATCGTCGAAGCCGACGAGCTGCTGGCCCAAAATGTCAGCTTGGACTTGCAGGAGTCCGGCTACTACCCCGTCATCGCCCCCACGGCCGCGATCGGCCTGCACCGAGCCACGGAACTGCAGCCGGCCCTGATCGTGGTCGATCGCCTGTTGGGCGGGGAGTCGGGGCTGTCCCTGTGCCGCCAAATCCGAGATCTCGGCCACCGGACGCCGCTGCTCGTGTTCATGGCCCGGGATACGGTGGACGACCGGGTGGCTTGCCTGGAATCCGGGGCGGACGACTATTTTCTCAAACCCTACCGCTCGGAAAGCTTCCTGCAGTTGGTGCGTCTGTACCTGCAACCCGATCGCACCAGCGACGACGTGCTCCGATTCGGCGATTTGATGTTAGACTTGGCGACGAGGCGGGCAGTCCGCAACAACCGGGCGATCGACCTGACCATGAAGGAATTCGAGTTGCTCAAATATCTGATGGAACACCCCCGGGAGGTACTGACCCGGGAGCAAATTCTCGAAAACGTCTGGGGATACGACTTTTTGGGCGAATCCAACGTGATCGAAGTTTACATCCGGTATTTGCGCCTCAAGATCGAAGAGGAAGGGGAGAAACGGTTGATCCAGACCGTCCGGGGTGTAGGATATGTGCTGCGAGATGCCTAGATGTATGAGGAGGCGACCGGAGGCAGGGGGGCACAGGAAGCAGAGGAAGTCAGTTGATATCCGAAATGAAATCGACATTTCACCATCGATCACCCGCTCTTCCATATTGCCAAATTGGGTTGAGTTGTTTGATAACGGGTTTGCTGTTGGCCAGTTGCGGCCAACCGCTCAAGTCTGCCCCCCCGGAACGGGGCGAATCCACCCCCATCGCAGCATCCGAAAATCGAGGACAGATGCTCCCCATCACGGCCCGGGCCACGATCGCCGGCGAGACGATCCAATTGGAAGTGGCGGAAACTCCCGAACAGCAGGCGATGGGCCTGATGTACCGCACCTCCCTCCCGGACGATCGCGGGATGTTGTTTCCCTTCGATTCCCCCCAAATCGCCCGGTTTTGGATGAAAAACTGCAAAATTCCCCTGGACATGATTTTCCTGCGGGATGGGATCGTGCAGTACATCGAGGTCAACGCTCCCCCCTGCACGGCCGACCCCTGCCCCAGTTACGGCCCCGATGTCCCCGTCGATAGCGTCATCGAGTTGCGGGGGGGTCGATCGCTCGCATTGGGCCTGCAGGTGGGCGATCGCATCCCGATCCAATTCCTGGGCGATCGGCCCTGAGAAATAATGGGTTTCAGGATCTTTACAAAAGTTCATTGAATTTGTTAAAAAATTAATGTTAAGCTTCTAGCCAAATGCAAATTTATTTGCTATGCTATGCTTTCTGGCAAGCGCTTTTGTTGGCTTTTCAGTCAACTTCCGGTGCTACCATTATTGGGTCAGCACCCCCGGCTGAAGCACGGGGGCTTCGTGCCCTCCCCTTCAGGTAGCTGACCAGCTATCGCCTTAACTG